>NZ_POPB01000253.1 GCF_002964045.1 Streptococcus suis | reverse complement strand
TAGCTCATCTATCTTTCATTATTAGGACCAACTAATGTACTGATTGCAACCTTCCTTGCAGCAATTATCGGATCTTGCATTAGTCAAATCATGAGTATTTTACTTAAAACACCATCTGTTATTTTTTCACTTGCTATCCTAGCACCGCTTGTTCCAGGCTATCGAGCCTACATGACCACGACTTATTTCGTTTCTGGTGACCACGCTCAAGCCCTAACCAATATCACTACCGTCTTAACTTTAGCCTTAGTCATTCCCATCGGTATGGCCAGCGGAACAATAT
>NZ_POPB01000252.1 GCF_002964045.1 Streptococcus suis | reverse complement strand
AATCACCAACGTTTTCAAGAGCGCAACAACGGCCTTGCCCCTCTTGAAATGAGGAACAAGGCCGCCGCCTAATCTTTTATTATTTCATTGTCCACTTGACAGGGAGCTGTTCAGTGACCGTCCTGTTTTTAATGTTTCTAGTTACGAACCTTTCCTAAGATTCGTGATAAAGTGTTTACAAGAACAATCGGACTCGGTAGCAAGTGCCATTTCACTCACTGCAAGCATCTATCAGTTTCTATCCGTTCTTTCAAGTCAGATAAGTAAACTATCTCATTTGGAAAACAAGCTTGTAAATCCTATTATTGTAAACGTATTAGACTACCTCATTAAAAATTTTAATAAACCAATCTCAATTCAAGATATTAGCGATTCTCTAGTCTTTAATCGAAGCTATCTATCAAAAACTTTTAAACAAAGTATGAATATTTCTCTGAAAGAATATCTTACAAATCTCCGTACGACTTACGCTTCTGAATTATTAAGTACAACAACGATTCCAATCGAAAGAATCAGTTCTTTATGTGGTTTTAATAACCACGATGTGTTCACAAGAGCGTTTAAAAAAAAGTATGGGCAAACGCCACTATCCCTTCGTAAATTTCATCAACAGCGCTCGTCAGCTGCGGACAATGAGAACGATCTGTATCAATTACTAAAAAATTTTCCACTCGTTGAATGAAATTCTAGTTACTGTAAGATATCCAATTTCTCTTGACCAAACCTTGCTTGGATTTCATAGAAAAGTGGGGACCTTTCTATTCCCACAAACTCCTTGTCAATGGAAATAAACACGTACCCACAGGGTAAATGGAAATAGAATGGGATAATTTCTAGCTATCACTTCTACTCACTCCAAAAATTTACTTACTCTAATACTTCCCCACCACATAACAAAAAGCCTTGTCTCCAAGGCCTTTAATAATGCTTTCGTTCAAAGGTTTCTAGGCTTTCACCAGCAGACCAACTACCTCGACGTGATGCGTACTCGGAAAAAGATCCACTGGCCGCACCTTGGTCAATCTATAGCCCAATTCCTCGTAGAGCTTGATATCACGCGCCATAGTTGCCGCATTACAAGAGATGTAAACGATTTTCTCTGGAGCTACCGAGCTACTTGCCCTGATGAAGCTTTCTGTCAAACCTTTTCTTGGAGGATCAACAAAGATGACTGTCGGTTTGATACCATCTGCCACCCAATTTTTCATTGCAGATTCGGCACTATCACAAACATAGGTCGCATTGTCAATCTCATTTCGAGCAGCATTTTTCTGGCTATCAAGGACAGCCTTTTCAACGACTTCTACACCATAAACATGCTTTACTTGTTTTGCAAAGGACAGACCAATTGTCCCAATACCTGAATAGGCATCAATCACGACATCATCTGTCGACAATTCTGCGAAATCAATAGCAGTCTGGTAGAGTTTTTCCGCCATTTCTGTATTGACTTGATAGAATGACGGAGCTGAAATCTCATATTCATTGCCCAACATGGTGTCGACAATGGTTTCACTGCCATGCAACAGACGAAATTCTTGTCCAAAAATCGCATTGGTATTCTGGTCATTGATATTCTGGATAATAGAAACTAGATTTGGAAACTGGTTTGTCAAACGCTCAATAAGGGTTTCAACACGGAAAATCTTTGGTCTAGTTGTGACCAAAATCAGCATCAACTGGCCAGAATAATGACCACGACGAACGACGATATTACGGATCAGTCCTGTCTGTTCTTTCTCATCGTAAGGCTTCAAGTCTAACTTTCTCAATAAATCACGAGTCGCAAGAATCAAGGCATCGATTTCCTTATGCTGGATATAAAAATCTTCAATCGGTACCAAATCATGAGAGTTCTTACGGAAAAAACCAGTTTCCAATTGGCCATTAACTCGGCGAACAGGAACTGCCGCCTTGTTTCGATAGGCAAGTGGATTGTCCATACCAAGAGTATGTTCTACTTCTATTTCTGTAATACCAGCAATCTTGCGTAGAATATTTTCAACTTGCTTTTTCTTAAATTCAAGCTGGGCTGGGTAGTTCAAATGCCCCAAGTCTGCAATACCCGTTCTCAGATAGGTCAAATCCAGGTCTTGATTACGGTCTGGTGAGAAGCTCTGCCATTCTTCCACCTTACCAAAACCAATATTTTTTTTGAGCTTCAAAATTCGCATGGAAATTTTCTCGCCTGGAAGAGCATTGTCTACAAAAAAGACAAAACCATCCAGCTTGGCAACCCCCTGTCCCTCATGGGTCAGGTCTACAATTTCTACTTCAACAATTTCATTCTTCTTTAACATAGTTACTACTTTCTAATTTGGGCACTAAAAAAGTGACCGAAGTCACTTTCTAGTATATCATATTTTCTATCGGAAACCCAAATCGGCAAGGCGTTGTTGGTATTTTTCAAAATCGACACGTAAAGCCATACCGCCATACATATCATAGTCGTCAATCCAATCCCCATTTTCTGGAATGGTAAGCTGCTCAATGCCATTAGCAGCATCAAGAATCACTCCGGGACCTTGAAGCCACATAAAGCTTTGCGGAACAGTTGTCGGAGTCATCGCCATGACTTTACCTATTGCTTCCGCACCTGAGAATAATTTCATTGGATTTTTAGACTGAGTCATTACAGCTGATAACACTTGCTGTTGGCGTCTGGTTCGACCAAAATCTCCTTCATCATCCGAACGGTAACGCGCATAGTTAAGCAATGTTTTGCCATCCATTTGCTGAACACCAACTTGAATAGTCTGGTAGGCTGGGGCATTTTCTTCAAGTTGCAAATCGTTTGGAACCTCTACAGAACTAACGACCTCACCATTTATCGTTGAAAATTGAGCATCAATCGTCACACCTTCAGGAAATAGGGTGTCAATAGTTGTAGCAAAGGTGGCAAAGTCAACCATAGCATAGTACTGAATGTCAATATCAAAGTTATCTTTCAAAACCTGACGAACAGCTTCTGCCCCCTGTTTATTTTCCTGTTCACCTAAACTATATGCTGTATTTATTTTATACTCATATCCTTCAATGTTAACTAGAGTATCCCTCATAAAACTCACGAGTTTGAGTTTATTCTCATTATTATTAACATTTAATACCATAATAGTGTCTGTTCTTGTATCTTCTGAACTTTCACCTGAACGACCATCAGTACCAAGAATTAATATATTTGTTCCATTTAAGGTAGATTCTCCATTAAATACTTCTGTCACAGGTTTCTCACTTACGCTATTCATTCCTTTGAAAAAATTAAAACCTAAAGCAAGAATAAAAAGCACAAAAAACAGAAAAATACAAGTAATTATTTTTTTAAAAGAACTAAGTCTATTTCTTTTCGAAATACTTGACTGTGGATTTTTACTTGAAATAAATCTAGAAAGATTTGTAGAAGATTTTTTTCTCCTAGATTTTTGACTCGGATATTCCGGCAAATTGGCCGAATCATTTGCACTTTCATAACTATTTCCACTGTCATCTGTTGAATCTGGATTTGATATTACAATGGATTTAGGGTTGGACAATTTAGATTGACTATGCCTTTTCCTCAATCCTTTTTTATAAACTAAATAATCCAATTCTCTACGTTCTTTGTCATTTAGATAGTGTATATTTTTTTGTAAATAATCTAACCTTAATTCCTCATGATGAGTTAAAATACTTTTTTTTTCTTTCATTCTTATAAATGCGTCCTAACTGGCAATATAGACCAGATAATTACCTAATATTTTACATGATATTCCCAAACTCGTCAATTCTTCAAGGGAATAAGCTAATAGGTCCTCAGATTGATTTTCAACATCTAAAATGAAAAAATATTCACCCAATGCTGTTTTCAATGGTCGGCTTTCAATTTTTGTCAAGCTAATCCCTCTCCACGAAAAAACAGACATCGCTTTGTAAAGAGCACCTGGCAAATTATCAGGTAGGGTCAAGGCAAGGCTGGCTTTTTTAGTCCCCTCCTGTAAGGCCAAACTCGGTGCTTCTGTCCCTAAAATCCAAAATCGTGTAAAATTCTCACTCATTTCCTGAATATCCTTGGCAATGACCTCCAAGCCATATTCCTCTGCTGCTGCTTGTGGTGCAATAGCCGCAAAAGGCTGATCAGGTTGCTCCGCTACAAAGCGTGCTGCATAGGCTGTACTGGCTGTCACCTCTATCCTTGCTAGAGGAAAATGTTCTATGATATACTTCTTTCCTTGTGCAATGGCTTGTGGATGTGAGTAGATAACCTCGATTGATTTATCGGTAGCAGTCGCTAATAACTGTTGCGCAATAGGTTGAATGATTTCTGCAACCGCATGGATTTCTGCCTGATGAAAGAGGTAATCAATGGTTTCATGCACACTTCCTTCAATCGAATTTTCAACTGGAATCACAGAATAGACAACCTGCCCCATCTCATAGGCTTTAATTACTTCTGTAATGGTCCCAAAAGCCTGCAAATCAGCATTTGGAAAGGCTTGTTGGGCAACCTGATGCGTGAAAGAACCACGAGGTCCTAAGTAAGCTACTTGCATAGAATTTTCCTTGCTACTTGTTCTGGACTTAGTTCGTCCGTATTGATGACTCTACCTGCCAATCCTTGATAGAGGGACATTCGTTCTCGATAAATGGTTTCAAATTCGTCCTTGCTATGTTGTAAAAAGAGAGGACGTTTGGATTGTTTGTCCTGGTTAATTCGCTTATAGGCAACTTCAAACGATGCCGTTAATAAGACATTGTTTTCCTTATTTTCTTGCAACAACTGACGATTTTCTTCGGATTTGACCACCCCGCCACCTGTTGACACAAGGCAATCAGCAGGCAAGGTCAACAATTCTTTCAAGACTTCCGTTTCAACTTGACGAAAGGCTGCTTCACCCTCAAGACTGAAATAATCTGCAATGGACATGCCAATTCGTTCTTCAATGATTTGGTCCATATCGTAAACAGGTAGATTTAGCAAATTTGCAGTGGTGGTTTTTCCTACTCCCATAAATCCAAGTAAAACGATTGGCATAATTTCTCCTAGTCTATCAAACTATTTAAGTGGTCAAAGAAGGCTGGGTAACTCGTGTTAATCGCTTCCGCTCTTTCCAACTCCACTTCTCCATCCTTGGCCAAAAGGGCCGCAATAGCTGTCATCATCCCAATGCGGTGGTCACCGAAGGTATTGACCGTCGCACCGTGTAAGGCAGTCGGACCATGAATAATCATACCGTCTGCGGTCGGCTCAATGTTCGCTCCCATACTATTTAGGGCATCTGCTACCACTTGAATACGGTCTGTTTCCTTGACCTTGAGTTCTTCGGCATCACGGATAATCGTTGTGCCATTTGCTTGAGTCGCTAAAAGCGCAATAATCGGCAATTCATCAATCAAGCGTGGAATCAAGTCGCCTGCAATCTCTGTCCCTTGCAAGTCAGAAGTTTCCACCGTAATGGTCGCAGATTTTGCAATCTCATCAATATCTGAAAGCGTCATCTGACCACCCATGGCCTTGATAACATCTAAAATTCCAGTACGTGTTTCATTGATACCAACATTCTCCAAAACAATCTTGGAATTTGGAACCATCAAACCAGCTACTAACCAAAAGGCCGCACTTGAAATATCGCCCGGAACCGTAATCTCTTGGGCTGTAAATTCTTGACCACCTTGGATACGAATTTCCTTGCCATTGACCGTCAACTCACCGCCAAACTGAACAATCATGTCTTCCGTGTGATTGCGTGTCAACTCTTTTTCAATGATAACACTTTCGCCTTCAGCTTGTAAGGCTGCAAATAGCAGAGCAGACTTGACTTGGGCTGATGCTACAGGGAGTTGGTAGTTAATTGGTTGTAAATTCTTGCTACCCTTGATGACCAGAGGTGGCAAATCACGAACGGTCTGTCCTGTAATCTCCACACCCATTTGACTAAGAGGAATGGTCACACGATCCATTGGCCGTTTAGAAAGAGAATCGTCACCAAACATAGTCGCTTCAAAGTCCTGACCAGCTAAAACACCAGAAATTAAGCGAATAGATGTCCCTGAATTCCCCATATCTAAGGCATTTTGAGGTGCTTGAAGACCATCGAAACCAACACCATGTACTTCAACCACATCACCTTTATCTTCTATTTTGACACCTAGCTCACGGAAAACTTGCATGGTTGATAGAACATCCTCACCTCGCAAGATATCATATACCTTAGTAACACCTTTAGCAATCGAACCAAAAATAATCGAACGGTGGCTGATGGATTTATCACCTGGAACTCGGATTGTTCCTTGTAAATTTTCTACATTAACTCTCAGTTTCATGACTTTACCTCAAAATAGTATTAGTTTCATTCTACCATAATTACAAAAAATTTTCAGACTAATGTGACAATAATCGTCGAGATTTAACAATAAATTTGTTATTTTGGTTGAATTTTCAGAATTTACTGTAAATTACGCTTGAAATCCCATATCTTTGTTTAAAAATCTCAGAAATCATGGTATAATTGAAAAAATCTACTAATGAAAGAGGAAAATCTATTGTTTACACCAATCAGTGAAAAAATTGACATCAATCAAGTACGAGAGCATTCTAAACTTTCTCCAGAAACACTTGCCAAGAAACAAGCTCGTGACCGTGAGCTTGAGGCTATTTTAAAAGGTGAAGATGACCGACTTCTCTTGGTCATCGGCCCATGTTCATCTGACAATGAAGAGGCCGTCTTGGACTATGCACACCGTTTGGCCAAACTTCAAGAAGAAGTCAAGGATAAAATTTTTATGGTCATGCGGGTCTACACTGCCAAACCACGTACAAATGGTGATGGCTACAAGGGTCTCATGCACCAACCTGATACAGATGCCGCACCAAGCTTAATCAACGGTATCAAGGCTGTGCGTAATTTGCACTACCGCGTCATTACCGAAACTGGATTGACAACCGCAGATGAAATGCTTTATCCAGAAAACCTGCCATTGGTTGATGACTTGGTTTCCTACATCGCAATCGGAGCTCGTTCGGTTGAAAATCAACAACATCGCTTTGTTGCATCAGGGATCGACGTTCCAACTGGTCTTAAGAATCCGACATCTGGTAACCTCAAAGTCATGTTCAACGGTCTTTTTGCCGCTCAGAAGAAACAATCTTTCTTATTCAATAATACGGAAGTTGAAACATCTGGCAACCCACTTGCCCACGTTATCCTTCGTGGCGCAGTCGATGAAAACGGTAAATATTTGCCAAACTACTACTACGACAATCTCTTGGAAACCATTGAAATCTATGACCAATTTGGCTTGAAAAATCCATTTATCATTATTGATACCAACCATGATAACTCAGGTAAGAACTACATGGAACAAATCCGTATTGTTCGTCAAACCTTGATTAACCGTGATTGGAATGAATCCATTCGCAACTATGTTCGTGGATTCATGATTGAATCTTATATTGAAGATGGTCGCCAAGATAATCCAGATATTTACGGCAAATCCATCACAGACCCTTGCCTTGGCTGGGAAAAAACACAAGAACTCATCCGAGAAATTTACAACAGATAGGAAAAAACTATGGGAATCCACAAACGTAGCACCAGTTTAGACATTGATAAAGTAAAAGAGCTTTCAAAGCTCAAAGGAGACTTTCTAGCTGCAAAAAATCAGCGTGATGAAGAACTGAAAGGCATTATCCGAGGCGAAGATGACCGTTTGCTCTTGGTCATTGGTCCGTGTTCTTCTGACAATGAAGAAGCGGTATTAGAATACGCCAATCGCTTGTCCAAGCTTCAAGATGAAGTCAAAGACAAAATCTTCATGGTTATGCGTGTCTATACTGCCAAACCACGAACCAATGGCGAAGGCTATAAAGGACTGGTCCACCAGCCAGATACTTCTAAATTACCAGACCTCATCAACGGTATCGCCGCTGTTCGTAACCTGCACTACCGTGTCATTACAGAAACAGGTCTAACAACAGCCGACGAGATGCTCTACTCTGCCAACTATCCACTGGTGGAAGATTTGGTATCCTACCATGCCATCGGAGCCCGCTCAGTCGAAGATCAAGAGCACCGTTTTGTAGCTTCCGGTATTGATATGCCGACGGGTATGAAAAACCCTACTTCTGGCAATCTTAAAGTCATGTTCAACGGTATCTACGCTGCCCAAAACAAACAAAACTTTATCTATCGTGATGCCGAAGTTGATACAGACGGCAATCCACTTGCCCATGCCATTTTACGCGGTGCCACAACCGAACAAGGTACTTATGAGCCAAACTACTACTATGATATTCTCTTAAAAACTATCAAACAGTATGAACAGTTTGGTCTACAAAATCCATTTATCGTGATTGATACCAACCATGATAATTCTGGAAAAAATTACCTGGAACAAATCCGTATCGTCCGTCAAACCCTCATCAATCGGGCTTGGAACGAATCCATTCGCAAATTTGTCCGTGGTTTCATGATTGAATCCTACTTGGAAGACGGCCGTCAAGATAGCCCCGAGGTGTTTGGCAAATCCATTACCGACCCTTGCTTGGGCTGGGACAAAACGGAAGCCCTTATCCGTGAAATCCACCAAACTTTATAAACACAACTTAACTAAAATCAGATGAAAAATGGAGGAAACCTGTGACTATTGATGGATATACTCGCTTAGCTGCTGTTGTAGCCAAGCCAATCAAACATTCAATTTCCCCCTTTATTCATAATCTGGCTTTTCAAGATACAGGTGTAAATGGAGTATATGTTGCTTGGGAAATTCCAGAGGAAGACTTGGCCGTTACGCTTGAAAATATCAAACGATATGATATGTTTGGTATCAACCTGTCCATGCCCTATAAACAGGCTGTCATCCCGTATCTCGATAGCCTGACTGACTCTGCTCGCTTGATTGGAGCTGTCAATACCGTTATTCATCAGGATGGAAAGCTAATAGGGCACAATACTGACGGCATTGGATTTTTCAAGAGCTTGGAAAATTTAAGAGGATTTCAAGTAGACAACAAACGCCTAACCATTCTTGGAGGTGGTGGTGCTTCTACCGCTATCATTGCTCAGGCTGCTCTAGATGGGGCCAAGGAAATTACGATTTTCTGCCGCCAACAAAGCTTGGAAAGAACACAGGCGAGTATTGCACCAATTGCTCAAGCTACTGGAGTGCCCATGAAGGTCCTAGCCAACGACGACAGCCAGTTAATGCAAGAAGAAATTACCAAGTCAGACTTGTTGGTCAACGGTACCAGTGTCGGTATGGACGGAGTTTCTTTACCTGTCCCTGCCAGCCTACAATTCCCAGAAAAGCTCTTGGTTGCAGATGTGATTTACCAACCATTTGAAACACCTTTATTGAAACTTGCCCAGTCACAAGGCAACCCTACTATTAACGGATTGGGCATGCTACTCTTTCAAGCAGCTGAAGCTTTCCAAGCCTGGACTGGTAAGGAAATGCCGACTGACTTGATTTGGGATCAATTAGTCCAAAAATACGACATCAAATAGAGAGGAAATCTGATGAAACTGACCGTCAATCTTCCCAACAATCCCTACGACATCCTCATTCAAAGAGGAAGTTTAGCACAGACAGGTGCATGGGTCAAAGAACTTTGGAAACCTCAGAAGATCGCCATTATCACAGATGATCATGTTGGTTCCCTTTATGCTGCCACCGTTCAAACTAGTCTGGAAACCGCTGGATTTGAAACCATAATCTTTGCATTTCCAGAAGGTGAAGCATCAAAAAATCTTGACACTGTCAATCAGGCTTACGAATTTCTCGTAAAAAATGGCATGACACGTAGTGACGGAATCATTGCTCTCGGTGGGGGAGTCGTTGGTGATTTGGCTGGCTTTGTTGCCTCAACCTATATGCGTGGCATCCATTTTCTACAAATTCCAACTAGCTTGACTGCCCAGGTTGATTCCTCTATCGGAGGAAAAACTGGCGTGAACACACCATTTGCAAAAAATATGGTAGGTACCTTCTGCCAGCCTGACGGCGTTTTAATTGATCCTGATACCCTCAAAACACTTGGCAAACGAGAATTGATTGAAGGAATGGGCGAGGTGGTTAAATACGGCCTAATCGATGACCTTGAACTCTGGGAAAAACTAGCTCAACTTGACGGATCTGTCGAAAGCATATTAGAGAACGCTGACTACATCATCTACCACTCCTGCGAAGTCAAACGCAAGGTCGTTGTCGAAGATGAATTAGACAACGGTGTCAGACTCTACCTCAACTTCGGTCACACGATTGGACATGCCATTGAAGCGACTGCTGGTTATGGACAGGTCATGCACGGTGAAGCTGTTGCCATCGGTATGGTTCAGATAGCACGTGTAGCTGAGAAAAAAGGACTCATGCCAGCTGGTATCACTGAAAAAATCATCGCCATGTGCGAAAAGTTCGGCTTGCCAACTGCTCACCAACCATGGAATATCGATGAATTATTCGCAGCCTTAACCCGTGATAAGAAGGCGCGAGGCAAGTCCATCAAACTTGTCATCGTACCACAATTAGGTCAGGCTGCCATCCATCAAATTCCGATGGAAGAAATGCTAGAATTTCTACAACCATAAGAAAATAGACTACTGACTTAAATGAAATCAGTAGTCTTATTTTTTATAAAATCATCTCATCGTCAGTGAGCTTTTCACCGCTATTTTTGTAGAAGAGGTCCATCAAGTTTTGAACAGTCAAGTTCTTTTTCTCTTCTCCTGCTACATCGACAACAATCTGACCACGGTGCAACATGACCAAACGATTTCCATATTCGATGGCATTTTCCATGTTGTGCGTAATCATAAGAGCTGTCAACTGGTGACTTTCCACGATTTTTTTGGTCAATTCCATAACCATGTCGCTGGTTTTTGGATCAAGGGCGGCAGTATGTTCGTCTAAAAGCAAAACCTTCGGTTTCACAAGCGAAGCCATCATCAAGGTCAAGGCCTGACGTTGACCACCAGAGAGGAACTGCGTATCCACTTTCATACGGTTTTCCAAGCCCAAACCAAGCTCCTTCAAGGCTTCTTTGAAAATAGCCCGTTCGCTATCTTTCACACCCCAGCCAAGACCACGTGAAAGTCCACGACGGTAGGCAATGGCCATATTTTCTTCAATGGTCAAGCGAGAGGCTGTTCCCATTTTCGGATCCTGGAAAACACGGCTGATATCTTTCGAACGTTTGGCAGCTGATACATGCTTAATGGATTTACCTTCAAGCAAAATATCACCTGAATCAACTGTCAAGGCACCGGCAAGTGAGTTCATAAAAGTGGATTTACCAGCACCATTACCACCGATAATGGAAATGAAATCACCTTCTTTTACATCTAGGTTCAACCCACGAAGAACATGGTTCTCATTAACCGTTCCTGCTTCGAAGGTCTTATGAATATTTTGAATTGATAAAATAGTCGTCATATCTTCCTCCTAAGCATTTCCGTTCAATTTTGGTCGACGAATGTTGAGCTTCTTCTGCAATTCTGGCACATAAAGGACTGTTGCCAGAAGGATAGCTGAGAAGAGTTTAACAAGATCCGCATCCATACCTGGAATTTCCAAAATAGCAAGGATAATCAAACGGTAAACAACGGCACCTAGTACAACAGACAGCAATCTCCAGCCCAAACGCAAGTTGCGCAAGATAACTTCTGCAATGATAACAGAGGCCAGACCGATAACAATGGTACCTGTACCAGAGTTCAAATCCGCATAGCCATTATTCTGTGTCAACAAGGCGCCACAGAGGGCAATCAGACCGTTTGACATCATGTATCCATAGATTTTCATATTGTCAACGTTGATACCATTGGCTTCACTCATCGGAATATTGTCTCCGGTTGAACGAATAGCCAAACCAATTTGAGTATTCAACAAGAGAGTAAGCAGACCTACAACTGCTAGTACAAAGACAAGACCGATGACCAAGACTGCATTGGTTTTGGTTAAACCAAATTCCTGCAATTGAGTTACCAAAGTTTCTTGTTTTAGTAGGGCCACGTTGGCCTTACCCAAAATTTTCAAGTTGATAGAGTAAAGACCTGTCAAAGTGACGATACCTGTCAAAAGGGCTGGAATTTTCAGTTTTGTATGAAGCAAACCTGAAATCAAACCTGCTCCCATGCCTGCAACCATTGCCAAAAACGTTGAAAGCAAGGGATTCACTCCATTGACAATCCCTGTTGCACAGACTGCAGCACCGAGGGGATAAGACCCCTCCGCTGTCATATCTGCAATGTCTAAAATACGAAAAGTCAGATAAACCCCAATCGCCATGACCGACCAGAGCAAACCTTGCGATATACTTGATAAAATAATATCCACAATTTTCTCCTTATTTGATAAAAGTAAAACTAGGTTCTATTTTACCACTTTTATTCTGTTACTGAAAGTTTAGAAGTATCAATACCCAATTTCTCAGCCATTTCTTCATTGACATGAAGGCTAACTGTTTCAGGGTATTCTACAGCTGTTTCAGATACCTTAGCACCTTCAATAATCTTAATGGCCATTTTAGCAGTTTGACGACCGAGTGCCTCATAGTTTGTACCGTAGGTCAAAAGACCACCTTCATCCACCATATCTGTTGAACCACCGATGACTGGAATCTTATGCTCCACAGACAATTCACCAATCATGGTCATGGTTGAAGCAACAGTATTATCGGTTGGGATGAAGAGAGCATCTACATCCTTCATCAAGCTAGTTGTCGCATCTTGGACTTCATTAGAAGAAGTAATTCCTTTGACAATTACCTTATATCCTGCTTTTTCAAGCAATTCTTTAGCTTGATCAACCTGAACTTCTGAGTTCCGTTCGCTAGTAGTGTACAAAATACCTACTGTCTTAGCTTCTGGAACAGCTTGACCCAGCAATTCAACTTGTTTATCAATTGGAGCTTGGTCAGATGTACCTGTCAATAAGCCCCCTGGTTTTTCAATAGATTCAACCAAATCAGCCGAAAGCGGATCTGTAACTGCAGTAAAGACAATTGGCGTTTCCGTTGACACAGTCGCCAAACTCTGGGCTGATGGCGTAGCGATAGCCAAAACAATGTCATTTTCCCCAATCAACTGTTCAGAAATCGTTTGAAGGTTAGATTGGTCACCTTGGGCATTTTGATAGTCCAAGACCAATTTTTCACCTTCCTTGTAGCCATTGGCTTCCAATTCTGCCACAAAACCTTCACGCGCTGCAGTCAAAGATTCATGTTCCATATATTGAAGAACACCGACTTTGACAGTCTCAGTAGAGACTTGATCTGATGACGAAGAACAAGCAGCCAAGGTCAAGGCAGAAATACTCGCCAATGAAACAGTAGCCAATTTTTTAACTAGCTTATTATACATAAAATCCATTCTCCCAACTAATTATTCTTCCAAGGCTTTAATGGTGGCTGCATCAATACCAATAGCAGTTGCCATCTCTTCATTAACCGTAATTGCTGCTGTATTTGGTTTTTCAACCGCTAAATCTGCCGGCTTTTCACCTTCCAAAATCTTAACTGCCAATTCACCAGCCTGTACACCGATTGCATGGTAGTCAACACCATAAGTGAATAGAGCAGCATCAATAACCGCAGCATCTGAGCCCATAGCTGGAACTTTTGCTTCTTTTAAAATATCGCCAATAGTTGAAGCTGTTGAGGCAACTGTATTATCCGTTGGAAGGTAGATGGCATCTACTTTTCCAGCTAGGGATGTAATGGCTTGCTGAACATCGTTTGTCGTCGTAACAGTTGTTACTTCTACTTTTACACCTTTTGCTTCGAGTGCTTTTTTTGCCTGCTCAGCTTGAACTTCCGAGTTTACCTCACTTGAATTGTAGAAAATACCGACTGTTTTCGCAGTTGGAACGACCTTGAGCAACATCTCAATCTGGCCTTCCACATCCGTTGCATCGATTGAACCGGTCATAGTCCCACCTGGGGCTTCTAGGGATTCCACCAAGCCTGCTTCAACTGGATCCGTTACAGCTGTAAAGACACTTGGTGTTTCAGCATCCGCATTTAGCATAGCCTGAGCAGCAGGAGTTGCAATCGCAAAGTTAATATCATTGTTGCCTGCTAACTTTTCAACCATAGTTTGCAGGTTAGCTTGATCACCTTGTGAATTCTGCAAATCGATAGTTAGGTTTTCACCTTCATTATAACCTGCTTCTGCCAAGGCTTCTACGAAACCTTCACGAGCCGCTGTCAATGCTTCATGCTCGGCATATTGAATAACACCAATATTAACTGAGTCTGAATCTGATGAATTAGAACTACATGCAGCCAAAGTAACTGCTGACAAAAGAACTACTGAACTAAGAATAACTTTTTTAAATCCCATGATTTATCTCCTTTAAATTTTTTGAACAACAAGAAAGGACCGCCTAGACTACATTCTAAACGGTCCCAATATTTCAACTGTATGTGAAAACAGAATGAACTATTCGTGCCATTTAGATGTATCATCTATGAGGCACATGTCAAAACAACTACAGCCACATAGATACAAACCTTACGTTCCCGTGTTTGCATCCATGTTTACCATGTCTACAAACACTATCTAAAATAGCCGTAGAAATAAGTATGATTAGCTGAATGTTTTTGACATATAAGTAACATTTCTGTTTTCCTTTCTGATTGATTTTTTATTCTCATTTATCTTAAATCATTTTAAACCATTTGTCAACAAAAATTGCTTAAATTTTCAGATTTTTCAACTTTTTTAACTATTTTCATGAAAAAAACGGCTCTATAATTTCTGTAGTGGGTAAATCCACCGTGGAGATTATGGAGCTTTTTTGAGTGTAGAAAAAAAGTCCCATATGACCTATAATGAAAAGCGACTAAACAACTCATTA
>NZ_POPB01000251.1 GCF_002964045.1 Streptococcus suis | reverse complement strand
AAGACCTCCAATTGAGTGTGATAATTCCTGTTAGAAGTTGATTGTTTTTTTATTCTAGTGTACAGGTAAATCCACGAATTCTCAACTGGGGGTCTTTACATATTGTCTAAATGCCAAATATAGCTCGATCTAGCAGTAAGTTTTTAAATTGGTGCAAATTGCTCATCAGATATAATATTTTATAATGATAAGGTATTGCACCCCAAGTATGGGGACAGAAGCCCTTACATTTTTATGCGACCAGCATTCTGAAATCTACATGAAACTGGTTGTTTAATTTCTGTTGAACTCTATCTACTTTATAAAATGCAATGTAAGATTGACAATAGTTGTTATACTATCAATAGTTATGTTATTCTATATGGAGAGAGAAGGTACCGCACTTTTGGAGTTAATGGTATCATTCGATAAAGGTGGTATCTGCGAGCATGCCATTATGAGAAAAGGTGTAGATGGTGTCTTTTTCAATGCAAAACTGATTATATGTATTTGTGATATAAACTTGACTTAATCGCTGTGTAAGATTGCCACATTAGGTAATTCCGGTTGATTGAATATGCTCTGCGCAATGTTTGAATCCTAGAAACTTGAAATAGAATCGGCTACAATTTTAAGATTTTAGAGGTCTGATGGAATAAAGGTAAAGTTTACAGTTCCCAAAGTATGAGTAAGTAAAGTCTGTGATAAGTCTTTCAAGAGCCTTTTCAGATTGAAAATTGCGTTCTAACTAATTATTGTCACGTAAATAGCTTGCCTAGATTCGGTATCTTTTTAGAAAGTGGACGACTAGTCATCCCACTATATCTTTAAAATATGCAAGATATGAATCAAATTTGATAACAATGGTAAATGAGAAAAGTAATATTCTTACAGTGAATGTGTTGGAGATAATTTACAAGCAATACAAAAAAGAAAAAATACAGTGACTCAGTATGGCCATTCGCATATCAATTATTTTCAATGACCCCAAATCAACTTGAGTAACCTGTATAATTTGGTGCCAACTCCGTAGGTCAGTTAAGACTAAAACGTAACGCTTTTTCAACTTGGTTAGTAGAATCGTATCAATTTCATAATGACCGTTTTGCAATCGAAGATTGAAAATGTTAGGCCGTTCTTCAATAGATTTACAAGCTGACTCACAGTTAGGATTTGATTGCTTCGTTACGCCGTACATTTTTCTAGCATACAACATGTCTAATTTCTTCAATCCTAAGTGCCTACTTTCACTTTCTTCGTAACCATCATTTCAGACAAAAACTTTTTCTTATAGTAGTGTAGAATCGTTTCTCTAATTTCCTTTGTTAGCATCAACCTTTTCACTGACCAATTTCGAATGATTTGGTAAACAGTTTGTCCATAAACAATAGAGTCAATATTCTTATCCCCCCTTTTCGCGCTTGCTGTAAGGTTGTACCAGGATTGGATTCATTATGAATTGTTTTAGGATCATTTCTTAGCAAGCGTGCAATTTCACAATTGGACATATTTTCATACTTTCAGCGCACAATCAGGTGCTGATTATCTATTTTCAAATTTTCCCTCTAGGGTTATAATGTTCTAACATCTCTGTGTCTTTCCATTTGTTTGTGGTGAACAACAAGTATTGCATAGAGGTGTTTTCATTCGTTCTCTTCAAGAAGCTGATAATCCTCAAAGAGGATTTATAAACTACAGCCTTAGAGAACCAGCTTTTTTTGAGTAAAATTTTATTGTGTATGCAATCTATAAATAGTAGTACTGTTTAAACTATGAAAAAAGCTTAATCTCGCTTAAATAAACAGATAGCTTAGTTTAAAGTCAGGAAATTTAAAGATAGGTAAAATGAAATAGAAGCACACACGACAAAAATGTCCTGTAGAAAGCCAGAACTTTTCGATACACTAAACCCATTAACAAAAGGAGATGTGTTTATGAAATTCGAACAAGTGTATGCTAGCGTTAAAGGCATAGTAAATAAAGCTCGAAAAGAATATTATATAAAGCTATGGGATCGAGATGATTGGGATCAAGAAGGCATGCTGACACTATTTGAACTATTGGAGGAACAACCATGGTTAGTTGATGAACAAGACCAATTGTATTGTTATTTCAAAGTCAAGTTCAGAAATCGGATCAAAGATCGGGTACGTAGACAAGAAAGTCAGAAGCGCAAGTTTGATCGTATGCCCCATGAGGATATACACGAATTATCACACGTCATACAATCGCCAGGTCTGGTGAACGATGAATTATTAATGCTACGAGGAGCCTTAAGAGATTATCGTAAGAAACTAAGCAATACCCAACTTTCTAATTACGAAAAATTAATCAGCGGACAATGCTTCAATGGCCGTCGAAAAATGATACGAGATTTACAAATGCATTTGAAGGATTTCCGATAAATCAGATATTATAAAATATAAATGATTATCAAGAAGCAATGTAGAGCTGGAATGAAAGTTTTACGCTGCTTCTTTTTTAAAAAAAGTTTCAAAAAAGTGTTGACAATCCCTAGCGGTGATGATAGAATAAATGAGTTGTCAAAACAAGCCGAGAAAACACAAAAAAGAAAATAAAAAAGTTTCAAAAAAGTGTTGACAAAGCAAGTTGAAGATGATAGAATAAATGAGTTGTCAAATCCGAGACACAACACTAAAAAAGAAAATAAAAAAAGTTTC
>NZ_POPB01000250.1 GCF_002964045.1 Streptococcus suis | reverse complement strand
CCAAGAGAGTAGAAACAGAAAGAAAAACACAGACAGTTCGGCTGGATTTCATCTGAAGCAGCTCAATCTGTCTGTGTATTTTTTTAGTTATTGGCTAGTTTTTGCCCAGCCTCTTTAACCGTTATATCCATTTGGATTTTTTGATTGCCAATTCCATGTGTCACTGCACATATCTTCAATGGTTTTCTCTGTTTTCCAATTGAGTTCAGCTAGCGCCTTGTCTGCGTTGGCATAGCAAGTTGCCACATCGCCAGGACGACGTTCAACAATTTTATAAGGTACCGGCACCCCATTGACTTTTTCAAAGGCTTGGACCAATTCTAGCACACTAGTTCCTTGACCAGATCCGAGGTTATAGGTATGCACACCTGAGGTTGTCGAAATTTTTTCCAAGGCCTTGATGTGACCAAGTGCCAAGTCAATCACGTGAATGTAATCACGAACACCTGTTCCATCTACTGTGTCATAGTCCGAACCAAAGACACTGAGTTCTGGACGCTTACCTACGGCTACCTGTGCCACAAATGGCATGAGGTTGTTTGGAATACCTGCTGGATCTTCACCAATTAAGCCTGATTCATGGGCACCGATTGGGTTGAAATAACGGAGAAGGGCAACACTCCATTCCTTATCTGCTACTTCTACATCACGCAAGATTTGTTCCAACATGACTTTTGTATAGCCATAAGGGTTGGTTGCGCTGGTTGGCATGGTTTCCACCAAAGGAGATGGGTTGTTAAGACCGTAAACCGTTGCACTGGATGAGAAGACAAGTTTCTTAACACTAAACTCTGCCATGACTTCTACCAAAGCTAAGGTAGACATGATGTTGTTTTCGTAGTACATGACCGGTTTGGCTACGGACTCACCAACTGCCTTGTAGCCTGCAAAGTGAATGGCTGCCTCAATGTTTTCTTTTTCAAAAACCTCACGCAAAGCTTCCTTATCTGCTACGTCTAACTCATAGAAAGTTGGGCGTTTGCCTGTGATGGTTTCAATACGGTCCAAAACCAAGATACTTGAATTGGATAGATTATCTACGATAACAACATCATTCCCTAATTTCAACAATTCCACAACGGTATGGCTACCAATATAGCCTGCTCCCCCCGTTACTAAAATACTCATAGAAAACTCCTTTTCTACCTTTCCGAACGTTATATAATATACTATATAGGAGCTTTGTTCAAAAGTAAACAAAATAAACCTAGGGCTGTTTTCCGATTCAATTAGAATTTTTTACGCTTGCGAGCTGCTTCTGATTTACGTTTACGTTTTACAGATGGTTTTTCGTAGAATTCGCGTTTGCGTGTTTCTTTAAGAGTACCAGCTTTAGTAACCGCACGTTTGAAACGACGAAGAGCATCATCAAGTGATTCGTTCTTGCGTACTACTGTTTTTAACATTATTTTCACTCCCCTCAATTTCAAAGCCTTAATCATTTTACACTTTTAATGGCATTTCCTATCGAATGTCACATTTTTTGGGTTTTTCAAAGTTTATAAAATTCTGTGATATAATGTAAAAAAAGAAAGGATATCAATCGTGCCAAAAGTTTCCATCATCGTCCCAGTTTATAATACAGAAAAATATATCGGTGAGTGTATCGAATCCATTTTAAACCAAAGCTTGACAGATATCGAACTTATTTTAGTCAACGATTGCTCAACTGACCAGTCCTTTTCCATCATGAAAAAGTACGAACAAGAAGATTCGCGGATTCAACTTATCGACTCACCAACCAATACTGGAGTTGGTGAAGCACGAAATAAAGGAATTGAGCGAGCATCCGGACAGTTTATCTCTTTTGTTGACTCAGACGATTTCCTTCAAAAAGATATGTTTGAGAAACTCTATCAACAAGCCTTGATTGATCAAGCAGATTTGGTACTATGTGACACGGGGACCTACTCTTCTGATGGAAAAGAAAAATCTGTCTGGTACAAACCAATCTATGGTAAAGCAGAACTAAAAGATATTTTTCATAATACTCAACCGACTGCTCGGATGGTTTCAAAAAAGCTAATCGAAAAAATTAACTTTCGATTTCTACCTGGTATGGGAGAGGGAATTTACTTTGAGTTGATGATTCATGCAGAACATATCACAACTGTTCCTGAAAAACTATATATCTATCGTTCGCGGGAAGGTTCTCTCAGTACAACTCCTGCCCCTGAGAATAATCGAAAATCAATGGAAAACAACCGTATCATGGGCGAAAGAAACCCAGACTTCAAAGATTATTTTCACTTTAAGATGATTGAAGACTTACTTCAAATGATCGCAAATGCAGTCAAAATTGGAGATAAATCAGCTTATCGGTATGCAAAAAAACACCTAGATTCACTACATTATCTGAGCAATCCATTTGTGAAAACATTCTACAAGGATTCCCTGCCTTTCCACCGCTACTTCATCAAAGTTTATATTCTTCCATCGCACTATACCATTGGACGCCTTTTGTCATCTATTCTTTCAAAATAAAGTCAATAAAGGAGCTAACAAATGTAGCTCCTCTCAGACTGAAGACAAAGTCCTTAGAATTGATTTTCTAAGGGCTTTTCTTCGTATTTAGGAGTATAATATAAGAAAAAGGACTTATGAGGTTCTCCTATGCTACACAAAGAAAAA
>NZ_POPB01000025.1 GCF_002964045.1 Streptococcus suis | reverse complement strand
TTGCAAGTTGTGGTGCTGACAATATTGGTGTCTTTGTCCCATATTTTACTACCTTAAATTTAGCGAATTTGATAGTGGCTTTACTTACCTTTCTAGTCATGATTTATCTCTTGGTTTTTTCTGCCCAAAAATTGGCACAAGTCCCTTCTGTCGGAGAAACTTTGGAAAAATATAGTAGATGGTTTATTGCCGTTGTCTATTTAGGATTGGGGATGTATATCCTGATTGAAAACAACAGCTTTGACATGCTATGGGCTGTGTTAGGCTA
>NZ_POPB01000249.1 GCF_002964045.1 Streptococcus suis | reverse complement strand
GAAGGCCTTTTTATTTTGTCCAGATGAGGTGGTTTAAGCACCAAAACAGCTATTTTTCCCTAAAAACAGTAAAAAAGACAAACACCAAAACGATGTTTGTCTGCAATCTGAAGCCCTTTAAAGAGGGCTTTTATATATTAATCACAAATCACTTATCACAAATCACAAGTGATTAATCACTTGTTTATTAAGATATTAAAAGCTATAATTTAAATAAAGCGTGAATTTTATTACACAAAAAGAGGGGGGAGAAACTTGGAACTAGCATTTAGAGAAAGCTTAAAAAAGATGAGAGGTACCAAATCAAAAGAAAAATTCTCCCAAGAATTAGAAATGAGTAGATCAAATTATTCACGAATAGAATCAGGAAAATCAGATCCAACCATAAAAACACTAGAACAAATTGCAAAGTTAACTAACTCAACGCTAGTAGTGGATTTAATCCCAAATGAGCCAACAGAACCAGAACCAGAAACAGAATCAGAACAAGTAACATTGGATTTAGAAATGGAAGAAGAAAAAAGCAATGACTTCGTGTGAATAATGCACGAAATCGTTGCTTATTTTTTTTAAAAGCGGTATACTAGATATAACGAAACAACGAACTGAATAGAAACGAAAAAAGAGCCATGACACATTTATAAAATGTTTGACGACATTTTATAAATGCATAGCCCGATAAGATTGCCAAACCAACGCTTATCAGTTAGTCAGATGAACTCTTCCCTCGTAAGAAGTTATTTAATTAACTTTGTTTGAAGACGGTATATAACCGTACTAATTCAATGGTTAATTACTCAAGATTGCTAATTGAGGATAAGAATTATCAGGAAGATATTGAATTATCAAAATTTCTTGATGAATTATCATTAGAATGTCGAGATATTATGTCTTCAAAAAAAATTAATTTTCAAATAGTTAATGAATCCCATACCAGAGTGATTAAAGGAAATCGTCTCAACTTAGATCGAGCTTTGATAAATATCTTATCTAATGCGACTAGATTTTGTTCAGAAGAGGGCAAGGTGGTACTGACTATATCTGAAAGTTCCAACTTTATCAGTTTTGAGATTTGGAATAATGGTTTACCATTTACAGAAGAGTCTCTTAAAGATGGAGGAAAACTTTTTTACACAGAGAATAAAGGAAGAAATGATAAGCATTACGGAATAGGACTTTCATTTGCTCAAAAGATAGCTATGAGACATCAAGGTCAATTAATACTCTCAAATCCACAAAATGGTGGTGCACAGGTCACTTTATTAATTAAAAAATTTTAGGGGCTGGTCAAAAAGCCTAATATAAACAAAACCGCATGAAATCTTTCATTTAAAAACGTTGATTTTATGCGATTTTTTATTTCGAAAATTTGAAAAAATCAAAGAGATATCGACTTTTTGCTCAATTTTTTTCTGAACAAATACTGAAATTTCTTTTGTATTATAATAAAAGAAATGGAGGCAGAAAAAATGGAAGTTATCATTCAAAATCTAAGAAAAAGCTATAAAGACAAAGAGGTTTTAAAAGACGTTTCATTTAAAATTGAAGAAGGTACTATTTGTGGTCTTCTGGGAGTAAATGGGGCTGGGAAATCCACCATTATGAAAATTCTTTTTGGGTTAGAAAGAGCTGATAGTGGAGAAGTCATTTTCAATGGAAAGCATAAGGATATTGTAGAAGAAAATAGATTTGATATTGGAGCGTTGATAGAATCTCCTGCTATCTATTTGAATCTTTCTGCATTTGACAATTTAAAAACACGAGCATTGCTACATGATATTCCAGATGAAAGAATTTATGAGGTACTTCAGTTGGTTGGTTTATCTGATACTGGAAAAAAGAAGGCAGGGCACTTTTCATTAGGAATGAAGCAACGACTTGGTTTAGGAATGGCAATTATTACCAATCCTGATTTATTAATTTTAGATGAGCCAACTAATGGTCTAGATCCAGATGGGATAAAAGAATTGCTAAATTTAATTAGGGATCTAAAAAAATCTGGAATGACAGTCCTCTTGTCCAGCCATCAACTAAGTGAAGTCAGCAAAATTGCGGATCAAATCGTTATACTGAATCAGGGCAAGATTTTTTACGATGATATTAATAAGAATTCAAATGATTTAGAAAAACTATTCTTTAGAATTGTCCATGGAGGTGATGGAAATGACTAATATTTTTAAATCTGAGTGGCTGAAGCAAAAATCTAGTTCTGATAAAAAATTACTAATCCTTATTCCTTTGCTAGCAATTTTTATAGCTTTCATACTAGCAGGACCTCTCAATTTAGAAAGTTTTTCAATTTATTGGTGGGAGGGAGGATTCCTTTTCACTCTCCTTGGGTTATTGTTTTTAGCTGATTATAGCGCGGAGGAGAATGCAGGTGCGTTTCAAAATATTAGCTTGGGTAGATATACGTTTACTATTTATTTAGCGAAGATACTGTTGAAGTTCAAGGATGTTTTGATTTCAACCTTTATTTTTACGATAATATTTTATGGCATCTCATTTCTTTTTTCAGGTGTGATATCAGTAGACATTGGTAAAGATTTGATTTGTTTATTACTTATTGGTGTTTCTTCTGCTTGGGTATTACCACTATTATATTTTCTAGCAAAGTGGATAAATCCCTACTTGTTGTTGGCTACAAATTCTCTTATTTGCTTATTAGTTGCTCCTCTAATAGCTCAGACATCGGTTTGGTTCATATTTCCTTATACTTATCACTATAAAATTGCTTATGCTCTTTTACATTTAAAACCCTCAGGTGATTTAGAGGCAGCATTAAGTGGAGTTGAAATATCGACAATTTTAATATCAGTATCTCTTTCAATCTTAGTTTTTGTGAGTTTCCTTAGTTTGTTGAAGTGGAGGATAACTAATGAACAAAATTCTAAAAAGTGAGTTGCTAAAGTTGAAAGGCTCTCTTACTTTAAATCTTATTTTAATTTTATCAATTATTCAATTATTCACAATTCCTCTTTATTTACAGTTTACAAATAATTCAGTTGTAATTGAAAATATCATTTTTTTACCTATGTTAGGATATTGTATATTAGCATCAATTTTCTCTATTTTTCTTCATGAACAAGAGGAAAAAGCAAATTTCTTTCAAAATATTAAAAGCGAAAAAAATAGTGGAATTATTTGGGGAATAAAGCTTATTTCGACAGACTTACTTATGGTTTTATTGGGAGTTCCAGTTTGGATAGTGGTAGGAGTTGAATTTAATAGACTCTCTTACTTTGCGTATGTTGGTGTGATTACTTGGTTATTATTAGTCTTACTTAACCATTTCCATATGTTACTTAGTCTTATCATGGGAAAGGGAGGGAATCTAGTAATTTCTTTTATCGAATGTCTGTTTATTATATTTGCAACCAATAAAGTATTTTTAAATAACTTCTGGTTGCCTATCGTTTTACCTGTTAATATGATCCTAGAAATTGGGAAAAATGAAATTTTTATGATTCTAGTATACTTAATTGGTTTTATCATATTATCGTATTTTTGTAATTTAGCTGTTATGAATAATGTTGAAATTCAAAAAATATGTAAAAAGAGGTAAATTGGTTAGAGGTCACTAAAAGAGTAGAATACAACAAAATTCAATAGATAAAAAGCGAATGACAGCATATTTTGAAATCTAAAGATTGCAGATCATCCGCTTTTTATGTCTATTTTATTATGGCTTCGAGCCAGTTTTTCTCGTAGAGAAAAACAAGAAAACCACCAGCTATGCTGGTGGCTGACAAGGCTTTGAGCTTCCATTTCTTTTTCCTGTTATAATCTAATTGTTCAGGTTAGATAAAGGAGGAAAAAGAAATGGCTAAAACCAGTTACAGTTTATCACATACCAAATGGATGTGCTCTATCACATAGTTTTCACGCCTAAGTACCGTAGAAAATCCATTTACTACAAAATAAGGCAGGACTTAATTGATATTTTCCGTCATCTATGTCGATACAAAGGCGTGGAAATCATTGAGGGACACATGATGCCAGACCATGTTCATATGCTTGTCTTGATACCCCCAAAACTTTCGATTTCCGATTTTATGGGATATTTGAAAAGCAAAAGTGCTCTAATGATATTTGATAAACACGCTAATTTGAAATATAAGTATGGAAATCGAAAGTTTTGGGCTAGAGGCTACTATGTTAGTACCGTTGGACTGAATAAAAAGACAGTTGCGAAATATATTCGCGAGCATGAGAAAAATGACATTGCATTTGATAAATTGAGTGTCAAAGAGTATGAAGATCCATTTTCAGATGGCAGTTTTAGAACAAGATAAAAGCCCGTTGTTACGGGCACAGATTGCAGACAAACATCGTTTTGGTGTTTGTCTTTTTTACTGTTTTTAGGGAAAAATAGCTGTTTTGGTGCTTAAACCACCTCATCTGGACAAAATAAAAAGGCCTTCTTG
>NZ_POPB01000248.1 GCF_002964045.1 Streptococcus suis | reverse complement strand
GGCTTATTTGCCATGGAAGGAAAAAATTAAAAGAGCATGTAAATAGAAAAAGGTTCCAGAGTCTACAGGACTTTGGAGCCTTTTTTCAATATACTTTGTTATTGGGCGGTTACTCTCATTCGTTTTATTAGTGAAAGGAGGAGATGAGCATCAAATTAGATGAATATGAAAAAGAAATCATTGGTATTGCTGAGGAAATTTCCTATTATCTGCAAAAATCTGGCGCCACCTATGCAGATAGTCAGGATATTGCCCAGGATATACTAGTGAAAATCTTAGAAGCAGAACTTGTCCTTCCTTTTGACAAATTACGAGCCTGGCTTTATCGTTCAGCTGTTAGGGCCTATATCGATAAATATAGGAGGGACAAGCATTATCACGAAATCTTACAAAGAGAGTTTTTTACCAGTGAGAATGTATTAACTTATGACATGGAAAACTATGAGGAGCTCTATCAGGCAGTTGAGACATTGCCAACTAACTATCAGCATGTGATAGATCTTTATTACTTTCAAGATATGAGCGTTAAGGAAATTGCGCATATTCTAGGATACAGTCAAAGTCTGGTAAAAATCAATCTCTACAGAGGGAGAAAACTTCTAGCTAAAATGTTAAAAGAGAAAGGGTATGAATATGAAAACTTTTGAAATTGCAACCAAGAAAAGTAAGAAAAAACAATTATGGAAAACAGTTGGTCTATCTACACTAGGGCTCTTGTTGATTACGGGAGCGACATTGAAAACCTTGCAGATTTTAACTGCTAATAATGGAGAAAAAATCTATCAAGAATACGAATTATTGTCACAGGTTGCCTATCCAAACATTGAATACTCAACCTACTATTATAAAGCGACATCTCTATTTGCTGGTGCTGTCCAGGCAGATCGCCACAAAGATTTGGCAGGGGTTCCAGTAGCATTTGGTGACTATGAATATCACTATGACTGGATGGGAACGTATTTGGATTTTTCTCAGGATGGACCGACCTATAAGAGAGATATTGCTTATGATCGCCAAACCTGGTCAAAATTGCCACTTTTTTATAATACGGAGAAAATTGACACCGATGACTTTGCAACTGTTCCAAGTCAAGAGCTTTCTTTAGTGAAAGAAATGTCTAATCAGCTAGTAGAAGTTGCCATCACTTTTGACAAAAAATATAGTTTTGGTGAGTTGCAGACCATGTTACCACAAAATTTGAAAAAGAATTGGTACTGGATTGGAACAGCCTCCAAAAAGAATACAGCCGATTTTCGTATTGATCAGTTATTTGGTTTTCAAGGAGAGGCTTTAAAGGTTTATGAACCAGATGCTGAATTGCCAACAGAGGCAGCCTCATGGAATCCTTTAACTCCGATGAAAAAGATAGCAGGACAGTATAATCATTATTTAGGGGAATATGCACTCGTCACGGATATTCAATCCTTTTTGGATCGATTTGGTGATACAGATTTCACTAAGCAGGAAGAAATTGACCAGTTAGAATTTGCAGGAGTCATCCTTACAGGACGTGCAGAAGACTTTGCCCAGTTAGAGGGGAAAGATTGGATTTATGCTTCTAGTATCGGAGCTTCTGTGCAAAACCAGCCATATAATCAATTAGACTTTGAATAGCAAGCGAATGAAGGACCTTATTTGAATTGATTTCAGATAAGGTTTTTAAAATTTTTAAAGATAAATTTGAAATTTCCATTTTTTTGCGAATAAATAGATAGGGATGAAAGATTACTTTTTCACCACAAATATTACAAAAATATTACAAAATGTTACAAAAACGCTTGCGTTATTACAAGGTCGGGAGTATAATATGAGTGAAGACAGTAACAGAAAGGTAGGTATAATATATGTTCGATAACATGATAAGCAAGGAAAAACAAAGATTTTCAATTCGCAAATATAGTTTAGGTGCTGCATCTGTACTAATTGGAACTGGCCTAATTTTTGGAGTTCAAGAAGTCAAAGCTGATGAAGTCAATGATTTAACAGTTACACCAACGCCAATTCTACTGTCAGATAATTCAAATAAAACTATTGCGGAGGAAGAGTCCCCTACAGAGGAATTAAATGAATTACAACTTTCACATAGAGGAGAAAGTACTACTGAAAAAGTAGAACAAGTTCAAGAAAGTTCCACTCAAGTTACACCACCGCAAAGTGTGAATAATAATTCTCAAACTGTTGAAAGCCATCAAACTGTACTACCACCACAAGGTCGATACGAATATGAAGTGCAGACTCCTGTAAGAAATCAACCTAGTAATTCTGCACCAGTTGAATTTTATGCGAATGCAGGTGATACTGTAAATTATGACAAAGTGGTCTCTTCAGAAGGCGAAGATTGGATTTCTTATCAATCATATAGCGGTGTCCGTCGTTATGCATCCATTTCAAAAACTACGGTAGTAAAAAAATCGCCTGAAACTCAACCCGAACAATTGAATTCCAATATTGCTGATAGAGGGACCTATCACTTTACAAAGCAAGCTGAAGTCAAGAACGAAGCCAAGTTATCCGCACCGACTCAATTTACCTTTGAAAAAGGGGATAAGGTCAACTACGATAAGGTTGTCAAAGC
>NZ_POPB01000247.1 GCF_002964045.1 Streptococcus suis | reverse complement strand
CCCTTTATTCGGTTGCGATTATTGTGGTTGTTTTCGGTTTTGCTTCTGCCTACGCAACTCGGGTTGAGACCATCCTTCCCGATGATACCTTACCAAGTCTGGAACAGAAGTCTATTATCGAGCAAAAATTGGAGGGCAACAGTAATGAGTGATGAGTATTTGCTTAGTTGTATTACCAATAGTCGTGAAAAGCTTGCAAAGTATAAACGCGTAAGGAATACTATTATGAGTCATAATCTTCATACTCAACGTAGCCTATCTGGTCTCCAATCCTACATTGAGCATTGTCAGAAGGTCGTTGATAGGATTGATAGTCAGGATGGGTACGGTTATCTGGCAAACTTTCGTGATAAGTTAGCGGATGACATAAAGGTTTTGAAGGACTATCGGAATTTCGTGAAGGATTCCAATGCATCCTTTGTTGACTTATATCAGACATTGAATGCAAAGATAGGAAATTTGAATGCTTCAATCGCAAACTATAAAAGTATGTACAATGATGGGAAACCCGTGTGGGAATGGGTTTGGTAGGAGGTGCTATGGATACAAATATTAATAGTATTGACAGCCAATATACGTATGATACAATTGTGTACGA
>NZ_POPB01000246.1 GCF_002964045.1 Streptococcus suis | reverse complement strand
ACAGTTGGGGGTTACATCGCAAAAGAAGCAACCAACAACGGTACTAAGGTAGAACTTGATTCAACTGTTGCCAATGTCGCTGCGACAGAAACGACAGGAAACATCACAGAAGTCGTGACCTATGTGAAACTTGGTTCCTGGATTCCACAACCACCAACAGGTACAGTGGAAGTTCCACCAACGGTTTACCCTAATGATCCAACTGATCCAACACAACCAGGTACGGATGTTCCAACCATTCCACATATTCCAGGTTATATCCCAGTTGGTCCGGATGGCTCTACCCCACTTGTTCCGAAGGATCCAGGCGATCCAACTAAGGGTTATGAAGCACCACCAGTTCCATCTAACCCAGGTGAGGATACGCCAATCAACTATGTACCAGAAGAATCAACAGTAGTTGTACGTTATGTAGATGAAAATGGTAAAGAATTGGTACCATCTGAAAATATTCCAGGTAAGGTTGGGGATGACTATACGACAAGTGGTAAAGTTATCAACGGTTACATCCTTGAAAAAGTAGAAGGAACTCCAAGTGGTAAGATTCCATCAGGTGGAACAACAGTTACTTATATTTACAAGGAACTCGGTTCATGGATTCCAAATATTCCAGGTCAGCCAACTGAACCAATCGTTTACCCTAATGATCCAACTGATCCAACTAAACCAGGTACAGAAGTTCCAACAATACCACATGTTCCAGGATATGTCCCAGTAGGACCAGATGGAACAACACCGTTAACTCCAGTTGATCCAGCAGATCCAACGAAGGGTTACGAAGCTCCACCGGTACCATCTAACCCAGGAACAGATACACCAATCAACTATGTACCAGAAGAATCTAAAGTAGTTGTACGCTACGTAGATGAAAATGGTAACGATTTGGTACCATCTGAAAACATTCCAGGTAAAGTTGGCGATGACTACACAACAAGTGGAAAAGTTATCAACGGATATATCCTTGAAAAAGTAGAAGGAAATCCAAGTGGTAAGATCCCATCAGGTGGAACAACCGTTACTTATGTTTATAAGAAACTTGGTTCATGGGTACCAAATATCCCAGGTCAGCCAACAGATCCAATCGTTTACCCTAACGATCCAACGGATCCAAGCAAACCAGGTACAGATGTTCCAACAATTCCACATGTTCCAGGATATGTCCCAGTAGATCCTAATGGTAATCCATTGAAACCACTTGATCCAACTGATCCATCTAAGGGTTACATTGCACCTCCAGTGCCATCAAACCCAGGTACAGACACACCAATTAACTATGTACCAGTTACACCTAAGACTCCAACAACCCCAACTAAACCAGTTACACCACCTGAGCCGGTATCGCCAACTCCAGAGAAACCAGTATCTCCTGAAGAGCCAGCGAAACCAACTCCTCCAGCACAACCAGTAACTCCTGAATCTCCAGCTAAACCAGCGGTAGTTGAAAAAGTAGCTAGTCCAGCTCAAGCACAATTGCCAAACACTGGTGAAGATTCATCAGCAGCTGGCGTACTTGGTGCAGCAATGCTAGTGGCAGCTCTTGCCCTTGTTGGTAAGCGTCGTCGCAACGAAGACTAATTACATTATTTTTCCTAACCTCCTATCAAGGTAAAATAATTAAAAGGAAAGGTTCGCCTTTCCGTAACCGCCCAATAACAAAGTATATTGAAAAGGCTCCAAAGTCCTATCGACTCTGGAACCTTTTTCTATTTACATGCTCTCTTAATTTTTTGTAACCGCCCAATAACAAGGTATCTATCTAATCACTCCCTCCTCCTGTATACTGTTATAAAAAACATAACTGGAGGATTTATTATGTCACAGCCCATCGTCCCATTGACTGTTCCCAAAACTAGACACTTTGAGAAGAAAGGTAGAAACGATATTCTGATGAAAATTCGCCTCGGAAAGGTGGAAGTCACATTTTTCCAATCTATCAACCATGAAGTAATGGAAATAATCTTGGATAAGGTACTGCACTATGACCA
>NZ_POPB01000245.1 GCF_002964045.1 Streptococcus suis | reverse complement strand
AGTGACGATAGCCTAGGAGATACACCTGTACCCATGCCGAACACAGCAGTTAAGCCCTAGAACGCCTGAAGTAGTTGGGGGTTGCCCCCTGTTAGATACGGTAGTCGCTTAGCGAAATTCCGCCATAGCTCAGTTGGTAGAGCGCATGACTGTTAATCATGATGTCACAGGTTCGAGCCCTGTTGGCGGAGTAAAGAGCAATCTTTAATTATATGGTCCGTTGGTCAAGGGGTTAAGACACCGCCTTTTCACGGCGGTAACACGGGTTCGAATCCCGTACGGACTATATTGGGCTCTTTGTCAACTGTAGTGGGTAGATGAAAAGCTAACACCTAGAGAGGACGAAATTGGTTCTCTCTTTCTTTATGTTCAAGGCAATCAAAATCCGTTTTCTAAAGTTTTCAAAGTTCCTAAAACCAAAGGCATTTCTTTTAATGACTTTGATGAGATTATTGGTAGCTTCCAGTTTGGCGTTGGAATAAGGCAATTCCATAGCGTTTAAAACCTTGTCTTTATCCTTTAGAAA
>NZ_POPB01000244.1 GCF_002964045.1 Streptococcus suis | reverse complement strand
AATCACCAACGTTTTCAAGAGCGCAACAACGGCCTTGCCCCTCTTGAAATGAGGAACAAGGCCGCCGCCTAATCTTTTATTATTTCATTGTCCACTTGACAGGGAGCTGTTCAGAGAATTATAGATCTGTTTTTGTTTTGGTTAAAAATGAGGTATCTCTATATCCGATAATATAGTTTTGGGCATCAAATTAACTAGAAAAATGTACTTTTGAAAAAATTTCCAGTTTTCTAGTTAATAAAGTACATTTTTATGGAAAAATAAGGGTATCTAGAAATTCCAGTTTAGCCTTGAATAAAGTACATTTTAGGCTAATTTTTCCTAAAAAATTTTTTTGGTTATTAATCTAACATACCACCACACATCTTTCCGAAAAACTATAATTTTCTTGAAAGTTATATGCGGTTATGCTATACTACTCTTATAGTCAAAACTGAAAAAATTTTTTCTCAAAAAATGTACATTATTCTTGGGAAAACTGGATTTTCTAAGGGGTATTATTTTGTACTTTTCAAACTAGTAAACTAAAATCAGGAGAAAATGATGAGACGTGAGTTGTTATTGGAAAAAATTGATCAACTGAAGGAAATCATGCCTTGGTATATCATGGAATATTATCAGTCAAAGTTGGCTGTGCCTTACAGTTTTACCACCTTGTACGAATACTTGAAAGAATACCGTCGTTTTTTTGAGTGGTTACAGGATTCAGATTTGGTCACTGTTGAACGGATTGCTGACATTCCGCTAGATGTTCTGGAACATCTGACCAAAAAAGATATGGAGTCCTTTATTCTATATCTGCGAGAGCGTCCCTTGCTGAACGCCAATACAACGCAGAATGGTGTGTCGCAGACCACCATTAACCGTACCCTGTCGGCACTTTCTAGTCTCTTCAAGTATTTAACCGAAGAAGTGGAAAATGAGCAGGGCGAGCCCTACTTCTACCGTAATGTCATGAAGAAGGTGTCGACCAAGAAGAAGAAGGAAACCTTGGCAGCGCGGGCTGAGAACATCAAGCAGAAGCTCTTTTTGGGCGATGAAACCATGGAGTTTTTGGACTATGTCGATAAAGAATACCAGGTAAAGTTATCCAAACGTGCCCTCTCATCCTTCCAGAAAAATAAGGAACGGGATTTGGCGATTCTGGCACTTCTCTTGGCTTCTGGCGTCCGTCTGTCAGAAGCGGTAAATTTGGATCTTCGAGATGTCAACCTCAATATGATGATTATTGAAGTAACCCGTAAGGGTGGTAAGCGGGACTCGGTCAATGTGGCTGGGTTTGCTAAGCCTTACCTGGAAGCCTACATGGGTATTCGCCAGCAACGCTACAAGCCTGAAAAAACGGATACGGCCTTCTTCCTGTCTGAGTACCGTGGTCTGCCTAATCGCATTGACGCTTCTTCTATTGAAAAAATGGTGGCCAAGTACTCTGCGGACTTCAAGATACGCGTAACCCCCCACAAACTCCGTCATACCTTGGCAACTCGCCTCTACGACGCCACCAAGTCGCAAGTTCTAGTCAGTCATCAGCTTGGGCATGCCAATACCCAGGTCACCGACCTCTACACCCATATTGTTAACGATGAGCAGAAAAATGCTCTGGATAAATTATAATTTTACGTAATATAAATTACGTAAACAAATCGAGGAGTAAGCGAAAACTTACCCCTTTTTCTCTTAAATCTAAATCAATTCTTTCAATTTTTCCTGATTGACAGCTGGGTACTGGTCCAAAAAGGCTGAGAGTGTTCGTAAAACGGCAGGAATATAGCCAGTCTGGTCATTCTCCACCTGCAAGACCAAGAGTGGCTCGTGGAGGCTCATACGGAGCAAGAGCCAGCCGTCACCATAAGGCTCGGTCAGGTCAAACCGCACTCCTTCTTCGTTTTCTGGGTTAAAAGTAAAGCCTTCGAGGCTGGTATTTCTGAGATCAGCAATGACCTGTTCACCAAGTGCTCGATAGTCTGTAGCTTCCAGCTTGAACCGCACTTCTTGTGTTTCAAGTGGTTGCTTGAGCTGGGCAATTAAGTCGTCCAAGGACTTGCCTTCCGCTTGCAGTTTGGGTAAGAGCATGAGAATCTTAGCCGCTACATAGGTTCCGTCATCGAGGAAGTAATTTTCCTTAAAGGCAGCGTGTCCTGAGGTTTCGATAGCCAACTGGCAATCAACTCCTTCTTGATTAGCTAAAATAGCACGGTTAATGACATTACGGTAACCTGAAATATAGCGGATTTGTTTGCCGCCCAGGCTTTCTATAAAGACTTTAAGGTGTTCAGTTGTTGGGGAATTGGTCACAATGCTGGTTCCTGGATGTTCAGCTAGGACAATCTGGCTGAGAACGGCAATCAGGTTGTTACGGTTGAGGATTTGACCGGACTTGGTCACTAGTGCTGCACGGTCAACATCGGTATCAAAGATAATACCAAGATCTGCACCTTGCTTCAAGACAGCCTGACGAATGCTTTCCATAGCTTCCTTGTTATCAGGGTTTGGAACGTGATTTGGCAAAGTTCCGTCTGGGTCTAGGAATTGTGAGCCTGTGATATCTGCTCCTAGCTCTGCCAACACTTTCTCAGCAAAGAATCCTCCTGCACCATTTCCAGCATCGACGATGATATTGAGACCTGTCAGTGGTTTTACTTGTCCGCCACAAGCGGTACGAATTTTGCCAACTAAGTCTTGGGCATAAGGCGTCATCAGGTCTGCACTGGCGACACTTCCAAGGGAAGAAGCTGGCAAGTCTTCACTGTGTGCGAGGATGAAGTCAATATCTTCATGCTCTGCTCCGCCATTTTCCGAAAAAATCTTAATGCCGTTGAAGTAATAAGGCAGGTGGCTGGCGGTAATCATGACACCAGCGTGGCACTTGAACTGCGGGTACTGGGTGCTCATGAAGAGGGCTGGCGTAGTGGCCATGCCGAAGTCGAACAGCTGAACGCCCAAACGCACCGCTTCTTCTGTGAAGGCGGCAACCAAATCTGGACCGCTGAGGCGGCTATCTCGACCGATACCAATCTTGAGCTGTCCTTCCTGATAGGCCTGCGCCAGTTCTGGCTTCTGGGTTAGCCAATGAATAAGTCCGCGAACCACTTCCTTGGTGGCCTGTGGAGTGAGATTGACAGCATATTCGTCTGTAGCGATAGCAATTCCACGAATATCCGATCCGTTTTGCAAAACATGATGGTGTGACATAGTAACCTCCTGATTTTCTAGTAGTTTCAGTATATCACAAAATCAAAACGCTTTCAAAAGGAAAAAGTACAGCTCCTACTGTACTTTGGTGATGGTTACGCTGGTACCAACTTCCAGTTGACTTTCCACGGAAATAGCTAGTTCCAACTGATTCAAGACCCGCTTGGTCAAATACAAGCCAAATCCTGTCGCTTTTTGATGTTCACGGCCATTATAACCTGTAAATCCCTCATCAAACAGGCGTGGAATGTCTTCTGCCAAAATGCCAATTCCCGTATCGGAAATGGAAATTCCCTCATTCAATTCAATAGCTACCTTACCACCAGTCTTATTGTACTTGAGGGCATTGTCGATTATCTGTGACAGGGCAAAACTGAGCCATTTCTTATCGGTTTTCAGTAGCCAATTTCCATCAATGGTCACCGAAATCTCTTTTTGCAAGAACTGATTGCGGTATTTTTTGACCAAATCGACCACTACTTCTCTCACTTCCACCTGCTCAAAGCGAAAATCGCTAGCATGGTTGGTCAGTTTGAGGTAGTTGAGGAGATTTGCCATGTAATTATCCAAGCGCAAAAGCTGGTGATCGACTTCTTTCTGATTGAGATTGTCAGTCTGGCTCATCAAAGACAGGGCAGCCAGCGGCACTTTCATCTGATGGGACCACATTTTGACCATGGCTTGCAGGTCTTCTTCTCGTGACTTATAGACCAAAAGCTGCTCCCGGGTCGCCTCCTTCTCCGCTTCAATCAAGTTGAGATAGGCAAGGTCCACAGGCTTATTGAGCAGGGGCAGAGCTTCTTCATGGACATAGTCTTCCAAGGCTCTCATGCGGTTGCGAAACTTCCAGAAAAGCCCCACTGTCAGTAGGATGATGAGGGTTAGGGACAATAGCAGAGCGTTTTGCAGGAATTCGGTGGGCAGTTGGTAGAGATAGAAAAGCAAGATAAAACTTCCAGACAAAACAATGTATGTGAAATAAAAGCTACGGAATTCACGGATAAATTTTACTATCATTTGACCAGGTACCCCACGCCACGAACAGTATGAATACGGTCAAATCCCACTTCACTCACCTTCTTTCGCAGACGAGTCATGTTGACATTGAGGGTATTCTGGTCGATAAATTCTTCATTTTCCCAGAGTTTTTCCAAGAGTTCTTCCTTGCTGACAATCTGCCCTTGTCTTTCTAGTAAGGTGGATAAAATCTTGGTTTCTGTAGGCGAAAGCTGAACCTGTTCCGATTCGCTTGAAAAACGCCCGTCCAAACTAAGCTGGAATTGGTCGATAGACAAGTCAGTTGATTTGCTGAATTGATTGACCCTACGCAAGAAGGCACTGATTTTGGCATCCAAAATCCCTAGAGAAAACGGTTTGGCCACAAAATCATCGCCACCCATGTTCATGGCCATGACTGCATTCATTTCATCATCACTGGAGGAGATAAAGATAATGGGCATGGTCATGTTTTTACGGATTTCTGTCGTCCAGTAAAAGCCGTTGTAATAGGGTAGGCTAATGTCCATCAGCACCAAGTCTGGTTTGATTTCCGCCACTTCCTGACTGACAGCTCGGAAATTCTGCACACTTTCTACCTGATAAGATTTTCCCAAATGCTGCTTCAAGAGTTGGACAATCATCTCATCATCTTCAACAATATATATCTTTTCTTTTTTCATCATTTTCATTCTGCAAAAGCCAGGACACAGGTCTTGGCTTTTTATTTATATACTTCTTTCCGATGCCCGACTTCAAGGGCAGTTACAACCAATTTGTCATCTTCAATACTGACGATGACCCTGTGATTTCCGATACGATACCGCCATTGGCCAGAACGATTGGCAGTTAAGGCTTTACCGTACTGTCTGGGGTTGTCGCACCCGTCAATATGCTTGTAAAGATACCGCAAAATCAAACTTGCAGCAGTTTTATCCATCTTTCGAATTTGTTTTTGAGCCTTAGCAGACAAAATAACCTTATAACTCAATGCCCAACTCCTCAGCCATTTGTTCTAGTGTTATCGGCTCAATTCCATTCGCCAAGTCTTCTTGGTATTCTGCCCAAGCAATATCTGCCACACGCGCATCGTACTCGTCTTCAAGGGCTTCAAGTGTTTTAGTCCGAATGAGTTCTGACAAACTCACACCTTCAAATTTTGCCATAGCCTGCATAAAGAGCTTGTCTTGCTCAGAAACTTTTAATGTAATAGCTGCCATTTTCTCACCTCTTCTGGTATTCCTTTGGTATTACCATTGTAACACCATTTCCCTGAAAAAGCAAGAAATCTCGCACAAGGCGAGACTTCTTCTACCGTTCAATAATGCGATAATAGGTGCGACTAGTCCACTTGTAAATGACGAAGTAAATCAGAGCAACTGCAAGCAAAGTAATTCCGCTGACCGTATAAATCATAAGAGATGAGGTAACCCCAAAGGTCAGTAGCATTTGCTTCAGCATGACCAAGGATACCACAAAATGCACAGTTGCCATGACCAAAGGCATAAAGAAGACAGTAAGTGTTTGTGAGTTAATTGTCTTTTTGACAGCTGCTGCACTCATGCCCACTTCTTGTAAAATCTTGTAGGATTTCTTGTCCTCATGCCCTTCTGAGTACTGCTTGTAGTAGATAATCAAGGCTGCACCCAGTAGGAAACTAATTCCCAACAAGAAGCCTGTAAAGAGGAAACCGCCTGTAAAGCCCATCAGTGAATTGTTGAAATCCGTACGTTGCATAACATTTCCAAGATATTCTCCATTTTCATCGAGAATTTCATATATTTCACCAGATTGCTCTCCAAGAGAGAGTACCTCTTCATCCGTCAAATCGGTAAAGACACGGTAGTCCAGACTGACTTGATAGCCTTGCGGATTATTGGACTCATAATACTCACGAACAGTATTCAATACAGTGTCATCACTGACTACCATGACGGCGGCATTTATCGTATTGGTAATATCAGGGAAAATAGCCTGGTCAAGATTGGCTACATTTTCAAAGGTTTGATCGCCTAAAACAAGCTTTTTCAACGATGGTTTTTCGCTCGGACGCATAAAGACCACTTGATTGGCAGCCAGCTCTGGCAGGTCATTGCCCAACTTCCGGAAATCATCTTGGGTGACGAAGTAGGTAAAGGCTATTTTGCTAAAGTCTGGATTGGCAATGGTTTCTGGACTAATGACAATCTCCTTCCCACCGTCATAGACCAGACCAGCTTGGTAGGTCAGGTAGGACAGACTATCTTCCGCTTTTTCTGGAAAATGGCTGAGCACCGATTGCTGATAGGCACTTTCACCCTGACTTCTATCCGCAACTTTGTAGGTAATAGATGTTTCCTTTGGATAAAGACCACTTGTCATGCTTGACATGCCAGTATAAAGTGAAGTCGTTGTTGCAATGGTCACAAAGGCCATGACTGCTAAGAGGGTAATATTTGCCAAACCAGTTGCATGCTGTTTCATACGGAAAATCATCTGCGATGTGGTAATAAAATGCTCTGGCGTGTAAAAATAGCCTTTGTTTTTCCGCCGTGCCTTCAAATACCAAGTCATAAAGCTGATGTAGAACAAGTAGGTCCCCGCAATAACAAAGAGCACAGCGATGAAGAAACGAAAGATAAGAGCTACACCTTCTGCTTTAGATGAAAGTGATAGGTAGTATCCAATACCCAGTCCCACTACACCAAGAGCAGCTAGAAGAACATTGCCTTTTGGCTCCTTCTCCCCTTTCTCACTAGCTCGGAACAAAATCAGCGGACTGGTCTTACCAATGGTCCGAATGGCTAGCAATTCCAAGAGAAAGAAGATACCAGCAAAGAGAAAGGCGGTCATGGCAAATGCCAGAGGGGCTATTCCAAAATGCAAATCACTATAATGTGTTATATTGACAAAAATCAAGTAGAGAACATTTGCAAACACACCAGCTAAGACAGAACCAAGAACCACAACCAGAAAGAATATCATCATCAATTCTAGGCTGGCTATCAAGGCTACTTTTTTCTTGTTCATCCCCAGCATGTTATAGAGACCAAATTCCCTCGCCCGTTGTTTCATCAGGAAATTAAAACTATAAATCTCCATAATGACCGAGAAAATGGTCAGAACAACAACACCAAGACCTATAGAAATGGCACCTGAGCCCATGGTCTTCATAACTGGACTGAGCATGAGCAAAAACATGGAACAAATCAAAGTGAATAGCACAAGACTGGCTAAAACGAAGGGAGCAAAAACACCCATGGATTTTCGGATATTTTGCCCAGCAAGTTTGAGGTAAAACATCTACTCACCCCCTAAAAGTGCAGACATATTGAGCGAAATTTCCTTGGCAAAGTCTTGATTGCTCTTGTCTGCCTTGTACAATTGGTGGAAAATCCGCCCGTCCTTGATAAAGAGTACTCGCTTAGCATGACTAGCTGCGTTGGCTGAGTGAGTTACCATGAGAATGGTTTGACCGTCACGGTTAATCTCTTCAAACAAATTCAGCAAGTCTTCCGAATTGCGATAATCTAGGGCAGCCGTCGGTTCATCCGCTAGGACAATCTGCGGCTGGGTAATCAAACTGCGGGCAATGGCCACGCGCTGCTTTTGTCCACCAGACAGCTCAAAAGGACGTTTTTTCAGCAAATCTTGAATCCGCAGTTTTGGCGCCAAAACTTTCAAACGTTTTTCCATTTCCTCATGGCTGGTACGTGCCAATACCAGAGGTAAAAAGATATTGTCTTGGATAGACAGAGTATCTAAGAGGTTAAAATCTTGGAAGACAAAGCCCAGATTACGCAAACGGAAATCGGCCAGCTTGCTTTCCTTGATTTTGGTAATATCTTGATTGTTCAAGAGAACAGAGCCACGAGTTGGCTTGTCCAGGGTTGCAAGAATGTTGAGTAAGGTTGTTTTACCAGAGCCACTTTCGCCCATAATGGCAATAAACTCGCCCTCTTCTACCTTAAAATCCACATCTTGCAAGGCACGAGTTTCCTCTTTTGAAAAGCGCGTGCGGTAAACTTTTTCTAAATGATTGATTTCTAATAACATAGTTACTCCTACTTTTCTTTTTTTATTCATCTGCTTGATCAAGCACTTCTTGATAATTGATACGATCTGACTCAGCAATATTGTCTTCTAAGTCCACTTTATAATAACCATCTTGGACACCAATGGCCCAATCCTTGCTAGTGGTTACATAGAGATTATTCAAGGATACCGTCGTTTTCACTGCCCCTTCCTCTTTAACAACAGGCCAATCCATAAACTTGACTTCTACCTCTTGAATACTATCTTCGGTAACTTCCTGTTTGCTAACGGCATAATCTTTTCCCTTGTAATGGAAAGTTTGATAGCCCTCATCAAAGCTAAGACCTGCTGAAGAGGAAGAACAAGCAGTTAGCATTATACTGCCCAAAGCCAGCAAGCCAAATACTTTCTTTTTCATAGTTTCCTCCCTCTAGTATGCCATAAATCGCATACTTTGCAAATCAAGTGCTAGCTCCTCTAAAAATTCTGCTTGTTCCATGAGTTCAGCCTTTTCTTTTTCTGAGAATACCACCTCTTCCATTTTCTTTGCTTGTAAAAATTTAAATGACATATAATTTCCTTCTTTCTCTTTCTTATGAGTCTATTATAGAAAATATTCCACCTGTGTTCTCTTACAGTTCTGACGCAAAAACTTACAAGATTGTAAGGTTAGATAAAGTAGGCAATGGTTGCCAGTAGCCACAAGTGTAGCGGATAGAAAATGTAAAAGAAATAGCGTGAAAATGCTGTGCGAGGCCCTGCTTGTCCATTATAAAGACTCAGAATTGGCAGGACTAAAATAAATAACCAGTCTGCATTGAAAAGCATCATTTGTACGGTCATTTCAATGGTTTCATAGGGATGATAGGAAGATAATAGCAAAAGCAAGGCCAACAAAATATAGGTGAGATTTCTTTTGAATGGTATCTTACGACCTAAGTAAGTAATGAGGATAAACGGTAAGACAACTGCCCCTCCTTCTGTGAATCCTGCCCCGACTATCAAGCACAAACCAGCTAGGACAACTTGAATCACTTGTCGAGTTCTACTATTATTTTTAAATTCCTTCAAACAAATGAGCATAGTTAATCCAACAGCTAATGTTAGAAAGATATTGTTACTGATATAGATACCTTTTGATTGGTAAAGACTGTTTATAAAAGCATTTCCAGTGGCCATTAGTCCTGCCGCACCATACAGTCGTAACAGATAGGCTTTGACATTTCTCGTATGAAGATAGCCTTCAACCAACATGTAGGCAAAGAAGACTGCGACGCATCTTGTGATCATGTGAAAGATTAAACTAAGTTGGTCTGGGATAAAATCGGGTATGAATTTCAGATGATCTAAAACCATCAAGCCGGCCATGGCGAGCTTCAGTTGATAGGCATTACATGCTTTCACTAGCTTTTCCTCCTAGTACATCCAGTTGCGATTAAATAGTTCCTGTTCAAGTTCAAATAAAAATTCAGCTTGTTTGTCTTGTTCTTCTATTTGTTTGCTTTCTTGTGATTTACCAAAAATTCGTTTTGCTTGTAAAAATTTGAATGACATATTGATTTCCTTCTTTCGTTTACTTATGAGTCTATTATAGAAAATATTACTACCTCGCTCCCTTACAATTCTGATTAAAAAACTTACAAGATTGTAAGCAAGAAAAAAGACACCATTTCTGGCATCTTTCAATCTATTCTATTTTGTCTTCCCGATAAAGGCAATCATATCGTCTAATTCTTCCTTGCTTTCCGTCACAAGAAGATATGCGTCATTCCCTTGCAGCTCTGCAAAGGCATCTGGCATGCGTTTGACTGTCTTGATCTTACCGGCAAAGCGTTGATGAATGTCATCTGCTGAGTGAACATAGTCAGTCGTGTCACGGCGCGTCGCTACCAAGCAGTATTGAGGTTCAAAGCGACGTTCTTCAACTGTTCCACCTGTCACTACATTGGCATAATCACGGAAAAGGTCAATCGAATGCGCATAGTTGTATGCTTCTACGGTAAATCCACCAGCCATACGGTTATTGTACTCAATCGCAATATAATCCTTACCATCTTTGAAAAATTCAATGTGGAAGAAACGCTCTTTCATACCGAAGGCTTTGATAATCGCGCGACCATATTTTACTAATTTAGGATCTAGTTCTTTCTCGATGTAGTAAGCATTATCTTTTCTAGATAACATTAGCTCCAGCGGAGTATGAACATAGGTCAAACCTGTTTCGAAAACAACATTTCCCTTGCTGTCCACCAATCCATCATAGGTTGTGATAATGCTTGAATTGACAAATTTTTCAAAGAAATAAGCAGTTTGACCATCCCAGGCTTCTTTAAAGGTTTCTAGGTCAGCTTTCTTTGTGAGTTTAAAAGTACCGGATGCCCCAACGCCGTTGTCAGGCTTGGCAATCATTGGGAAACCAATTGTTTTCACGGCCTTTTCAATATCTTTCTCTGTTTTGACAACCATACCTGGAACCACAGGAACCCCTGCTTTGGAGAAATATTTCTTCATCTCAGACTTGAATTTTGTCTTCTTCAGGTGTTTTGGTTTGGCTCCGAAGATATTAAATTGTTCACGAAGAGCCGCATCATTTTCCAACCAATGCTCATTGTGGGATTCCACACGGTCAATAGGGCCGTGCTTGTATATCAAGAAGGCAGCTGCACGCTTGACTTCATCAATATTTTCCAAATCTTCCACACGGAAGTATTCTGTAAGGGCATGGCGGAGCTCCTCAGGCAGTTGGTCGTAGGGTTCTTGCCCGATACCTAGAACCGTAACGCCTTCTTTTTTAGCCAATTCAATGGTAAAGGGTTGAAAATTTTCTGGATAAAAAGGGGAAATAACGAGATAATTCATAGGCAGTCCTTTCTAGTTTATAGTCCGATTGAGTGGAGGAAGAATGGCATTTGCTTTCTCCACCAAACCCAATCATGCGCCACATCCGTACCCCAAGTGTCAAACCAAGCTGGGATATTCTTCTCTTCAAAGGCACGTTTGAGGTTGTAGAATGAGTCCAGACCGTCTTGTTCCCAATCGCCCAAACCTGTGCAGACGATAATATCAGCTTGACGGTATTTATCAATAAACCAACCATCATTCTGATTCCAGATGTAGTCAGATGGTGAGTTTTGATAAACAGCATCGTCATTGCCATAGTCTTGATTGTTGTTGAAGAAACGAGCATCATAGACACCTGAAAGGGCGATGACTTTTGTGAAGACATCTGGATGCTGGAGGAAGAAATTCAGCGCGTGGTAGGCCCCCATTGAGCAACCAGTTGTCATCATACCATCGAACCAGCCAGTTTTATGTTTGATAAATGGAATAGCTTCTTCAATCACATAGCGTTCATAAGCACGGTGAGCTTCTGCCTTGTCATGAATTGACTTCCAGTCCGCCAACCAGCTTTCCTTATCATAACTGGTTAGGGTGAAAAATTGAACATGACCTGCCTCGATAGAGCCACGGCAAGCTTCAATCATCCCAAAATCTGCATACTCATTGTAAGAACCGCCTGATGAGGCAAAGACAACAACAGGAATCCCCGCGTGACCGTAACGATTTAGATTCATTTCTCGGCCTAGATTTCCAGACCAGTGACTTAAAAATTCTACATGCATATTCATTCTCCTAACAAATTCTATACATTACCACTTTTCACTTAAAAAGCGCAAGCAATCTGGCAAATAAGCTGCCCAAGCTTCTTCATTATGGACGGCACCTGAAACGACTTCTAAAGCGATATTGTCCAAACTTACTCCACCAGCGAGTAATTGACGATAGTAAGTCAATGAAGAGTTGATATAGGCCTGCTTGATATTACCTGCCATTAGGGTTTTATCCGTATCATCTGCTTCTTCCGTTCCGACGTAAATATAAACTCGTTGGTCCTTGTCTAAGTTTTGGCGTTCAATATAGCGGTCAAAAGCTTTTTGATGAAGCCAGTTGGCAGATGAAAATACTCCCAGACAGCCAATTTGGTCCTGATAGGCTAGCCCCATAAACTGAGTGATGTTGCCACCAAGTGACGAGCCAATCATAGCTGTGTGGGCCTTGTCAGACTTAGTACGGTATTCTTGATCGATAAAGGGCTTCACCACATCCATAACAAATTCGGCATACAAAGTACCCTTGCCACCAAACTGAATTCCAGGGATGCCCATTTCGCTAAACTTCCAGGCAGCGTATTCGTGCATACGCTCAGCACCATCATTGTCAATGGCCACAATAATCATCTTTGCAATATCGGGATTTCGCTTGATTGTCGGAATGACTTTCCAAGAATGCCCTGAAAAAGCTTCTTTACTGTACAAGACATTTTGTCCATCATGGAAATAGACAACAGGGTAGGTTTTATCCGTATCTTCCTCATATCCTTTTGGCAATAAAACACGGACACGGCGTTTTCTAGCAGTAAAGGGCACTTCCAATTCGTGCGTTTTCATATCTAGATAAAAGTAGGACTTGTTCATAGACATCTCTTTCTAAACAGCGTTTTTAGTATTATACCACAGATTTTCTGAAATATTCAGAAAATTTAGTTTTTTTATTTCATTATTCTGGTTATCCGAACAATTTTTGCTCAGTTTTTAAGCGTTCCTCGTAGACTCGACGGTAACGTTCCAGTTCTTTCAGTTCACGACTAGTCAGATTTTCAAATATAGCCAATTCAATCCTGTCCTTATCACGTCGCCAGGTCGCAACCAGTCGTCCCTTGTAGAAAACAACGGGTTTGACAATGCCTGTCAGCGTATATATCTGGCGGATAAACTTAGGATCAAAGAAAGGATTGGCTTTCTTTTCATAACCTAGCAAAAGTTGGTCGAAACCTGCCACGAAGAGGCAGTCAGGCAGTTCTGCTTCTTCTAATTCTCCAAGATAAAAGCGTTCTACTCCTGCTACCTCAACGATTTTCAGGTCTAATTGTTTCATCCAATTTTGGACTGTAGATTTATTTTCCTTAAAATAATAACGAGCATCCGCTAAACTGACTGGCCCAAAACCTGCAAAATACCGTCGAGCGATTTCCAGCTCTGCTTTTTCCCGAGAAAGTGGCTGAAAGTCTGTCAGGCGATGAAAACGTTTGGCACCGTACTCTTGATAGACCTCCCCACGCTCGACCATGTAGCGAAAAAGGCCGCCCCAGGCATTAAAGACCTGCTTCTCCTCCTCCTGCGTCATCTTTTCCGCACGGCAAAGGGCCTTGAGTTCCTCGCGGGTCATAGGACCTTGCTCAAGTGCTTCTAAAATCAGCTGGTGGTACTTCTGCTTTGTCTGCGGGCTAAACCCATCTCGTCCTTCTGTCCTCAGGTAGTCGGTGCTGGCCAGCCGCCCCTCGTGGATATAGAGAGGAATTTCTGACTTGAGATAGGCATGAACCGTTCGCCGAATGGACCACTGGCGTGTCAACTCCTCCTGCCATCTACCCTCATGAAAATCATCCACTGACATACGGTTCCGAAATCCGAAATGAACATAAGGCTGGAACTGAGCCTGCAAGCCATTGAGATTTTGGCAAATCTGCTGGACGGACTGAGGTGCCAGTAAGCCCTGTTTCTTCAATATAATTCCCTTCCAAGTATCGTGGTGCATCGTATTTCTCCTCCGCTTTTCTAATCCCAGTATAACACAAAAGACACCCGAAGGTGTCTCAAAATTATGGCTCTATAATTTCTGTAGTGGGTAAATCCACCATGGAAATTATGGAGCCTTTTTGAGTATAGAAAAAAAGTTCCATATGACCTATAATGAAAAGTGCTCAAACTATCATTTT
>NZ_POPB01000243.1 GCF_002964045.1 Streptococcus suis | reverse complement strand
ATTGACATTATGAAAACCTTTGATACACCTTCCCTACCTTATCGAGCCATGAAAAATCACTGGCGGATTCTTCAAAAAGATAGCCGTAAACTGTCTCAGAACCTCTTTTATTCTCGTACCTTTGGGCAAATATTGACACCGAAAGAGGTTGTTCAGAAAACACTCGAGTTCTCAGATCAACTAAGATTCTATTATGACCTCTACCAGATTCTCCTCTTCCATTTCCAAGAGAAGAACTCGAAATATTTCTTCGAGCTTCTAGAAGACAACCTTAACCTTGTCAATCCTGCCTTCAAGACTGTTTTTAAGACCTTTCTAAAGTATAAAACTTATATCACGAATGCCATTGAGCTACCCTATTCCAACGCTAAACTAGAAGCGACCAATAAACTCATCAAGGACATCAAGAGACAGGCTTTCGGCTTTAGGAACTTTACGAACTTTAAAACTAAGATTTACATCGCTTTGAATATTGAAAAAGAGAGAACGAATTTCGTCCTCTCTAGGTGTTAGCTTTTCATCTACCCACTACAGTTGACAAAGAGCCGATAAAGCATGAAATGGAAAACGAGCAACTCCTAATTGGAACTGCTCATTTTTATATGCGAGAAGCTAGTTTTTGCCCAGACTCTAATTCATTTGTCTTAGTTTAATCAATTTTTACAAAACGACGAACTCCTGAATAAGAAACATAGGAAATCCAACTACTACCTTCTGCCTTGATCACTTTATCATAATTTATCTTACTACCGTTTTTGTAATAAGTAATCAATTTAGCTTCTTTAGTTGGTTGATCATACACTTCTAAATCTTTTATAACGTGATAAGTGCCTTGGTTAGGAATTTCCTTTTTCTGTGTTGAAGTTTCTGAGGTTAGATTACCTTTGGCTTCACTGTTTTCTAATTGTACATAACGACGAGTTCCGTTGTAACTTACATAGGAAATCCACTGATGATTGTCGGCTTGGATGACCTTATCGTAGTTGACCTTATCCCCTTTTTCAAAGGTAAATTGAGTCGGTGCGGATACCTTGGCTTCGTTCTTGACTTCAGCTTGCTTAGTAAAGTGATAGGTGCCTTGACTTGGTAATTCTGTTTCAGACTTGACTGGTTTACTTTCAATCTTGGTCTGAATTGCAGACACACCTACAATCTTGCCATCATTTTCTACATAGTAAAGATGCGCATGGTAAAGACCTTGCTCATTTTTGTGGTCTGATAAGGATACTGCTACTTTGTAGTTACCGTTGGACTGTTTGACCGCATCATACCAGATAATGTCATTTTGACCATTTTGGTCTGCCCAAACTGGTACTTTGATAGCTTTGATACCTTTACTATCAGAAACATTGGACACTTCCACTTCAAAACTTGTTGCAGTTTGATTCTGAATGGTCAGTTGACCAGTTGGTTGAGTAGCTTTCGGTGCTTCAACCGGTTTTTCTGTAACTGTATTGACAACTGTTGAGCCAGACATTTGCCCCAAATCCACGTAACGACGAGTTCCGTTGTAACTTACATAGGAAATCCAGCGATGATTGTCAGATTGGATAACTTTATCGTAGTTGACCTTATCCCCTTTTTCAAAGGTAAATTGAGTCGGTGCGGATACCTTGGCTTCATTTTTAACTTCAGCTTGCTTAGTAAAGTGATAGGTGCCTTGACTTGGTAATTCTGTTTCAGACTTGACTGGTTTACTTTCAATCTTTGTCTGGGTAGCTGACACACCTACAATCTTGCCATCGTTTTCTACATAATATAGATGTACATGGTAAAGACCTTGTTCATTTTTGTGGTCTGACAAGGACACTGCTACCTTGTAGTTACCGTTGGACTGTTTGACCGCATCATACCAGATAATGTCATTTTGACCATTTTGGTCTGCCCAAACTGGTACTTTGATAGCTTTGATACCTTTACTATCGGAAAC
>NZ_POPB01000242.1 GCF_002964045.1 Streptococcus suis | reverse complement strand
GGGTTTGTTTGAGGTTTCCTTTTTCCGTCCGTGCTAACTGGTCTAACTCTTTACTAGCTTGTACAGGATCAGCTTCGTAAATCTTAATATCTTTCTCAAATCCATACTTGTCCGTTCTTCGTGAATAATTCTTAAACGAGTAGACAACCCCATCTGGTTTTATCCACTGGTCAGAATCTTCTAAGTAAGTCCAGTTTTCAGGATTGGCATCACTCTTCTTGTAGCTTTTCTTCTGCTCTTTCTGATATGTTCCGTAGGGGATCAGAGGTGTTTTCTCCAGTTCATCAACGATAAAGCTATAATTTTCTTCACTACCATAACCTGCATCCGCGACAATGTGTTGAAAGAGTTCTAAGGTTTGGATGGATTGAAGAAAGGGGTTGAGTGTACGAGTGTCAGTTGGATTCGGAAACAGTCCGTAAGCTAAGGCAAACTGGTTGTTTGTACCAAGTTGGAGGTTGTAGCCCGGTTTGAGCTGACCATTCCTCATATGATCTTCTTTCATTCGCATGAATGTTGCATCGTGATCCGTTTTAGAATAGGAATTTCGTTCTTGTAGAATCTGTATATCTCGTTCGTACTTCTGTTTCCGAACAAGACAATCCTCTTTCAACTTTCTCTTGAGTTTCTTAATTCTTCTTCGTTTCTGTCTGTTGGCTGAGCCACCTTTGACGACTTTAGGCTCTTGTGAGATAGCTTCTTCCACCTCATCCAATACTTGTTCGGTTTCTTGTAGGAGTTGGTTTAGTCCCTCGCTAGTGAGGCATTCTTCCTTGGACAAGGCAG
>NZ_POPB01000241.1 GCF_002964045.1 Streptococcus suis | reverse complement strand
TACAAATCCGCATCCGCTTGAAAGCGTACGAACACCGTACACTTGATACAGCAGCTGCAAAAATCGTTGAAACTGCAACACGTACAGGTGCTCAAGTAGCAGGTCCAGTTCCACTTCCAACAGAACGTAGCCTCTACACAATCATCCGTGCGACTCACAAGTATAAAGACTCTCGTGAGCAGTTCGAAATGCGTACACACAAACGTTTGATCGACATCATCAACCCAACTCAAAAAACAGTTGACGCTTTGATGAAATTGGATCTTCCAAGTGGTGTAAACGTAGAAATCAAATTGTAATCAAGTAACAAGGTAGACTAAAAGCAAGTGTTCATAATTGAACACGGGCTAAACTCCGTGTGAAAAAGATAAACTTTCCTAGAAACAGAAGTTTCTTCGTCAAGTTTC
>NZ_POPB01000240.1 GCF_002964045.1 Streptococcus suis | reverse complement strand
ATGTAACGGAGTTGCTTGAGCCTGGAGCTGCTTCGCCACCTTCTGCTTTCACATAAGTAACGGTACGGCTGATCGTACGGGTCACATCATCAACACCCTTATCTGTTGGCCATTTTGGTCCATCTGGGTTGTTCGGATCAATTGGCTCACCTGGTTTACCTGGATTTTCTGGTGTGATTGGTGAAACTTTTGGTGTCAATTCGTAGACAAAGTCTTGGGAATTGCCGTCGATGTTATCGAAGGTACCTGTTGAGCTGTAGTTGTCTTTGTTCACTACGGTGTAGCCAAGGTTTTCAAATTCCTTAATCTTAGCAGCTGGATCAAAGCCAAACTCATCCCCTGTTTTACCACTAAGGTTTTCTGTGAATTTCACTGAACCATCTGTCGTATCCACAAACTTCACACTACCCGTTTGTGATGCTTTCACATACGGAATCTTCGTATCTGTTGTTGGATCACCTGGAACTGGT
>NZ_POPB01000024.1 GCF_002964045.1 Streptococcus suis | reverse complement strand
CTCCTCTGTCTGCTGACTTGTTTGCATTTGATAATAAACGCCTTGTTCAGCCATCAATGCTTCATGATTCCCTTGTTCAACAATTTTTCCGTCCACCATGACCAAAATCAAGTCAGCTGATTGAATGGTTGATAGGCGATGAGCAATAATAAAGCTGGTCCGTCCTTCCATCAATTTGGCAAATGCTTCCTGTACTAAAATTTCTGTCCGTGTATCAATAGAGGAAGTCGCCTCATCTAAAATCAGGATTTTAGGTATTTTAACAAAG
>NZ_POPB01000239.1 GCF_002964045.1 Streptococcus suis | reverse complement strand
GATTCGCTAACTGACTCGGAGATTGACTCTGAGACAGACTCGCTCACTGACTCAGAGATTGATTCTGAGACAGATTCACTCACGGATTCTGAGATGGACTCTGATACTGATTCGCTCACGGATTCTGAGATGGACTCTGAGACTGATTCACTTACGGATTCTGAGATGGATTCGGATACAGATTCACTCACGGATTCTGAGATGGATTCGGATACAGATTCACTGATTGACTCTGAAATAGATTCTGAGACGGACTCGCTCACAGATTCTGAAATAGACTCTGAGACTGACTCACTCACGGACTCGGAGATGGATTCAGATACAGATTCGCTAACTGACTCGGAGATTGACTCTGAGACAGACTCGCTCACTGACTCAGAGATTGATTCTGAGACAGATTCACTCACGGATTCTGAGATGGACTCTGATACTGATTCACTCACGGATTCTGAGATTGACTCTGATACTGACTCTGAAATTGACTCAGACACTGACTCTGAGATTGATTCGCTTACTGATTCAGAAACTGATTCAGAAACTGACTCAGACACTGATTCTGATACTGACTCTGAGATTGACTCAGACACTGACTCGCTTACTGATTCAGAGATTGATTCTGAGACTGATTCAGAAACTGATTCAGAAACTGATTCAGAAACTGACTCAGACACAGATTCTGAAATTGATTCTGATACGGATTCAGACACTGACTCGCTTACTGATTCAGATACTGACTCTGAGACTGACTCAGATACAGATTCTGAAATTGATTCTGATACGGATTCAGACACTGACTCGCTTACTGATTCAGATACTGACTCTGAGACTGACTCAGATACAGATTCTGAAATTGATTCTGAGATTGACTCAGACACGGATTCTGATACTGACTCAGATACTGACTCGGATACAGATTCTGAAACTGACTCGGAAATTGATTCTGAGACTGACTCTGAGATTGACTCGGATACTGACTCAGAAATTGACTCGGATACGGATTCTGAAATTGATTCTGAAACGGATTCAGACACTGACTCAGAGATTGACTCTGAAACGGACTCGGATACAGATTCTGAGATTGACTCTGAGACTGACTCGGATACAGATTCTGAAATTGATTCTGATACGGATTCAGACACTGACTCGCTTACTGATTCAGATACTGACTCTGAGACTGACTCACTCACGGACTCGGAGATGGATTCTGAGACAGATTCGCTAACTGACTCGGAGATTGACTCTGAGACAGACTCGCTCACTGACTCAGAGATTGATTCTGAGACAGATTCACTCACGGATTCTGAGATGGACTCTGATACTGATTCACTCACGGATTCTGAGATTGACTCTGATACTGATTCGCTCACGGATTCTGAGATTGACTCTGAGACTGATTCTGATACTGACTCTGAGATTGACTCAGACACTGACTCGCTTACTGATTCAGAGATTGACTCAGACACTGACTCTGAGATTGATTCTGAGACGGATTCTGATACTGATTCAGAGATTGACTCAGACACTGACTCGCTTACTGACTCAGAGATTGATTCAGACACTGATTCAGAAACTGACTCTGAAATTGACTCAGAAACTGATTCTGAGATTGACTCAGACACTGACTCTGAGACTGATTCGCTTACTGATTCAGAGATTGATTCAGAAACTGATTCAGAAACTGACTCAGACACTGATTCTGATACTGACTCTGAGATTGACTCTGACACTGACTCGCTTACTGATTCAGAGATTGATTCTGAGACTGATTCAGAAACTGACTCAGAAACTGACTCGGAAATTGACTCAGAAACTGACTCTGAGATTGATTCTGATACGGATTCTGATACTGACTCGCTTACTGATTCTGAGATTGATTCAGAAACTGATTCTGAGACTGACTCTGAGATTGACTCAGAAACTGACTCTGAGATTGATTCGCTTACTGATTCAGAGATTGATTCTGAGACTGATTCTGATACGGATTCTGATACTGACTCTGAAATTGACTCAGACACTGACTCTGAGATTGATTCGCTTACTGATTCAGAAACTGATTCAGAAACTGACTCAGACACTGACTCGGAAATTGACTCTGAGATTGATTCTGAAACTGATTCAGATACAGATTCTGAGACTGACTCGCTTACTGATTCAGATACAGATTCTGAGACTGACTCGCTTACTGATTCTGATACGGATTCTGATACTGACTCGCTTACTGATTCTGAGATTGATTCAGAAACTGATTCAGACACTGACTCGGAAATTGACTCAGACACTGACTCGCTTACTGATTCTGAGATTGATTCTGAGACTGATTCAGAAACTGACTCTGACACTGATTCTGATACTGACTCAGAGACTGATTCTGAAACTGATTCTGATACTGACTCAGAAACTGATTCTGATACGGATTCTGATACAGACTCGCTCACTGATTCTGAGACTGACTCAGAGATTGATTCAGATACAGATTCTGAGACTGACTCAGACACTGATTCTGAGACTGACTCGGAAATTGACTCAGAAACTGATTCAGAAACTGACTCAGAAACTGACTCGCTTACTGATTCAGAGATTGATTCTGAGACTGATTCAGAGATTGACTCAGAAACTGACTCTGAAATTGACTCAGAAACTGATTCAGACACTGACTCTGAGATTGATTCAGAGATTGATTCTGAGACTGACTCGGATACTGATTCTGAGATTGACTCAGACACTGACTCTGATACTGACTCAGAGATTGACTCTGATACTGACTCAGACACGGACTCAGATACTGATTCTGAGATTGACTCTGATACGGATTCTGAGATTGACTCTGATACTGACTCGGATACAGATTCTGAAATTGATTCTGAAACGGATTCAGATACTGACTCAGAGATTGACTCTGATACAGATTCTGAGATTGATTCTGAGACGGACTCTGACACAGATTCGGAAATTGATTCTGATACAGATTCTGAGATTGACTCAGATACTGATTCACTGACTGACTCTTTAACTGATTCAGAGACGGATTCACTGACTGACTCTTTAACTGATTCAGAGACGGACTCACTGACTGACTCTTTAACTGATTCAGAGACGGATTCACTGACAGAGTTCGATAACGATTCTGACGTCGAAATAGACTCTGAGGTTGACGTTGATTCTGAGACTGACTCTGAATTTGAGATGGATTCTGAGGTAGAAACCGATTCTGAGGTTGACTCAGAATTTGAGATGGATTCTGATTTAGACGTCGATTCTGAGACGGATGTTGAGTTAGAGAGGGATTCTGAACTTGAAGTCGATTCAGATTCAGACAAGGAATTTGAGTTAGAGTTAGAAAGCGACTCTGACTCAGATGTATCAACTGTATACCAGTGAGTTGTTTCGTTAACGGTAGTTGAATTCAAACCGTTGACTAAGCTTACCGATGTCCCTTTAGAGTTTGGGTTTAATGTCCCTGTAAATGTTTGATAATCCGGGTGACCTGGTTTCAGGATAACCTGCACTAACATACTTACAGGATAACTATTCGCCGCCTTGGCATAACCGTCAAAACCGATACGGATTTGTTGATAGTTATCTTCATAGATGACAGAGAAGATATCATTACCAGTTTTACCAGCTTCTGCATTTGCGGTAGCCAAAGCAGATTCTTCAGCTGAGATAAAATCTGTCACAGGAACAACAAGACTTGTATTCGCTGTTCCGGGAGCCATAACAGACGTTTCCATGACTTTGGTAAAGCCTGTTGTGTCAGCCGAGTTATAATCAACGGTTCCAGTGTAAGCCGGATCTTTTATCCAAATAGTCTTAACAAGGCTACCATTCTCATCTACTACTTCTGCCAGACGTTTAACATACAATGTTGAAATCGCACCATCATTATAAATCGTTCCCGGAGAATAAAGGCGTATTGGAGTACCACCGGTTGTACTTGCATAGTCATAGCCTACAAAATCACGTTTAGCAGATGGCGTAGCCATTTGACCACCTATACCTTTAATAGTGTAGGTTGCTATTGTTTTACCATCAGTTGTCTTATAGTATGTTGTATATTCTTGATAGGTTGGAACCAAGGTATTAGTGAGCGTTCCACCGTTATACTGTAATTGGAGCTCTCCTGCCGTTGTACTTGATGAGGTACTGTCACCGTAAGTAATAGTTAGAGGCAGGTTATTAGCACCTGAGTAGCTTTGGAAGTAAGTGAATGTTGCTGTATCACCCTTATCCAAAGTATGACTTTCAACTACTGTATTTGTCGTCTTATTAACTAGTTCAACATAAGTTGTCGTTGTTGTTGTATCATAATCTAACGAATATCGGAAATAATAATTTTCTTTAATTGTTTGATCTGTCAACTGATCACCAAACCAGTTGAATTTTGAATAGTTAAAGGTAAATCTTTCGGATTCTGATGAAGGCGTAAAGCTTGTGCTATTTGTTGGATCTAAAATTTTTGCTCCATTTGGATCATCCATTGAAGGTGAGGCAGTTGACAAGGTATCAACCAAGATTCCCTCACCCTCACCGACTTTAAGGGTCACAGTTGTAGCTGTATTCAAAGCAAACGTGATGATACCATCTTCATCATCTTGCAATAATAGTAAACCTAGCGTTTGGCTACTTGCTTGCAAGCTAGATACTGCTGTTTGAATCTCTGCAGCAGTCGCGGCTTCATTTCCTAGAAGATTTTTTGCAACTACAATATCTTTGATACTAGTTGCGATAGCATTTTCAAGCTCTGGGCTGATTCCTGTTTCCCTGCTAGCAATTTGCACCAAAATCTCAGCTTCGGAAGTGACTTGTTCAAGTGTGTTCTTGACAGCTTCTAGTGACGAACTTTCACTTGTTGATGTTGAATTTTCAGCAGTCTCTGAGCTAACTCCTGTTTCTTGTAATGATTCAGAAGTTGAGAGACTTTCTGAACTTGAACTCAATTCACTCGTTGACGATTGAGTTGGACTTACAGACTCTGAGCTACTTGATATCGTTGATGCTTTATTCGACTTCGAAGCACTTGCTTCTGAACTGGACTCACTCTCTAAGATTGACTCACTAGCTGAAGCCAATTCACTAGAAGATGCTGATTCACTTTCAGAAACTGATTCACTTTCAGATGTTGACTCACTTTCAGAAATTGACTCACTTGTTGAAGTGGATACACTTGCTGAGTCTGAAAGGCTTGTCGAATCTGACAAGCTAGCTGAATCTGAAATACTAATCGAATCCGATAGGCTTGTCGACGTCGAGTCACTGATTGATTGCGATGAAGTATCTGATTCCGTTCCAACATTACTCATGCTGACAGTATCTTCAGTAGCTAGGACTGCCGTAGTTACTTCAGATGCAATGACTACTTCTTCTGCCAATGCCTGATCAACAGAAATGCCTCCACCAACTACTGCACCAGCTGCAATCAAGCCACGCAATAAGTCTGATGCTTTCGGTTCTGATTGGCGCGTTTTTAGTGTAACCTTTTCAGAAATAGACTCACTACTTCCACCAACATTCATCAAACCAATTTGAGACATAACTGTACGAACCCAATGCTTGCCTGATTTGTGCATTTTTACGCGGCTTTTACGTGATACCTCTGTATATCTATTTTTATTCTTTTGAAGATTATCCACTATGTTGTCCCTCTCGAATTTGGATTAAATAAATTTTATTTTAAAAATTTATTCTTATAAAAAACATAAAAATAAAATACTTAAAAAAAAAAAGCAAATTCCTTATAACTTCTATAATAAAGAATTTTAGGGAAAATGTCAATTTTTTTCTTAGTATAATAATAATTTTTTTAGAAATTCTATTATTGAAAGTTCTATAATGAAGTTAGCCACCTTACCTTAGTCAAGAATTAGATGTTTCACTATGTTTGAGTAAGTTGATGATTTCATTTGATAACAGGCTTGAAGCTGTTAGGCTAG
>NZ_POPB01000238.1 GCF_002964045.1 Streptococcus suis | reverse complement strand
TAAGCCAAGTCAACAGCTGTCATTTTGAGTCTTTTAGAAACAGCTAAGCGACACGGACTTGATGCAGAGAAATATATGAACTATCTTCTAGAACACTTACCTAATGAGGAGACACTCGCAAAAAAGGAGGTGCTGGAGGCTTATTTGCCATGGAAGGAAAAAAGGCTCTATAATTTCTGTAGTGGGTAAATCCACCATGGAAACTATGGAGCCTTTTTGAGTATAGAAAAAAAGTCCCATATGACCTATAATGAAAAGCGACGAAACTCACATTAGAAAGGGTTCATATGGAACAACTAAATCTTATCACAAATCTTCTCAGAATTAAAGACAAAAATATTGTTATCACTGATGAATATGATATGGGAACTCACTTAGAACTCCACGGTCACTTGGATTATACAGCCCCTAAATGCCCTTCCTGCAAGGGACAAATGGCAAAATACGATTTCCAAAAAGCCTCCAAAATTCCCTACCTAGAAACAGCTGGTTATCCACTCCTTATCCGCCTTAAAAAGCGTCGGTTCAAGTGTAAAGAATGTGGGAAAATGGCTGTCGCTGAAACTCCTCTTGTCAAGAAGAACCACCAAATCTCTGTCGCGGTTAACCAGAAAATTGCCCAATTACTCATCGAAAATCAAGCAATGACACATATTGCACACAGGCTATCTATCTCAACATCATCAGTTAGTCGAAAGCTAAATGGGTTCAAGTTTGAAACAGATTGGAATACCTTACCTGAGGTGATGAGCTGGGATGAATATGGCTTCAAGAAGGGGAAAATGAGCTTTATCGCTCAAGATTTCAACTCCCTAAACGTCATTGCTATCCTTGACGGAAGAACTCAAGCAACTATCCGAAACCACTTTCTACGCTATTCCAGACAGGCTAGAAACCGCGTTAAAGTCATCACTATGGACATGTTTAGCCCATACTACCAATTGGCTAAACAGCTTTTTCCGCATGCCAAAATCGTCCTTGATCGCTTTCATATCGTACAACACCTCAGCCGTGCTATGAACCGTGTCCGTATTCAAATTATGAATCAATTCGACAGAAAATCGCAGGAATACCGAGCCTTGAAACGCTACTGGAAATTGATACAACAAGATAGCCGTAAACTCAGCGATAAACGATTTTATCGCCCTATGTTTCGTATGCACTTGACTAACAAGGAAATCCTAGAAAAACTCCTATCCTACTCAGATGAACTCCGACAGCACTATGAACTCTATCAATTTCTCTTGTTCCATTTCCAAGAGAAAAACTCAGATCATTTCTTTGACCTTATTGAACAGGAAATAGCCAATGTTAATCCTATTTTCCAGACGGTATTTAAGACATTTCTAAAGGATAAAGACAAGGTTTTAAACGCCATGGAATTGCCTTATTCCAACGCCAAACTGGAAGCTACCAACAATCTCATCAAAGTCATTAAGAGAAATGCCTTTGGTTTTAGGAACTTTGAAAATTTTAAAAAACGCATTTTGATTGCTTTGAACATAAAGAAAGAGAGAACGAAGTTCGTCCTCTCTCAGATTGCAGACAAACATCGTTTTGGTGTTTGTCTTTTTTACTGTTTTTAGGGAAAAATAGCTGTTTTGGTGCTTAAACCACCTCATCTGGACAAAATAAAAAGGCCTTCTT
>NZ_POPB01000237.1 GCF_002964045.1 Streptococcus suis | reverse complement strand
CTAGCCTAACAGCTTCAAGCCTGTTATCAAATGAAATCATCAACTTACTCAAACATAGTGAAACATCTAATTCTTGACTAAGGTAAGGTGGCTAACTTCATTATAGAACTTTCATTTCCCAAAAGTCCGTTATAAAATCGTTGAAATCCTTGTTAATTGTGTTATAATGAAGAGTATGCAATAAAATTTTAAGGAGAATGACAGAATGTCTGTATCATTTGAAGCAAAAGAAACAAACCGCGGCGTTTTGACTTTCACAATCAGTCAAGATGCAATCAAACCAGAATTGGACCGCGTTTTCAACAAAGTTAAGAAAGATATCAATCTTCCAGGTTTCCGTAAAGGTCACTTGCCACGTGCCGTTTTCAACCAAAAATTTGGTGAAGAAGCACTTTACCAAGATGTTGTAAATGCATTGTTACCAGCAGCTTATGAAGCAGCGGTTGCAGAAGCTGGTCTTGAAGTAGTTGCACAACCAAAAATCGACGTTGTGTCTATGGAAAAAGGTCAAGACTGGACAATCACTGCGGAAGTTGTGACAAAACCTGAAGTAAAATTGGGTGACTACAAAAACTTGGCAGTTTCAGTAGAAGCTACTAAAGAAGTATCAGACGAAGAAGTAGATGCAAAAATCGAGCGTGAGCGCAACAACTTGGCTGAATTGGTCATCAAAGAAGGTCCAGCAGCTGAAGGCGATACAGTTGTTATCGACTTTGTAGGTTCAATCGACGGTGTAGAATTTGACGGCGGTAAAGGTGAGAACTTCTCACTTGGACTTGGTTCAGGTCAATTCATCCCAGGTTTTGAAGCACAATTGGTAGGTCACGCAGCTGGTGAGGAAGTAAACGTTGAAGTTACTTTCCCAGAAGATTATCAAGCAGCTGACCTTGCAGGTAAACCAGCCCTCTTCGTGACAAAAATCCACGAAGTAAAAGCAAAAGAAGTTCCAGCCTTGGATGACGAATTGGCAAAAGACATCGACGAAGAAGTAGAAACACTTGATGAGTTGAAAGCTAAGTACCGTAAAGAATTGGAAGCAGCAAAAGAAGTTGCCTTTGACGATGCAGTTGAATCAGCAGCTCTTGAATTGGCTGTAGAAAACGCTGAAATCGTTGAATTGCCAGAAGAAATGATCCACGAAGAAGTTCACCGTGCAATCAATGAATTCTTGGGTGGTATGCAACAACAAGGTATCTCACCAGATATGTACTTCCAAATCACTGGTACAACTCGTGAAGACCTTCATAAACAATACGAAGCAGATGCTGAAAAACGCACTAAGACAAACTTGGTTGTTGAAGCAGTAGCGAAAGCAGAAGGCTTTGAAGCAACTGAAGAAGAAATCAACAAAGAAATCGAAGACTTGGCAGCAACTTACAAGATGGAAGTGGCACAAGTTCGTAGCTTGCTTTCACCAGAAATGCTCAAACACGACATCGCTGTGAAGAAAGCTGTAGAAGTGATCACAAGCACTGCAACTGTAAAATAATATAGTAAAAATTGGAAACTCGACTTGGTCGGGTTTTCTTTTCTACCATTTGTCAAGTCCATCAAGGTATTTGACGAAAAATATTTTGAGTCTCGTAATCCAAATATGGAAATTATTTTATTTTGGACTAAAGTTTAGTGTAAAAAGGGTA
>NZ_POPB01000236.1 GCF_002964045.1 Streptococcus suis | reverse complement strand
ACAAGGCCTTTTTATTTTGTCCAGATGAGGTGGTTTAAGCACCAAAACAGCTATTTTTCCCTAAAAACAGTAAAAAAGACAAACACCAAAACGATGTTTGTCTGCAATCTGAAAGGAGCTAACAAATGTAGCTCCTCTTTTTTATAATGATTTTTTATTCTGACTTTTCCGTATCGGATCCATAGTAGTAATAATACGAATCCTTTTGCTCAATGGCTACATCATTCATTACATAACCTAAAATATTTGCTTCGACAGTGTTCAGATTGCGCAAACTCTTCTCCAGTTCCGTCTTCAACACATATTCCTGTCGAACAACAAGAATCATCCCATCTACTTTTCTGGACATGATTTGCGCATCTGTCACACTATTAACTGGAGGCAGATCATAAATAATGTATTCAAAATAATTTGCCAGTTCTGTCATTAACTTTGTCATTTGTTCTGACTGAAGTAATTCAGAAGGATTGGGTGGGATAAAACCAGATGTTAACACATACAAATCAATATCGGAAAGATAGTTCAAATGTTGTGTAAATCGCACCTCATTATGAACCACCAAGTCAGTTAAGCCACGAGCATTCTTTAACTTAAAGGTTCTGTGAACCGTTGGTTTTCGCAAATCCGCATCCACTATCAAAACTTTCTTACCTGTTGAGGCAAGACTATGGGCCAAATTGGCAGATACAGTTGATTTCCCTTCTCCTGGAATAGAAGAGGTAATCCCAATTGACTTCACCTTACCTTTTAATTGAGCATATTCTAAATTTGTACGGAGAACGCGAATTTGTTCAGCATTTAAACTGTTAGGCTGGGTTGCAGAATAAAGTGGTGAACCTTGCATCTGTTGCTTATTTAAAACCCGCTGTCTTTTCTTTTTTCCAAAAAACATAGGACCCCTCTCTTTCTAAATTATTTTTCTGATTGATAGGAAGCATTCACAATTTCTTTCACACTCATATTGTATAACTCTGTCAGTAGTGTTAAATTGTGACTTTGCAAGAACGCATCATTTTTAACCGTCCGATCCAACAGATTTCGTGAGAGAACGAAGCCGAATGAAAGGAAGACACCACCCAATACTCCAGTTACAATATTCTTTACGATACTTGGTGATACCTTATTGCTATTATAGGATGCCGGGGAGAGAACTACGACTTTCCCAAATCCTTCGCTATAAATTTCTTGCAAGGTTTGGCTAAAAACAGTTGTGATTTCTTCTAAAACCGCTTGAGCTTCTGTAGCATCGTCTAACCTTAGTTTTACAACGAAGGCTTGAGAATCCTCTGTTTGAATGAAGCTGAGGCGGTCTTTCAAATAGGCTGCAGAATAGTCGCCTCCAAAGGTTTCAGAAACTTTTCCTAACACTGGAACACCATATAAAATATCTCGGTAAGTTGGAATCATTTCCAGATTTGTTCGAATAGATGTAGCAGCTTGTGCGTAAGTATTAGTGGTCCCCATTTCAATCGGATCCTGTGCCACTAGTAGTTGTGCGCTCGATTCGTACTGGGGAGTTACACCAAAACTTGCATAAAGTCCCATTATAGCACCTCCAATCGAAGCACAAACTGCTATTAAAATGATATTTTTCTTAAAGAGATTGACAATTTCAAGAAAATTCAATGTATCATCTGTTTTTTTATCCATGAATGATATTCCTTTCTATAGTGCAGGAAATTTTTTTACTCTACATTCGATTATATCAAAATTGTTCGTAATTAGAAGATATAAGAGCCCTAAATTTACAATCAACCATTAAAAGAAATACAAATCAGTTCAACAAAAAATAGAGTTACCTTTTTAAGGCAATTCTATTTTTTGTTGATGACATGACCTTAGATTTACTCTACAACAACAATCCAACCTTCTGGTGCTTCAATATCACCAAACTGAATACCTGTTAATTCGTCATATAATTTACGCGTGACAGGTCCTACTTCTGTTTCGCTATGGAAAACATGGAGTTTGTCTGCAATCTGGATACCACCAATTGGTGAGATGACTGCAGCTGTTCCGCAGGCTCCTGCTTCGACAAACTGGTCTAATTCTTCGACAAGGACTTCTCGCTCCACTGCCTTCATCCCTAGACGATGCTCTGCCAAATATAAGAGAGAATACTTGGTAATGGACGGCAAGATTGATGGCGAAATCGGCGTGACAAACTCGTTATCAGCTGTAATACCAAAGAAATTTGCAGACCCTACTTCTTCAATCTTGGTGTGGGTAGCTGGGTCCAGGTAAATCACATCTGAGAAGCCCTGCTTTTTGGCATACTGACCCGGTAAGAGCGATGCCGCGTAGTTTCCGCCGACCTTAGCCGCCCCTGTTCCATTTGGTGCCGCACGGTCGTACTTGTCCTGAATGAGGAAGTTGGTCGGAGATAGGCCGCCCTTGAAATAGTTGCCAACCGGCATGGCAAAAACCGTGAAAATGTACTCTTCCGCCGGTTTTACGCCGATGATGTCGCCGACGCCAATCAGGAGCGGACGGAGATAGAGGGTGCCGCCAGTTCCATAGGGAGGAACGTAGTCCGCGTTGGCTTTGACCACCTCCTTGCAGGCCTTGATGAAAAGGTCAGTCGGTACAGGCTCCATGAGCAAGCGGTCAGCAGTTCGTTGCAGACGCTCAGCATTTTGGTCAGGACGAAAGAGCTGGAGTTTTCCCTCCTTGGTGCGATAGGCCTTGAGGCCTTCAAAAGCTTGCTGACCATAGTGAAGGGCTGGGGAGCTTTCTGAAATGTGCAGTTCCGCATCTTCGGTCAATTGCCCTTCAGACCATTGGCCGTTTTTGAAATGAGCGATGAAGCGGTAAGGTAGTTTCATATAAGAAAAACCAAGGTTTTCCCAGTCAATGTTCACTGTCATATAGTTTCTCCAAATTCATTTTTTATTATTTTACTACTTTTGAAAGTGATTTTCAATTAAAAATTCAGAAAATTTTGTGAATATAAGAAAGGCTCTATAATTTCTGTAGTGGGTAAATCCACCATGGAAATTATGGAGCCTTTTTGAGTATAGAAAAAAAGTCCCATATGACCTATAATGAAAAGCGACGAAACTCACATTAGAAAGGGTTCATATGGAACAACTAAATCTTATCACAAATCTTCTCAGAATTAAAGACAAAAATATCACTATCTCTAATGAATATGACCTAGGAACTCACTTAGAACTCCACGGTCACTTGGATTACACAGCCCCTAAATGCTCAAAATGCAAGGGACAAATGGCTAAATACGACTTCCAGAAAGCCTCTAAAATCCCCTACCTAGAAACTGCTGGTTACCCGCTACTTATCCGCCTTAGAAAGCGTCGCTTCAAGTGTAAAGAATGCGGAAAAATAGCGGTCGCTGAAACTCCTCTTGTCAAGAAGAACCACCAAATCTCTGTCGCTGTTAACCAGAAGATTGCTCAATTACTCATCGAAAATCAAGCAATGAAACATATTGCACACAGGCTATCTATCTCAACATCATCAGTTATGAGAAAACTCAATGAGTTCAAGTTTGAAACAGATTGGAATGCCTTACCTGAGGTGATGAGCTGGGACGAGTATGCCTTCAAAAAAGGGAAAATGAGCTTTATCGCTCAAGATTTCGACTCCCTAAATGTCATCGCCATTCTGGACGGAAGAACTCAAGCAACCATCCGAAACCACTTTCTACGCTATCCTAGAAAGGTTAGAAATCGGGTCAAAGTCATTACCATGGATATGTTTAGTCCATACTACAAATTGGCTAGACAGCTATTTCCCAATGCAAAAATTGTACTCGACCGCTTTCATATTGTTCAACACCTTAGTCGTGCTATGAACCGTATCCGTATTCAAATTATGAATCAATTCGACAGAACATCGCAGGAATACCGAGCCTTGAAACGCTACTGGAAATTGATACAACAAGATAGCCGTAAAATCAGCGATAAACGATTTTATCGCCCTATGTTCCGAATGCACTTGACTAACAAGGAAATACTGGAAAAACTCCTGTCTTTCTCCGAGGAACTACGACAGCACTATGAACTCTATCAACTTCTCTTATTCCATTTCCAAGAGAAAAA
>NZ_POPB01000235.1 GCF_002964045.1 Streptococcus suis | reverse complement strand
AACATATCAGGGAAAATAACTACACACATATTGAATTATTGCCAATTACCGAGCATCCTCTCGATGCGTCTTGGGGCTATCAGGTAACAGGCTACTACAGTCCAACTAGTCGCTATGGCAAGCCAGATGAACTTAAGTATTTAGTTGACCAATGTCACCAAGCAGGAATCGGAGTGATTCTTGACTGGGTACCACTTCATTTCTGTAAAGATGCTCATGGGCTCTACCAATTTGATGGTAGTTGGCTATACGAATACTCCTACGAACAAGATCGTGAAAACCACCAGTGGGGGACTGCTAATTTTGACCTTGGAAAAGG
>NZ_POPB01000234.1 GCF_002964045.1 Streptococcus suis | reverse complement strand
CACCATTTAAAGTTTTCAAAGTTCCTAAAACCAAAGGCATTTCTTTTAATGACTTTGATGAGATTATTGGTAGCTTCCAGTTTGGCGTTGGAATAAGGCAATTCCATAGCGTTTAAAACCTTGTCTTTATCCTTTAGAAATGTCTTAAATACTGTCTGGAAAATAGGATTAACAGCGGTTATTTCCTGTTCGATAAGTTCGAAGAAATGATCTGAATTTTTCTCTTTGAAATGGAATAAGAGAAGTTGATAGAGTTCATAGTGCTGTCGTAGTTCCTCGGAGAAAGACAGGAGTTTTTCCAGTATTTCCTTGTTAGTCAAGTGCATTCGGAACATAGGGCGATAAAATCGTTTATCGCTGAGTTTACGGCTATCTTGTTGTATCAATTTCCAGTAGCGTTTCAAAGCTCGGTATTCCTGCGATTTTCTGTCGAATTGATTCATAATTTGAATACGAACACGGTTCATGGCACGACTAAGGTGTTGCACGATATGGAAGCGATCCAGAACAATCTTGGCGTTTGGAAATAGTTGTCTAGCCAATTTGTAGTAGGGACTAAACATATCCATGGTAATGACTTTGACTTGATTTCTAACCTTTCTAGGATAGCGTAGAAAGTGGTTTCGGATGGTTGCTTGTGTTCTTCCGTCCAGAATGGCAATGACGTTTAGGGAATTGAAATCTTGAGCGATAAAGCTCATCTTCCCCTTCTTGAAGGCATACTCGTCCCAGCTCATCACCTCAGGTAAGGTATTCCAATCCGTTTCGAACTTGAATTCATTGAGTTTTCTCATAACTGATGATGTTGAGATAGATAGCCTGTGTGCAATATGTTGCATTGCTTGATTTTCGATGAGTAATTGGGCGATCTTCTGGTTAACAGCGACGGAAATTTGGTGGTTCTTCTTGACAAGAGGAGTTTCGGCGACAGCCATTTTCCCACATTCTTTGCACTTGAAACGACGCTTTCTAAGGCGGATAAGTAGCGGGTAGCCAGCTGTTTCTAAGTATGGGATTTTAGAGGCTTTCTGGAAGTCGTATTTAGCCATTTGTCCCTTGCATTTTGAGCATTTAGGGGCTGTATAATCCAAGAGACCGTGGAGTTCTAAGTGAGTTCCCATATCATATTCATCAGTGATAGTGATGTTTTTGTCTTTAATTCTGAGAAAATTTGTGATAAGATTTAGTTGTTCCATATGAACCTTTCTAGAATGATAGTTTGAACGCTTTTCATTATAGGTCATATGGGACTTTTTTTCTACACTCAAAAAGGCTCCATAATCTCCACGGTGGTTTTACCCACTACAGTCTTATAGAGCCTCTTTCTTTATGTTCAAGGCAATCAAAATCCGTTTTTTAAAGTTTTCAAAGTTCCTGAAACCAAAGGCATTTCTTTTAATGTCTTTGATGAGATTATTGGTAGCTTCCAGTTTGGCGTTGGAATAAGGCAATTCCATAGCGTTTAAAACCTTGTCTTTATCCTTTAGAAA
>NZ_POPB01000233.1 GCF_002964045.1 Streptococcus suis | reverse complement strand
TGGTTACTTCATTTGATTTCTTCTTCGTCTCTGGGTTGTTATTGATCACATACTCGGCCGTATTCGGAATCTCGGTCTTGCCGTCTACCTTATAGGCTGAGAGGTTCGCGCCTGGACGAATCTTAGCTTTAAATGTCACTACGACTTCTTTACCGCCGTTAGCTTTCACTTGTGCTTCTGAAAGGGTGACTGTCAAGCGTTGGTCTTGAACCGCAATCGTTGCGTCGGCACTTGCGTCCTTGCCATCGATTGTGACAGTTGCGCCACCTTTTTCGCCGTCAAACTCTAAGACATCTACGAGGGTATCGCTGAGCTCAAAGGCTGTCGCATCAGTTGGTACCGCACTGGTGATATGGTAGGTGAAGCTTTCTTCACGTGTTGCCAAGTCCGCACGGTCCGCTCCATTTACATCCTTGACAATCGGTGGATTCTCTGGACTTGGTGGAGTTACTGGTACTTCATTTGATTTCTTCTTCGTCTCTGGGTTGTTATTGATCACATACTCGGCCGTATTCGGAATCTCGGTCTTGCCGTCTACCTTATAGGCTGAGAGGTTCGCACCTGGACGAATCTTAGCTTTAAATGTCACTACGACTTCTTTACCGCCGTTAGCTTTCACTTGTGCTTCTGAAAGGGTGACTGTCAAGCGTTGGTCTTGAAC
>NZ_POPB01000232.1 GCF_002964045.1 Streptococcus suis | reverse complement strand
AAACGACAAGCTATTTTATATGAAAATCCACATCACCTATTCTCTCATTTAACCATAGTGATCGATGAGGTTTTAGCGTTATCTGATGGTGTAAATAAAACCATTAAAGATGCATTTTTTTCACTCTTATCTCAGATAGCTTTGCTTGGTCGAGAGACAAGAATTCATCTTCTTCTAGTCAGTCAGCGCTTTGACCATACGACGATACCAGTTTCTGTTCGCGAGCAATTAAATGTGCTTTTCCAAGTAGGGAACATAAACTCAAAAACTCTTACCTTTTTATTCCCTGACACTGACCCAGAAGGTATTGTTATCCCTATTGGAAACGGAACAGG
>NZ_POPB01000231.1 GCF_002964045.1 Streptococcus suis | reverse complement strand
CTGTCAGGGTATGGTCTTCTTGATTTCCCATAGAAGCTCAACCATGGCTTGTGCAGATACCATTTTCCGCTTGGAAGACGGACAATTAGTAAAGGAAAGATAAATGAAGAAATTACAAGTAAAAGATCTGATGGTAACAGGGGCTTTTGCTGCCCTCTACTTTGTTTGTGTTGGTCTAGGAACCTTGTTGAGCTTGGTTTTTGATCGTTCGGGTAATATGATGTATGCACCTGCTGGAGCAGCCCTTTTGGCAGGACCTGTTTATATGTTATTGGTAGCCAAGGTTGGTAAATTTGGTTCAATTAGTCTGGTTGGAGCGGTAATGGCCTGTTTCTTTTTCCTATCAGGCTATATGACAGCGGCCTTTCTCCCAAGCTTGACCTTTGGTTTTTTGGCAGAAATGGTAGCGAAGTCA
>NZ_POPB01000230.1 GCF_002964045.1 Streptococcus suis | reverse complement strand
CAGGTTGATGGGACGCCTATCACACCTCGCATTGTCCATCAATCCGTTTATACCAGCCTGAAGAAGAAAGTGCCACAGCTTCTGGAAGCCCTGGATGGTTATTTCTCTGACCATCATCGTTTTATGTTAAAGCAGTCCTTAGAGATTTATGATTTTTATCAGAAGCAGATTGAGTTGCTGGAAGAACGAATTAATGTCTATCTATCACAATATGAAAACCATGTAGAAATATTGGATTCCATCCCAGGCATTGATGTTATTACAGCTTCTGTTATCATTTCTGAGGTTGGAGTTGACATGAGTCAGTTTCCCACTGCTGGACATTTAGCTTCTTGGGCTGGACTTTGTCCAGGTAATAATGAGAGTGCTGGTAAGAAACGAAGTACCAAGATTCGGCATGGTAATTCTTATTTGAAGAAATGTTTATGCCAAGCCGCTTTCGCTGTCAAAAAACAAAAAGGAAGTCCCCTAGCAGACCGATTTTATCAGATTCAAAGTCGGCGTGGTTCACAAAAAGCAACAATTGCCCTCGCACATCAATTATTAAAAATAGCCTATATCCTTTTAAAAGAGCAGATAACGTATCCTGAATTTTTAGCACAGAAAAAGACTACTAGGGACGAGCTAGTAGCCTAACATAAAAAATTTTTCGCTTTGATTATATCATAGGGAGGGAGTTTTTGCATTCTTTTGAGTTTTCGTATAAGAACTCGACTGGTCAAAAGAGTT
>NZ_POPB01000023.1 GCF_002964045.1 Streptococcus suis | reverse complement strand
CAGCAGGCAACTGATTAATAATCGATACATCCATATCTCCAAAAGCTGTAATAGCTAACGTCCGAGGAATAGGTGTCGCAGTCATCATAAGCACATCCGGATTATCACCCTTCTCACGAAACAGACGGCGCTGTTTAACACCAAAACGATGTTGCTCATCCGTCACAACCAAACCAAGCTTATGGTACGTCACACTTTCCTGGATAAGAGCATGAGTTCCTACAATGATGTCTACCTGACCACTAGAAATCGCCTCTAAAGCAGCAC
>NZ_POPB01000229.1 GCF_002964045.1 Streptococcus suis | reverse complement strand
AGGCTGAATCACACGCAGGAGGGCGTCAATCTTATCTCCATCACCTGTCATTTGGATGGTAATAGAGTGAGGTGCCACATCGACAACATTTGCTCTAAAGGGTTGGATAATCGCTAAAATTTCTGCTCGTTTTGTTGGCGGAGCTGAAATTTTGACAAGAATCACCTCACGCTCTAAGTGGGGTATGTCCGTTAAGTCACGTACTCGAACCACATCAATCAAGCGGTTCAGCTGCTTGATGATTTGTTCGACCTCATCGTGACTGGCCACGTCTACAATCAC
>NZ_POPB01000228.1 GCF_002964045.1 Streptococcus suis | reverse complement strand
CATCTGATTTCTATGGAGCAGCTTCAAGGCTTAGGTCAAGGGATGGCAGAGCTGGTATCGGAAGTGGAGAAAGATTTTCAAATCAAGGCTGAACAGCTAAGGGATTTCTATGGTCATCACTAAGCATTATGCCACACATAGTCGAAAGTATCGAAAGAACCTAATTCGCTACATTCTCAACCCAGAAAAGACAGCCCAGCTCAAATTGGTTTCAGATTTTGGCATGAGTAATTACCTGGATTTTCCCAGTTATGAGGAAATGGTCAAGATGTATCAGGCCAATTTTTTGAATAATGACGGCTTGTACGATTCCAGAAATGACAGACAAGAAAAACGCCAACAGAAAA
>NZ_POPB01000227.1 GCF_002964045.1 Streptococcus suis | reverse complement strand
AGTCTAGTGAGAACTAGGCTTTTTTTGGTATACTAGATGAAGCTAGAAAATAAGGAGACACCCAATGATTCAACCTATTATGAGGGACATTTTCTTCCTGCAACAGAAATCTGAGCCTGCGACTCAGCTAGATGTGCAGGTCGGTCAGTTGACAGGATTGACAGTGAGGACCTTGCACCACTATGACCAGATTGGGAGTGTTGGAGGTTGGAAATGAAGCGAACTCGTTCGCATCAGCAATAGAGGTCAGATTTGGAGTGTGAAACGCGAACCGCTGAGATGTTGACACGAACTCTGAGAAGCAAGACTGGACTTTCTGCCTAGCCTCAGTAGGCTACTTTTGCATTTCATTAAGTATTTGATGATTCAACATTTTTGTCTAAATAACGACAAAACATGAAGGGGATTCTATTTTTTAAGTATTTCCAAGGTTGATGTCAGTTTAGTATAAGGTAAATATGATAGAATTATTTTAGAAATGATAGATTATTCAAGTTAAGGTGAACGTTTTGTGAATACCTTTATAAGATACACACAGATAGGAAGATAGTTACATACATT
>NZ_POPB01000226.1 GCF_002964045.1 Streptococcus suis | reverse complement strand
TTCAGACTGAAGACAAAGTCGTTAGAATTATATTTCTAACGGCTTTTTCATATGTAAAGTAGTATAATAGAGATAGGAATACTAGCTAATAAGCAGAGGGAGAATCGCTATGTTACACAAAGAAAATCCAGACTACAATCTCGGTCAATTTGGTTTCTACAGTTTAGATGACCTTGTTCCTCAAGATCATCTCCTTCGTCAAATAGAGGAAGCTATTGACTTCTCCTTTATCTATGACTTAGTCGCAGATAGCTATAGCGATGATACAGGGCGTCCTAGTCTTGACCCTATTCTGCTCATTAAAATTCCAATCCTTCAGTGTCTCTTCGGCATTCGTTCCATGCGTCAAACCATTAAGGAAATCGAAGTCAACACTGCCTACCGTTGGTTTCTTGGTCTTCGACTGGATGATAAGGTGCCTCATTTCACTACCTACGGAAAGAACTATGTCCGTCGTTTTCAAGATAGACAAGTTATTGAAGGCATTTTCACCCATATCTTAGGTCTCTGCGTCAATGCAGGCTTCATAGATCCAACAGAAATTTTCATTGACGGTACCCATATCAAGGCTGCGGCGAATAATCGTAAATTCATCAATCGTGAAATTGAAAAGCAAGCCAAGTTTATGAGTGACCAGCTAGAGATTGAAATTAACAGGGATAGAGAAAAGCATGCAAAAAAGCCGCTAGGGCCCGCAAAAGAGGAGGGACCCATCGCTAAGAAAATTTCTACAACTGACCCTGAAAGTGGCTGGTTTCATAAAGGGGACCATAAGGAAGTATTTGCTTATACAGCTCAGGTTGCTTGTGACAAGCATGGTTGGGCTCTGGCTTATAGCGTGGAGGCTGGCAATGTCCATGACAGCCAGGCCTTTCCTGTACTCTTCACTAAACTCCAACCCTTTCAGCCTAGTTTTCTCGTTGCCGATTCTGGCTATAAGACCCCAAGTATCGCTCGCTTCCTCCTAGAACAAGAGATTACTCCAGTCTTTCCGTATACACGACCGAAAGGAAAGAAAGGGAAACTACGCTCGAAGGATTTTGTCTATGATGAATACTATGACTGTTATATCTGTCCTGAGAATCAGGTCTTAACCTATCGCACTACAACCAGAGAAGGTTATCGGGAATATAAGAGTGACTCAGCTATCTGTGCTACTTGTCCACTTCTATCAATTTGTACAGAAAGCAAGAACAAGCAGAAAGTGGTAACTCGACACATTTGGAAAGAGGCTTTAGAAAGCTGTGAAGAGATTCGGCACAGGAAAGGTATGAAGGAGCTCTACCAGAAGCGGAAAGAAACCATTGAACGCCTCTTTGGGACAGCCAAAGAGTACCACAATCTTCGTTACACAAGAGAGAAAGGCAAGTCCAAAATGGAGGATAAGGTTGGACTGACTTTGGCGTGTTTAAATCTCAAGAAATTGGTAAAAATGAGGGCAGGGAAGCCTTTTTATTTTGTCCAAATAGCCACTATTCTGGCAAAAAGACGGACTATCAGACCAATAAACAGAAAAAGACAAACATCAAGCGAGATGTTTGTCTTCAATCTGAA
>NZ_POPB01000225.1 GCF_002964045.1 Streptococcus suis | reverse complement strand
CATCATGCAAAATGGGGATAACCCTTTCACCACAAAGGTCTTCTGTGCCGAATGTGGTTCAGCCTTTGGTCGAAAGCATTGGACAACCAGTCGAGGTAAATGTAATGTTTGGCAGTTATAGGGTCAAAGGACAGATTGGCTGTCAGAATAACCATATTGATGAAGAAACGCTAGAGAAAGCAGTGGTTATGGCTGTAGAACTTTTGAGTGAGAACGCGGACCTGCTACATGGAAAGTGGAAGAAAATCTTAGCGGAGAATCGACTGATTGATAAGCACTATAGCAGGCCATTGGGAGGAGCTTCTTAGGAAGGAG
>NZ_POPB01000224.1 GCF_002964045.1 Streptococcus suis | reverse complement strand
TTCGTCGGTCGGTTAAGACTAAAAGACACTGATTTTTCGCTCTGGTTAGTAGAACTGTATCAATTTCATAATGACCGTTTTCCAATCGAAGATTGATGACCTCTGGTCGCTCTGCGATTGATTTACCAGCTGGCTTAAAGTTCGGACTGGCTTGCTTCTTGACACCTTTCCATTTTCTAGGATAAAGCATATCCGCTTTTGTCAAACCTAAATGACCATTATGAAACCAATAGTAGATAGTTGAAATACCAACTTTCACTTGCTTCTTCTTAACCATCATTTCAGGCGAAAATTTTTGCTTATGATAGTGTAAAATCTTCTCTTTCATTTCTTTCGTTAGGATTATCTTTTTAACCGACCGTTTTCGATTGGATTGGTAAACAGTTTGTGCATAATCAGCAGAATAAACTTTTTTGTAGATCCCTTTTCGCACTTGTTGTAAGGTTGTCCCACGCTTGATTTCATTATGAATCGTTTGAGGCGCCTTTCCTAACAAGCCTGCAATTTCACGATTGGACTTATTTTCAAGTTTCCACCGCTCAATCAAGCGACGGTTATCTATTGTCAAATGTTTCCCTTTTAAGGTATAATGTTCTTGCATCTCTGTGCCTTTCCTTGTGTTTGTGGTGAACAACAAGTATAGCACAGAGGTGTTTTCTTATACCTTACATCAGATTTCATTTGACAACAGGAACCCTTGAACCTGTTTTTTAAGCTAAACCAAGGCTATGATTAGCCTTGGCCACCTAGCCTAACAGCTTCAAGCCTGTTATCAAATGAAATCATCAACTTACTCACATATAGTGAAACATCTAATTCTTGACTAAGGTAAGGTGGCTAACTTCATTATAGAACTTTCGTCTGGCTTTTCTTTCTCTAATGTTTCCAAGATTTGTATCTGATTTTTACCGTAATTTGATGAGTGTAAATCAGTAATTAGAGCAAGTCTGATTGGCTGAGATATTTTGGGACTAACAAGCCTGTAATGAGTTACTTGAAGCCGACTGTCAAAACCTAAAGCAAGAAAAATTAGGATACAAATAAAAACAAACCATCGTAGCTTAATATTTTTTAGTTTTTTCATTATTCAAACTATTTTACCAAATTTCTGTAACGAACAAATATTTTCAAAAGGTTACTCAATAATAATATCAAAATATTTTGTATCAACCTCTTTTGGAGCGACGTAACTAATATTTCGTTTGGCATTGAAAATATCAGATTCTTCCATTGAAGTCGATAGTCCGCTCCATGGTTCTAATGCGATAAAGGGACTCTGATTTGTAGTTGACCAAATCACTAAATATGGAAAATCTTCAAATGAAATCGAAAGTTTCTTCTGATGATTTTTGGATTTCAAGGTTACCTTTCGTGATACTAATTGATCCAATGTTATGGCATCGTGCTCAAACAGTTGATAGGACAAGTCCAAGATCTTTTGATTTTCCAAGAATGGACGGCGATCTCGCAGATCAAGTAAGCCAGTTTCTGGAAAACTTCTAGGTACTGTACAAGATTCTACTTTTTCAAATTCTAAATAATAGTCTTCATAACTCTCACCATCCAACAAAGGACAATTAAAACCTGGATGACCCCCAATAAAGTAAGGTAGCTTTCTATGTCCTTCAAGATTTTTCACCCGATATTCAGTTCGGATTGTATTGCCAAATAGTGAGTAGTTAATGGAAAGTTCAAATTCAAATGGGTAATTTTTTACGGTTTCCTCATTTGATGAAATAGAAAATTCTAAAGAGTTTTCAGTACTATTTACATTTTTGAACATCATTTTTCTCACAAGTCCATGCCTTGGAATTGTGCCTGTAAATGTCGGTCTTTCTGCAGGTTCATAGATAGCCCAATCATTTCGTAAACTTCCACAAATCGGAAATAGAACTGGTGCTTGACCGCTCCAATAGGTTGGATCGCCTTGCCAAAGATATTCGATACCATCCTTGTCTTTAATAGAAATAATTTGCCCACCAAATTCAGAAAATTGTACTGTTAAGTTCTCATTTTTTAATTCGAGCATAAAAACTGCCTCCCTTATATGAAAACAAGGATGCTAACTTGAGCTAGGCATCCTTGTATTAGTTTTATTCAATAACCTGTGTTTCCGCTACTTTTTTATACCAATAAGCACTTTTCTTTGGATAACGTTCTTGGGTCTCAAAGTCAACATAGAACAATCCATATCGTTTCTCGTATCCATTTGACCAAGAAAATACATCCATCAAGGACCAGATGAAATAACCTTTAACATTGGCACCATCTGAGATAGCATCTGAAATCACTTCTAAATGCTTTTTCACGTAGTCGATTCGACCATCGTCATAGACTGTACCATCTACAAACTCATCTTTATAGCCTAGACCATTTTCAGTGATGTAGATTTTCTTATAGTTTGGATAGTCATTTTTCACACGCATGATTTGATCATAAAGACCTTGCGGATAGATAATCCAATCCCAGTCCGTTTTTGGAACATCGACTGGGGATTCTCTACGACCAACTCCTTTGATTTGATACTTAGAACTTCCTTTTTCACCTTTACCATTATGGATAATTTCAGTCTCATCGTCATGAGCCCTCATCCAATCACTCATATAGTAATTGATGCCCAAGAAGTCGTTCAAATCTTTTGCGGCATCTAAGGCAGCGAAGTCTTCATCACGAAGGTCTAATTCCCCACCATTTACTTTCAGAATATGTCGAACACCTTCAAGCGTTTTTTCAGAATAGTAACCCAAGTATGTTGCGTCTAGGATAAATTTATTATGAATAATATCTTCTAGCTCCGCTGCACGAACATCGTCAGGATTGCTTGGATCATAAGGATATTTCGTTGGCAATGCGTGTACAACACCAATTTCTCCGCTATATCCAGCATCCTTGTATAGCTTAACCGCCTTAGCATGTGAAACCATCATATTGTGGTGAGATTGGAATACCTTAGCTAAGTCATACTGAATCCCTGGCGGGAACTTACCTACAAGATACTGTCCGTCACCAATTGGCCCGATTTCATTAAAGGTTGTCCAGTAATTCACTTCAGGGAATTCTTTGAAGCAAAACGCTGCGTAATTGACGAAGTGTTCAATGTTATCTCGATTCAGAAAGTCACCATTAGAATGTAGCGTTTCTGGTGTATCAAAATGGTGAAGCGTTACAAATGGTTCTACGTGACGTTTATGGCATTCCGCAAATAATTTATGGTAATACTCTATTCCCTTTGGATTCACTTCTCCAAAGCCTGTTGGGAAAATACGAGACCACGCAATTGAAATACGAATGCCGTTTACCCCAAATTGTTCACTTAGTTCTAAATCAACTGGATAACGATTATAAAAATCAGAAGCTGGTTCCGCAGTGTACCAGTAATTATCTTCTAGATACTTGTCCCACGCAACACGACCTTTTCCATCCGTCTGTGTAGCACCCTCTGCTTGATATGCAGCAGTTGCTCCACCAAATATAAAATCTTTCGGTAATGTTTTAACCATATGCCTACCTTCTTCTATCAAAAATAAATAAAGGGGGAGGAGTTGGAGATGATAACTCCCTCCCCTTTTGATTAAGAACCTGTATTCACAAGTGAAGTGCTTGTATATAAGAGATAGTTTTTCGCTAATCAAGGCGGTTTTTTGAGGGAATACTGACTGTATTTTGAAAAAAACTAACGATGAGTAGCTGAAAAACTAGCCTTAGATGGAAGTGCTGAACTGTGAATATAGGTTCTAAAACTGTTGTTTGACAAAGTCAAGAGCACCTTGACCATCACGTGTGAGTTTAATGTATTGAGCCCCTTCGGTTTTGGCAAGTTTAATACCCAATGCATCAGTTTCTTGTTTAATGTCATCGTAGTTTGATGCTACTTGAGGTGCAAGGATGACTAATTGATACTCTGGCAAAATCTCACGGTGCGCCCCATAGCTTCCTGCTGTAGCTGTAACTGGAACACCATATTCTTTTGCGGCTTTCGTTAGAGCGTTGGCAAGTAATCCACTTGTACCACCCCCTGCACAAAGTACCAAAACATTTGTTTGTTCAGAAATTTCGGTGTCGACTGCAGCCTTTTCAAGAATAGCATCCGCTTTGGCGGTATTAAAGTTAGCCGCCACTTTCTCTTTCAAGCTATTTTCAACTTTACCTGATTGTTCCTCAGCAAGAATTTGCTCATCGTAAACTTTCAAGAATGGATAATAGATAAGTACATCGACAACTACCAACAAGATAGCTAGTGCAAAGGCAAGTGGAGCAAAGTTTGTTCCCATTACAATCCCCAATGGTCCTGGAGTTGTCCATGGCAAGTTAACGCTGAAACTGTTCATTTTAAGCGTATCAACAAAGAATTTGAAAATCCATACATTAGCAATTGGAGCTAAGATGAATGGAACAAAGAATACTGGGTTGAGTACAAGTGGTGCACCGAATAAGATCGGTTCGTTTACACCAAAGAAAGTTGGAACAACTGAAGCACGTCCAATTGCTTTATTTCGTTTAGACTTAGTCAACCACATAAACATGAATGGCACAACCAAGGTAGCACCTGTACCACCCATAGTCACAATAAACATTTGAGTACCTGAAGTCAGGATTTTGTCCGCATGTTGACCCGCCTGTAGAAGCTGGAAGTTGGTTTCAATATTAGCATAAGTAATGGCTGCAATTGCTGGTTCCACAATAGATGGACCATGAATCCCTACAAACCAGAACAAAGCATAGGCACCAAAGATAATTGTAATACCAACATAACCATCTGCGGCTGTAAACAGAGGCTCAAATAATTTCAGAATCGCCTCAGCAACGTTTGTTCCAAGGAATTGACGTGTCACAAGATCAATTCCATACAAGACAAAGATAGACAATGCATATGGAATCACATCTTTAAATGCCTGGGATACGTTCGGTGGAACTTCGTCTGGCATACGAATGGTGACATTGTTTTTCACACAGACCTTATAGATATTAACCGTAATGAAGGCTGCCAGAAAGGCTGTCAAAAGTCCCTTAGTTCCCATGTAACCATTGGCAAATCCACCTTCAATACCATCAGAAGCCAGTAATAAGAAACCTGAAATTGAGGCAATCATTGTTGAAATGAAGTTAATTTGATTGGTTTTTGGCAATTGACGGTTAAACGCATCTGTCAAAGATTTTGCGGTCGTTCCTGCAACTAGGACAGCTACAATACCCATTGTATAACCGTAAGGTTTCATGATAGCCGCAACTGCTTCATCAGACCAAGTAAATCCAAAGATATTAGGCACGAAAGCCACCAATAGGAAGATACTTGAGAACAAGATAACCGGCATGGCAGCGATAAAACCATCACGGATAGCCCTTAAATAAGGGTTTCTCGAAATCTTTTCAAAGAAAGGTTTCCCTTTCTCAATGAATTCAATCAATTTATTCATTACTTATCACCTCGTTTGTAAAGTTCAATCATATGACTCATCATATCTTTCAATAACAATGTCGTCATGAGATGGTCTTGACCATGCATGAGCGTCACACTAAAGGCTAAATCCTCACCAGCCGCTTCTTTCTGCAACAAACTTGTCTGAGCATGGTGGGCTTCAACAATACAAGCATTGGCCGCTTCAACTAGTTCTTCTGCTTTTGCGTAATCACCTTTTTGAGCAGCAGCCAGTGCCTCCATCAAACGAGAACGAGCATCACCAGCGAATGCAACAATCTCAAAACCTAATAAAGTAATTTCTTCTCTGTTCATAATATGAACCTCCTTTTAAAATTGAATTGATTTACAATAACCGTTGAATATGTAACACAATATAGAACCTTTCACTATCATTTACTGGCTCATCAACCAATGATGTAATCATCTCAAAAATCTGACTTCCAACCTGATGGGCTCTTGGATTCTGGAGCTTGATGTACTGTTCCAAACTAGCAAGCGATTCATTTGACTGATGGGATCTATCTAAGTAATTCAGAAAATAGGACAAATGAATCATAAAGCGATCATAAAAATTGCTATTTTCTTTTGTGCGTTTAATCCCATTCTCTATCAAAATTTGTTCAACCTCAGCAATAATTTTCTTACTGATGTCATGTTCTTCACTAGTGGGATGAATTGTTTCACCTTTTGCATTGATTAAGTGAAGTGCAATTTTACCAATCTCATCATTTGGAAAATCTTTTAGCAACTTTTCACGAAACATAGCTAAGGCTTCACGCGCCATTTTATATTCCAATGGATATTCGGCTGAAATATTGGGTAGCCTACTTTCTTGATAACTGTTCTTTAAAACCGCCTGATATGCACAATAGATATGATCTGTCAGTGTCACATATAGATATTCTTGTACAGGGTAATGATAAGTTTCTACCAGATGATTAATAACCGTGTAGGTTGCCGAAATAAAATCTAAGGGAATATCTTTTAATAAGGTTAGAAAATTTTCTTTGGCTTCATCATTTTTTAGCGAAAAGATATTTTCTATCTTGTCCTTAACAATTAAATCCCCTTTCTTCTTTTGAAAGGTTATACCTAATCCCATCACGACTGCCTGTTCCCCATGTTCATTTTTCACCAGGGCAGCGTTATTATTTAGTGACTGTATAATCCTAAACATATATCCCTCCTATATTTTTAAGCAAAAAAAGACTACAAACAAACCGAGAATATCCCACTCTCAAATCCATTTGTAGTCTTGCCTAATCGAATTAGTTACAATCCACTCTATTCTTGCTGATGAGATTATTATAGCATATTCTCAGAAAATGTAAACCCTTTCTTTTAAGAAAATGGTTATTTTTTCAATTATTTTTCTAGCCAAGAAGTTGCTGTTTGAGACAAGACTGCATCAAGTCCCTCAATATTTTCACGACCAACAGTACGTAACCATTCACGTGCAGCTTCTTCACCCTGTTCAATATAGACTGGCACAACACCCGCCCACGTCGCACGACCACAGAGAACACCGTTAAATTTTGCACCTGCTTCATGTGCAAACACCAGAGTATCTTGGAAGAGTTTAGCTGAAACACCTGCACTAAGATAAATGTATGGCAAGTCCGTTGATGCTTCTTGCTGACGGAAATATTCGGCTGCTTCTTCTTTTGTATAGACGACTTCCCCTGTTCCAAAGCCTTCTACAAAATTCATGTTCACAGGTATTTCTACCTTGAGAACATCCACTCCAAATCGTTCATCCGAAAATACTTTCATAGCCTCATTTACTTTTCGAGGTTTGACTTTTGCAAATTCCACACTGGCATTGTCTTCAATCGTTTCATCATAGCTCAAAATTTCCAAAAAGAACGGTAAACCTTCAGCCTGACATTCTGAACCCAAGCGTTCAATATAGGCCTGTTTTTGAAGATTGACGTATGAATCTCCATCCACATCATAATAGAGTAGGAATTTAATGGCATCTGCACCTTCTTCTTTTAGTCGTTTCACAGACCACTCTACTAGGCAATCTGGTAAGCGTCTAGTAGAGCTGGTATCATAGCCAGTTTTTTCATAAGCCAAAAGCAAACCGCACTGTTCGTCACGGGCGCGTGATGCTGGCAAACCAAATTCAGGATCTAACAGAATTGAGGAAGAAAACTGTGTTAATTCCTCTGAAACTAGTTTCTTTAGTTCTTCCATCTGCTTCACAGTAGGTTCTTCTGTCTGATGTTTTGCCATCATTTTTTTCAGGGCTCCACGTTGGTCGAAAGCTAAAGCTGAAATAATACCTGCTTCATTGCTTACTTTTTCCATGTATTTTCTTTTGTCTGCTGTTACTACCATATTATACCTCTTCGACTTCGATTTGAGAATACAACGATTCTGCATTTTCTAAATTGACGTAACCCGTCTGTTCTTCCTGGGCATTTAACATGCCTAAAACATTAGCATTTTTTAATAATTCTGCATCAGGTAAAGCATGTACCAAACCTGCTGCAATACCTGCAACAGTTGAATCTCCTGATCCTACTGGATTGACGACTTTGATTTTTGGAATTCTGACACGATAGAACTTGTCATTGTGCTTGGCAAAAGCCCCCTGTGCCCCTAATGAGACAACTATCCAATCAATTCCTTGGAAAAGTTGACCGGACAAAACTGATTTCAACTCTTGAATATCATCAGTAACTTCTTTACCAATCAGTTGTGATAACTCTTCTGTATTTGGCTTAATAATAGTCGGCTTCTGCTGGCTTTCTAAAACATTTTTCAGCGCCTCACCAGAACAATCCAAAACAACAGCTACACCGCGTTTTTTACAAAGTTCTACAATCTCAACATAATAATTGCTAGCAAGTCCCTTAGGCAAACTTCCTGAAATAACAACTACATCTACATTGTTCAGGATGATTTCAAGGTGTTCGATAAAATTCAAGGCTTCGTGTTCATGAATAGTTGGGCCTTGTTCTAAAATCTCCGTCTGTTTGCCATCATGAAGAACCGCAATACAGTTACGTGTTTCGCTCCCAATTTCCACAAAGGAGTTTTTAACATCATTTCGAGTGAGTTGTTTCTTGACATAACTTCCAAAATCGCCGCCAATAAAGCCTGTTGCTACAACATCTTCACCAATTTGTTTCAAAACTCGTGTGACATTGAGCCCCTTGCCTCCAGCTGTTTTTTGAACTTTTTCTACTCGATTGACCGTATCCAAATGAAAAGTATCCAATTGATAAGCAATATCAACGGACGGATTTAATGTGATCGTCAAAATCATGTGAGCCTCCTAGTCGTGGTATTCTCCACGATCCCACTTTTCAAGAAATTCCGTAAAGAACTCTGGATTAGCCTGCTCTTGATTGAGCGTTTCAACTGCAGCAATCTTTTCAATCAAACGTTTGTTTGCTTCAGTTGGTTTGTATTCTGCTTTAATGAAGGCTTCAATGATGTCACACATGAGCAGCTCGCCCGTAATCTTTCCTCCAAAACCAATGACATTGGCGTTTAACTCTTCTTTTGCATAGAGTGCAGAGGTCATATCACGAACCAGGGCTGATCGAACACCAGGTACCTTGTTTACAGCATTGTTGATTCCAACACCTGTTCCACAAATACAAATTCCCAAATCTGCTTGTCCGCTTGCAACAGCTTCACCAACTTTTTTACCAAAGATTGGGTAATGAGTACGAACATTGTCATAAGTCCCAAAGTCCAATACTTCATATCCTTGATTTTTCAAATAATCTACCACAGCGATTTTTTCATAGGTTACAATGTGGTCACAACCGATTGCAATTTTCATCTCTTATTCTCCTTTGTTTACAACAATTAGCACATTTTATTTAGCATATCGACACGAATTTGGTGACGGCCGCCATCATACTCACCTTCAACAAATCCTTTAACGATATTTTTAGCAATTCCTTCTCCTACAATCTCACTACCGATTGTAATAATACGCGAATTGTTGTGTCCTCTTGTCATATAGGCTGAGCGTTCGTCTGAAACTTCTGCAGCGATCATGCCTTTGACTTTAGTTGCGGTCATAAATGGACCAACACCATAAGCATCAATCACAATGCCAAGGTTTCCTTCCTCTTGATTAACTTCTGCAACTACTGCCAAAGTTGTATCAACAAAATCACTTCCATCACTGACATCTTTAAAGTCATATGATTTTTCTAGCAAATAATCTTTAATAACGTCTTTTAGTTTTGAACCCGCTGGATCAGCACCGATAATGATTGTCATAACCTATCTCCTAACAAAAATAGAAAGTTGTAGCCATATTTGGCAGAAAATCTTTGTTTTGCAAAACTTAGAAAAAGCGTTTTCGCTTTTTTATGTTTAAATTATACAACCAAACAAACATAAAGTCAACGCATTTTGTTTTATTTTTGTTTATTTTTTTCGTATACAAACAAAAAACCAACATTTCACTGTTGGTTTTGATAACTTTATGATTTTGTAGTAATAATTTCAATGTGGTTACTTAATAATTGGTAATTTTCATCCTTTGCAGTCATATCGGTCACTAGAGCAGTTACATCATTCAAATCACAAAAAGAAGTAAAATCATCTTTTCCAATTTTCGAGGCATCTAGCAGTAGATATTTTTCTAAAGAATGTTTAATGGCAATATTTTGCGTATAGGCTTCGGCTAGGGTAGAGGTCATGACATCAGTTCCCTTAAGTCCGTTACCTGAAAAGAAAATCTTGCTGAATCGCATTTTTTCTAAACTTGTATTGGTAATTTCTCCTACAAAAGATTCTGTCACTTGACGATATTCTCCCCCCAAGAGAAAGACTTGAAAATCCTCAGTCTTCTTTTGTGATAAGATGGTAAAAACAGGCATACAGTTTGTGATGACTGTTAGGCGAGGATTTTTAATGGCCTCAGCCAGAAAGGCCACTGTTGTTCCTGGACCTAAAAATACCGTGTCTCCATCTTCTATCAGTTGTGCAGCCCTTTCCGCTATCTCTTGCTTGGCTTCCTTGTTCTGAATGTGTTTCTCAGAATGGGAATATTCCCGATATTGAAAAGCCTTATTACTTCTAGCACCGCCGTGAATTTTTGTTAAGACACCTTGCTCTTCCAGTTCAATAAAATCACGTCGAACAGTCATATCAGTAACATTTAGCAATTCTACTATCTCAGAAATTCGAACTGTGCCTTTTTTGTTTACCAATCGTGTAATTTCTTCTAGTCGTTCTCGTTTATTCATGTTTAATCCTTTGTTGTTTTTTTACATTATATCAAAAATAAACAAGAATATGTTGGAAATTTGAACATTTATTACAATTTGAATAGAGACTTAACCTTTTTAAAAATCCGTTATTCTATTATGTAGTAAAGGTACTATTTCACCAAATTCCTTTTTTATTAATATTATAGAGGTAATTAATCTCTAGCAAATTATGTCCGACTGCAATTCATTATAACTTATAATATCAAATGGGAACTCTACAAAGTTAGACCTTATTATTTTATTTGTAAGGAAATATGATTTTAAACAATAAAAGAACTCTACCTTTTTAGATAAATATATCATTTGGATATTGAAGTTAAGCCCTGTCATCATTTCGATGGCAAGGCTTTTTTATATTTGGTACACTAACTTCTTATCTATATTTTGGTGGAGCTGAAGTTGACATCTACAAAGTTTAATGTTAAAATTCATTCAAAAATATATTTGAATGAGGTGTTTTATGATTCAAAATGTTGTTACTTCAATAATCCTGTATT
>NZ_POPB01000223.1 GCF_002964045.1 Streptococcus suis | reverse complement strand
GACGAACTTTAAAACCAAGATATATATTGCTTTAAACATCAAAAATGAGAGAACGAATTTCGTCCTCTCTAGATGTTAGCTTTTCGTCTACCCACTACAGTTGACAAAGAGCCGAAAAAAAGAGGCCGAAGCCTCTTTGATTTTCACTAAGGATTATTTAGCGATTTTTGCGAAGTACTCAAGAGTACGAACAAGTTGTGAAGTGTAAGACATTTCATTGTCATACCATGAAACAACTTTAACCAATTGTTTGCCATCAACGTCAAGAACTTTAGTTTGAGTTGCGTCGAACAATGAACCGAATGAGATACCTACGATATCTGAAGAAACGATTTGGTCTTCAGTGTAACCATAAGATTCGTTTGAAGCAGCTTTCATTGCAGCGTTAACTTCTTCAGCAGTTACGTTCTTGTCAAGTACAGCTACCAATTCAGTTACAGATCCTGTTGGAACTGGAACACGTTGTGCAGCACCGTCCAATTTACCGTTCAATTCTGGGATTACCAAGCCGATAGCTTTAGCAGCACCAGTTGAGTTAGGAACGATGTTTGCAGCAGCAGCACGAGCACGACGAAGGTCACCACCACGGTGTGGTCCGTCAAGAACCATTTGGTCACCAGTGTAACCGTGGATTGTAGTCATCAAACCTTCAACGATACCGAAGTTGTCATGAAGAGCTTTAGCCATTGGAGCCAAACAGTTTGTAGTACATGAAGCACCTGAGATAACTGTTTCAGTACCATCAAGGATGTCGTGGTTAGTGTTAAATACAACAGTCTTAACATCGTTACCACCAGGAGCAGTGATAACAACTTTTTTAGCACCGTTAGCGTGGATGTGTTGCTCAGCTTTTTCTTTAGAAGCGAAGAAACCTGTTGCTTCCAAAACGATATCTACACCGTCAGTAGCCCAGTCAATGTTTCCTGGCTCACGCTCAGCAGAAACTTTAACGAATTTACCGTTAACTTCAAAACCACCGTCTTTAACTTCAACAGTACCGTCGAAACGACCTTGAGTTGTGTCATATTTCAACAAGTGTGCAAGCATTGCTGGATCTGTAAGGTCGTTGATACGAGTAACTTCAACACCTTCTACGTTTTGGATACGACGGAAAGCAAGACGACCGATACGTCCGAAACCGTTAATACCAACTTTAACTACCATGAATGATTTCCTCCTTATGAAAATCGAGTTCTTTATTTTAAAAGGCAAGCCTTTTAATCCTTTTGTGAAAATTGTAACTTGTAAATCTACAAGTTAGTTTTCAACGTTCTTATTATATAACTTATTTATTAAAAAAGCAAGAATTTCATATTGTTTCATTAGCAATATATGGAGCCCAAAATTCTCAAAGTAAGTTCTAGTCTAACACCAAAACTGGAAATTAGACTGAGACAAGGAAATAAGGTAGAACTTACTTTGGGACAAGTTGGTAACTGACAATGAAAAACA
>NZ_POPB01000222.1 GCF_002964045.1 Streptococcus suis | reverse complement strand
AGAAGTTCGTGGCAATCGTGATCATGTAACAGACATCGTATTGGACAAGCCAATTCGAGCGCAGGAATGGCGTTTGGATGTCTTGACTTCTGATAATGGTACTCCTTGGAAGGCCATTCGTATTTATAATTGGCGTATGTATGAAGAATTGGACATGGAGACACCAAACATTCCGATGACCCATGCTGTTGCTCGCCATCTCGGTAATCATCAGATTCAAGTAGGTTTCAAGGATGTCCCTGCCAATCGGAAAATAGCGCTTTATTCTAGCCCAGATGCCGTAAAACCACTGGCAGAATTGAAATTGACAGAGTCAGGAAATCTTATATTCGACCCGATTCGCTTTGAGTCCCTGCCTGAGTTCATTTACTACCGTACTCTGGAGGAAGGAAAGGATTGGAGCAATCTATTGGCCATTCGCGTACCGCAAGGTGAAAAAGTCGTGAAAGCGATGGAATGGATAGCTCCCCTAGAGAAAAAAGTTTACCG
>NZ_POPB01000221.1 GCF_002964045.1 Streptococcus suis | reverse complement strand
AAACGGATTACATTTTTCAAAGGAATAACTCCTTTTAAGTAGTGATCAATAACATACCAAAAACTATCAATCACTTCCCCAGGAAGCGAGGTCACAACTCCAAAACTTGCATAGCGCCCATTTGTTTGTTCAAAGGCCATAAGCCCCTCCTTTACAATAAGAAAAAAGCCTGTAAAACAGGATTTTCTTTTCTAACTTTATCTACTTCTCAGTTCTAAATAGCGTTTGTACCAGATATTAACGTAGGCTGGAGAGAATGGTCCGCGCTGGTTATTGATCCAATCAACCAGTATCTTGACATTTTCCTTCAAAATAAAATCAATATCATCCGAATACTTCATCGCCTTACGATGACGCTCATATTCATCCACAG
>NZ_POPB01000220.1 GCF_002964045.1 Streptococcus suis | reverse complement strand
GAAGTTCTTCTGGAGTAATTTTGCGATCTACGTAAATTTCCTTCATGTGTAAAATCTCTCTCCTACCGATAACTATTTATTATCGTTAGTAAATTAATAAATTATCGTATATAATAACTCTATTATGATATATTAAGGAGATTACATTATGAATTATGACACTATCCAGAGATATCTTGACTTTTGCACTATTCAAAGGCGACTTAGTTCTCATACTATCCGAGCATACAAATCTGATTTACATCAATATCATAACTTTGGGACCAATGACATTAAGTCCTATCTTACTTTTCTTAATCAACATATAAAAAAGACTAGCACGTTAAAACGAAAGGTTGCTAGTCTTAAATCATACTATAAATTTCTGGAAGAAGAAAAACTAATC
>NZ_POPB01000022.1 GCF_002964045.1 Streptococcus suis | reverse complement strand
AGTTGGTCTAGCTACAGGACGTGACCCTCGTTTTGTTTTGCAGTATATGGCTAGTTTAGGGCTAGATTTGGCCGTTGCTTATAATGGTCAATATATTTTTTCAAGAGAAGAAGTTATTTATAGTCAGAGTTTAGAGCCAAAGCAAATTGAACAAATTATGGAGTATGTGCAAACTCACCATAAGGATTTGTCTTTTGGAACTGCTAAAGGCATATTTGGTAGTAAGATTATGAGTGCTGGAACAGGAAATTTTGCATATCGTGTGAC
>NZ_POPB01000219.1 GCF_002964045.1 Streptococcus suis | reverse complement strand
TAATGAAGGTGATGCCCCAAGCAACGGTACAGTTGTAGAAGGTGAACAAACCATTACTTACGAGTACAAGGAAGTTGTTGATACACCAGATCCAGTTGAGAAGAAAACAGGTAGCGTCCTTGTTCGTCACATCACTGATAAAGGTGAGGTTCTTGCGGATACAACTGATGTCGTTCGTGACGGTGAAGTAGGTTCAACTTATGAAACGAGCGTAGGCAACTTTGAAGGCTATACATTTGTTAAAGTTGATGAAAAAGGTGCAACACCAACAGGTGAAGTTGAAGAAGGCGAGAAGACTGTAGTTTACATCTATACTAAAGTTGAAACACCAGTTGCTAAGACAGGTAGCGTCCTTGTTCGTCACATCACTGATAAAGGTGAGGTTCTTGCGGATACAACTGATGTCGTTCGTGACGGTGAAGTAGGTTCAACTTATGAAACAAGCGTAGGCAACTTTGAA
>NZ_POPB01000218.1 GCF_002964045.1 Streptococcus suis | reverse complement strand
AAAGTCCTTAGAATTGATTTTCTAAGGGCTTTTCTTCGTATTTAGGAGTATAATATAAGAAAAAGGACTTATGAGGTTCTCCTATGCTACACAAAGAAAAACCTGACTATAACCGCAATCAGTACGGTTTCTATACCCTTGACCAGCTTGTGCCTGCAGATCATTTCCTGCGCCAAGTGGAAGCTGTGATTGACTTCGACTTCATTTATGAACTAGTAGAAGATACCTATTCGTCTGATAATGGTCGTCCTAGTCTTGACCCTGTCATGTTAGTTAAAATTCCTCTGATTCAGTGCATTTATGGTATTCGTTCCATGCGTCAGACCATCAAGGATATTGAAGTGAATACTGCCTATCGCTGGTTTCTTGGTTTAACCCTAGATGACAAGGTGCCTCACTTCACGACATACGGCAAAAATTATTCCCGTCGCTTTCAAGAGAAAGGGTTGATTGAGTCCATTTTCACGCATATTCTTGGGCTGTGTATCAATGCAGGCCTGATTGACCCGACGGAGATTTTCATAGACGGAACTCATATTAAGGCTGCGGCTAATAATCGTAAGTTTATCAACCAAGAGGTGGAAAAGCAGGCTAAATTCATGAGTGAACAGCTGGAAATCGAAATTAATCAAGATCGGGTAAAGCACGGAAAAAAGCCGCTCGGGCCCGCCAAAGAGCCAGAGACCATCGCTAAGAAAATCTCCACAACCGACCCAGAAAGTGGCTGGTTCCACAAAGGTGATCATAAGGAAGTTTTCGCTTATTCTGCCCAAGTTGCCTGTGATAAGTATGGCTGGGCACTTGCTTATAGTGTTGAGGCTGGTAATATCCATGACAGTCAGGCTTTTCCTGCACTTTTCGCCAAACTTGAACCCTTGAAACCAGAATATATCATTGCGGATTCGGGCTATAAAATTCCCAGTATTGCCAAGTTTCTAATTGATAAGGAAATCACTCCTGTCCTTCCCTACACCCGTCCCCGTGGGAAGAAGGGACAACTTCGTCCTAAAGATTTTGTCTATGACGAACACTTCGATTGTGTCCTGTGTCCTGAACATCAGGTGTTGACCTATCGTACGACCACCCGAGAAGGCTACCGAGAATACAAAAGTGACCCAGCAATTTGTGCCAACTGTCCCCTATTATCAGTATGTACGACCAGCAAGAACCATCAAAAAGTTGTCACGCGGCATATTTGGAAGGAGTATTTGGAACAGTGCGAGGATATTCGTCATCAAAGAGGGATGAAGGAGCTCTACCAACATCGGAAAGAGACGATTGAACGGCTATTTGGCACAGCCAAGGAATACCATAATCTGCGCTACACGAGAGAAAAAGGCAAGTCCAAAATGGAGGATAAGATTGGACTGACTTTGGCGTGCTTAAATCTCAAAAAACTAGTTAAAAGGATGGCAAGAAGGCCTTTTTATTTTGTCCAGATGAGGTGGTTTAAG
>NZ_POPB01000217.1 GCF_002964045.1 Streptococcus suis | reverse complement strand
AGAGATTTTTTATGAGGTATTAACAGATCATACTAGCCAAAATTATCAATACGGTCACTACTTTATTCCAAATACAGATGTTGGATTTGAAATTCCAGATACAGCAGAAGAAACATACCATGATTTTTACGCTAATGGATACAAAGAACGGTATCGACAGTATTTTGCAGATAGTGATAGAAATGAGATTGAGTTGGTTGAAGGAAAATCAGTCAGGAGGGACGGAGTTTTTTATTTAGTCCCTGGTATAGGGATATTTAATTCATTAGATAATATAGAGAAATTAAGTGATATTGATTATGAAACAGTTTCAGATTTTGATTTGGAAAATATTCCTTATCTAAATAGTAAATATTATCCAGTACGAAAAGGAAGAAATCCAGGTATTTATTTTGAATATGGTGGTATAAATGGTGCGTTTAGTCAAGTAGATAGAATATGTAGGCCACCCAAACGAACTAAAATATTAAAAGAAGCTATGTCTAGAATTCCAAACTCGGAGGGGGATGGAATGAATTGGATATAAAAGAACTAGGTTCATTTTAATTTGTATTGTGAAAGATAGGATTCAAATGTCAAACATTCAAAACATGTCCCTTGAGGACATCATGGGAGAGCGTTTTGGTCGCTACTCCAAATACA
>NZ_POPB01000216.1 GCF_002964045.1 Streptococcus suis | reverse complement strand
TCGTCTCCGAGTCCGTCTCAGAATCACTTTCTGAATCAGTTAGTGAGTCCATCTCAGAATCAGTCTCAGAATCCATCTCAGAATCAGTATCTGAGTCAGTCTCAGAGTCCGTCTCGGAATCTATCTCAGAATCAGTTTCAGAGTCAATTTCAGAATCCATCTCAGAATCCGTCTCAGAATCCATCTCAGAATCGGTATCAGAGTCAATTTCAGAATCCATCTCAGAATCAGTCTCAGAATCCATCTCAGAATCAGTATCTGAGTCAGTCTCAGAGTCCGTCTCGGAATCTATCTCAGAATCAGTTTCAGAGTCAATTTCAGAATCCATCTCAGAATCCGTCTCAGAATCCATCTCAGAATCGGTATCAGAGTCAATTTCAGAATCCATCTCAGAATCAGTCTCAGAATCCATCTCAGAATCCGTCTCTGAGTCAATCTCTGAATCAGTCTCTGAGTCCGTCTCTGAGTCAGTCTCAGAATCAGTCTCTGAGTCAATTTCTGAATCAGTCTCTGAGTCAATTTCTGAGTCAGTATCAGAATCAATCTCAGAATCAGTCTCTGAGTCAATTTCTGAGTCAGTCTCAGAATCCCTCTCTGAATCAGTAAGCGAATCAGTCTCAGAATCAGTCTCAGAATCAGTCTCAGAATCAGTCTCAGAGTCAATCTCTGAGTCAGTCTCAGAATCAGTCTCAGAATCAATCTCAGAATCAGTCTCAGAATCAGTCTCTGAATCAGTAAGCGAATCAGTGTCTGAGTCAGTATCAGAGTCACTTTCTGAATCAGTCTCTGAGTCAGTCTCAGAATCAATTTCTGAGTCAGTCTCTGAGTCAATCTCTGAATCCGTATCAGAGTCAATTTCTGAGTCAATCTCAGAATCTGTATCTGAGTCAATTTCTGAGTCAGTCTCTGAGTCAATCTCAGAATCTGTATCTGAGTCACTTTCTGAATCAGTATCAGAATCAATCTCTGAATCAGTCAGCGAATCAGTTTCTGAGTCAATTTCTGAATCAGTGTCAGAATCAGTGTCAGAATCAGTCTCAGAATCAGTCAGCGAATCAGTCTCTGAGTCAATCTCAGAATCAGTCAGCGAATCCGTATCAGAGTCAATTTCAGAATCAGTCTCTGAATCAGTGTCTGAGTCACTTTCTGAATCAGTATCAGAATCAATCTCAGAATCAGTGTCTGAGTCAATCTCAGAATCAGTGTCTGAGTCAGTATCAGAATCAATCTCAGAATCAGTGTCTGAGTCAGTATCA
>NZ_POPB01000215.1 GCF_002964045.1 Streptococcus suis | reverse complement strand
TGTCGTGCATAGAGATTTAATTGAAGACTTGAGGACCAACTTTTGACAAAAGAGAAACGTTCTGGTGAGCCTGGAAAATGAATTTCCTTTTTGAAGTGCGCAGGTAATTGAGGTGACTGAGTCGGATGATCCCACATCCCTTGGATGATTATTTTTTCCACGGATAGACCGCGTTCGCGCAATACTTCAAACATTTCCTGACTCGGTACTATGACTACATCAGCCTGATTATAATAAGCAATAGTACGATCCATCAAATAATAGTTACCCGCAAACATAAGAGGAACGACATCGTGAATAAAAACAATAATCTTTATCTGATAGGCACGCAGTTTCTCCATCACCTTTTCGTCAAAAGCAGTTGTATTCCAAGTAGGCGTTTGGAAAATAACGACATCCCCT
>NZ_POPB01000214.1 GCF_002964045.1 Streptococcus suis | reverse complement strand
AGCCTAGTTCTCACTAGACTTCTTTCGTTTATTCTTTGCAATAAATCGCAATAGCTTGACTGACAAAGGCTGCTGTGCCTGGTCCACCTGCTCGGTCAATGTTGGCTGAAAATCGCTCGTCCTCAACATACATAAGACCTAGATTTTGCAAGATTTCCTTGGTGCAGGTGTAGAAATTTTCCGTGATATAGGCCTGCAAGTTGGCTACCTGAGCCTGCACATCTGGATGACTGACTTCTAAGCTCTGCATTTTTCCAAAAACCTCAAAAATAGCCTGCATCTCTTGGGCAAACACCCGGTCCTTACTGGCATCGTATTTCTCTTCAAATTCCGCAAAGGCTGAGGTATTCCCCCAACGCTCCTTGGCCTCCGCCTTGTAGGCTTCTAGTTGACTGCTGTCAAATGCGTGAAAATCCATGACTTCTCCTCCTTTTTCTGTGAGCAATCTGGCGTGATTGATGATGCGGTCCAGCCGTTCCCTTTTGAGCTCTAAAAGGCTGATATGGTCCCGCAAGACCTGTTGACGATTGACTTCCGTCACGTCCAGAAGCTGCTGAATTTCTTTGAGAGGAAAATCCAACTCACGAAATAAGAGAACTTCTTGCAGACGAGCCAAATTCTCCTGATTATAGTAGCGATAACCATTTTCAGCCACAAATGCTGGTTTGAGCAAACCAATCTGGTCATAGTGGTGCAAGGTCCTCACCGTCAATCCTGTCAACTGACTGACCTGCTTAACCGTCCAATTTTCGTTCATAGAAATCTCCTCTCTATGCCCAGTATAAGGGATAACGTAAGGTGAGAGTCAAGAATTTTATCAAAAAACTTTTACATCTTACTCCACCCTCACCGGCACGCGCCCGTAGGTCTGCTCTGCTATTGCGTTAGCGCCCAGTTGATAGACTGCATCGGCTTGCTGGGTCAGGCTGTCCCAGGGCTCTTTTCCGATCCGCGTCACCAAGCCTACCCGCTCCTTGACGGTCTTGAGATAGGCCTGGCCTCGAGCCGAAAAGCCTAGGACATGGACCGCTTCTGGCAAGGGAGTTTCCACCGCATTGACCA
>NZ_POPB01000213.1 GCF_002964045.1 Streptococcus suis | reverse complement strand
ATTTTCTTTGTGTAGCATAGGAGAACCTCATAAGTCCTTTTTCTTATATTATACTCCTAAATACGAAGAAAAGCCCTTAGAAAATCAATTCTAAGGACTTTGTCTTCAGTCTGAGAGCCTGTTTAATCAAAACAAGCTCTTTTTTGAGTTTTCCGATGAGATGTATATAGAGTCAGAAGGGCTCTATCAAGTCATTTATGATGTCAGTCTAATTTGAGAAGGAGAAGAACATGACGAAAAAACCAGAAAACAAAATTGAATACGGTCTGGAGAAAGTCCACGTTGCCAAAATTACCTCAGAAGATGCCCTAGGCAATTTGACCTATGACACTCCACAAGCTCTACCTGGAGCAGTTGAGTTGACAATCGAGCCGCAAGGAGAAACGATTGACTTCCAAGCAGACAACGTGACCTACCATGGTGGCTCAACCAACAAGGGATACACAGGTACATTGACGATTGCCCGTATGACTGATTATTTCCAAACGGAAATTTTAGGAGAGAAGCTAGCTTCAGACGGAACACAATCTGAGTTTGCTGATGCAGAACAGGCAGCCTTTGCGATGATGTTCCAAATTGAAGGGGATAAGAATGCCACTCGTCACTTGCTTTACAAGTGCACAGTCAGTCGTCCTAAACAGGGCTCAAAAACCAAGTCAGGTGACCCAAATACCACAGAACTATCATTTGCATCTGTTCCACGGTCATCTGATAAAGCTGTTAAAACAAAGACAACTTCAAACACTAAGAAAGAAGTTTACGACGGCTGGTTTACAAATGTCTATAAACCTGCAGAAGGCGTAACATTTGGAGCAACAGGAGGAGCAAGTAGCTAATGGAACGACTTTTTAAAATCGAAGACCAAGAATTTCGGTTGGTGACCAATGGCTATACGCCAATTGCTTACAAAAATCAATTTGGCCGTGATTATTTCCAGGACATGATGAACATGTTCCAAGGCGACACCCTATTGAAAATGGTGGCTTTGTCACAAGAACAGAAAGAAATTGATGTCAGTAAACTAGACATGTCAATGTTGAAAGACTTCGATATGACATTTTTTAACCGACTGTTTTGGACTTTTGTGAAATCGGGGGACCCTACAGTCAAGCCTTATGACAATTTCTACATGGATTTGGAATACTTCCCTGTCCAAGACGTCGCTCCTGTCTTAATGGAAATGTTGGAGGCAAATATGGCTACAAAAAAGCCTTCGATGACAGCGAATCTGCAAGCGATGAGCTTTTCACAGTAGAGTCCTATTTATCCTGCTGTAAAGAAGTCGGCTTATCAGTAGAGGAGCTACAACACATCACACTTGGCATGGCTCTCGACTACCAAACAGACTATGTCAATCTTCGTGATCCAGATAGACAGACCGAAGTTAAGACAAGGAGAGCTACACAGGCTGATATTGATAATTTCTAGAGTGCTTTGAGAGAAATTCTACGGCGTAATACCTTGCTAGCTCAAGGAAAACGTTGCTAGAATCGCTCTCTCAGCACTTTTATTTTCAACGAAAGGAGGCAACATGGCAGGAAAAATTAAGGGTATCAATATTGAAATCGGTGGCGATACTACTGGCTTAGATAAGGCCTTAAAAAATGTAAATAAGTCTGCATCTGATGCCAGTAAGGAAATCAAAGAGATTGACAGAGCCTTGAAATTTGACCCAGGTAACGTTGTCTTGCTTGGGCAGAAACAGGAACTCTTGGCAAAACAGGTTTCCAACGCTAAAGAAAAACTCGAAACTTTGAAGACTGCAGAGGAGCAGGTCCAGAAGCAATTTGCAGAAGGAAAGATTGCTGAAGAGCAGTATCGAGCATTTCAACGTGAAGTTGAAGTTACCCAGAATGTGCTGAAAGGTTATGAGAACAAGCTAGAGAATGTCAATCAAGCATTGGCAGGGAATGCAGATGCAGTCCAAAACAATGCTCAGACTATGAAAGGCTTGCAGGAAGAGACGAACAATCTCTTGAAGGCTGATTTGCTGAATGAATTCTCAGGAATGATCGCTGATGCCTCTCAACAACTGATTGAGTTTGGTCAAAACTCACTTGAAGCTTTTCGCACTGTTGACGAGGGAATGGACACCATTGTGACTAAGACGGGTGCTGGTGGACAATCTCTTGAGGAAATGCAGAACATCGCTTCAAATCTTGCAACGACAATTCCGACTGATTTCACAACGGCAGGAAGTGCAGTTGGCGAAGTAAATACCCAGTTCGGATTGATGGGAGATGCTTTGCAGACCACCGCAGCGGACATGATTAAGTTTGCAGAAATCAATGGCACCGATGTGACCTCTGCCACGCAGACTTCGAAACAGGCATTGGAAGCCTATGGGCTATCTGTTGATTATCTTTCAGATGTGTTGGACAGTGCTACCTACGTCGCTCAAAATACGGGTGTTTCAGTTGACGACTTAATGAAAAAGGCTGTTGATGGAGCACCACAAATCAAGGCATTAGGATTGAGTTTTGATGAAGGTGTTTCACTCATTGGTAAGTTTGAAAAAGCTGGTGTGGATTCATCTGCTGCATTAAGTTCCATGTCTAAGGCAGCCGTTGCTTATGCCAAAGATGGGAAGACCCTTCAAGAAGGTCTTAACGATACTGTCACAGCTATTCAAAATTCATATAGTGAGACCGAGGCTTTGACATTAGCATCAGAAGTCTTCGGCTCAAAGGCAGCCCCTCGCATGGTTGATGCAATCAAACGAGGAACATTTAATTTTGATGACCTAGCAAACACAGCTGAGAATGCTGCTGGAACGGTCGGCAAAACATTTGACTCTACACTTGACCCAATTGACAAATTTACGACTGCACAAAATATGAGCACTGAGGCAATGGCTGAAATAGGTGGTATGATTGCGGAAGTCGTTGCTCCAGTTTTGGAAAGTATGGCTAGGATTTTCAAATCCGTTGCACAGTGGGTTGGGAATTTGCCAGGGCCTATAAGACAGCTGATTGTTGTATTTGGAAGTTTAGTAGTAATCGTCGGGTTATTGTTGCCTGTCTTTTTGGCATTGCAAGCAGCAGCGTTAGCAGCTAACACAACGATAGGTGGATTAATTGCCTCGTTCTTACCAATTGCTGGCATTGTATTAGGGATTATTGCAGCGATAGCCCTGTTAGTTGTCGGTATTAAATATCTTTGGGAAAACAATGAAGCCTTCCGAACAGCTGTAATCGAAATTTGGAATGCGATTATGTCGGTCATCAATGCTGTTATTCAGCAGATTTCAGCTTTTGTCATGTCCATTTGGGGAACCTTGGTTGCTTGGTGGACAGAAAATCAAGAGTTGATTAAGTCCTCCGCAGAAATAGTTTGGAATGCCATCTTATCTGTCATTAACACAGTCATGACAGCTTTACAGCCTCTCATTCAAGCCGCTTGGTCGAATATCCAACTAGTCATCGAGACAGTCTGGACAGTCATCAAAACAATTGTAGAGACAGCAATCAACACTGTACTTGGCATCATCAAGGCAGTTATGCAGGCGATTAACGGTGACTGGTCTGGCGCTTGGGAGACCATGAGAGGTGTTGTAGACAATTTAATCAATGCAATCAAGTCCATCATTGAGACAGTTCTCACAGCTATTCAACAATACATTCAGACGACTTGGCAAGCGATTGTGACTTACATCCAATTCGTACTTAACATGATTTTTAACATTGTGTCTACAATTTGGAATAGCATATTGTCATTTATCGGCAACATAGTAACCTCGATTTCAAATACGATTTCCAACGTATTTAACGGAATATCGAGCACAATCAGTGGCGTGATGTCTGGCATTTTCAACACTGTAAGTAGTGTTTGGAATGGTATAAGAGATACTATTACGAACACTATTAACGGTGCCAGGGACGCTGTTTCCAATGCTATCAATGCGATTAAAGGTTTCTTCAACTTTGAGTGGTCTCTCCCTAGACCGAAATTACCACGCTTCCATATTAGCGGCGGCGAAGCTCCATGGGGGTTCGGCGGCAAGGGGTCCTTGCCATCTATTGATATTACATGGTTTGCGAAAGGTGGTATTTTGACCAAGCCCACTATTTTCGGCATGAATAGTAATGGTTTGATGGGTGGCGGTGAGGCTGGTAAAGAAGCTGTTCTACCACTGAACGAAAGTACACTTGGAATGATAGCAGATCATATCATGTCTACTGTCAAAGACAAGATTATTGTGAACGTGGAACAACCAAAGCCACAACCAATCATTTTAAATATTGATGGCAAAACATTCGCTCAATTGATCGTGGGACATGTTTCAGATGCCCAAGCACAGCGTATTCAAATTATCGAAGGAGGAGGCACAGTTGGCTAAACACTACGGAATTAGATACAACGGCAGGCACTCATTTGAAGATGAAGGCTTGCTTTTATTAAATGAACGGTCAATTAGCATCCCTGACAAAAAGAAGGTACTGGTGCCAATTCCATTTTCAAATGAAAAATACGACTTTTCGACTGTCTATGGTGGGCAACTCTACGAACAGAGGAAACTGACCTATCAAATAAAAATCAAAAATACGATTTACGGTACGAAAGAAGCTATGAATATGGCAAAAACAAGTGCTATTAACTGGCTAATGGGTACTACTGGACTCGCACCTCTATATGACGATGCAATTCCTGGTTTTTACTTCCTAGCCGAAGTCCAAGGGGATAGTGCTTTTGAAGAAGATTGGGCGCATGGTGTGCTAAAAATCACATTCACATCCTATCCCTTCATGATTTCAGAAAAAGCTGAAGGGAGTGACATCTGGGATGATTTTAATTTTGAGCTTGATGCGTTCCAGGACATCGCCTTTGAGGTCAATGGTTCGCTTGATGTTCTATTGGTCAACACGGGTATCAGTTTGGCACGGCCAGAGATTACGTCGACCGGCAACATGACATTGACTATGCGAAATCAACAGTTCAGTATCATTCCAGGTAGTCGTGTTTATGACTTTTTCACACTCGAAAAAGAGAATGAAATCCATATTGAAGGAAACGGCAGAATCTCGTTCCAATGGTATAAGGAGCTGATTTGATGTATGCAGTTAGTTTGATTAATGGTGCCAACGTGACACCGATTCACGATTCGATGGCCGGCGGGAATAAGCTCTTGTCGGCCATTATTAAGTTTGAAATTAATAAGATTGCCCAGTTTGACTTCCAATTTTTGCCAAATAACGCTGGCTACAAGGCTCTAATCAAGCCCTTGCAGACCATGGTCCAAGTAGTCAATATGCGGACAGGTAGAGAAGTATTTTTCGGTCGTATCGCACCGATTACAAACGATATGGCCGAGAGTGGAGTTTTTACATTTGCATACAATGCCAAGTCGGAACTGGATTTTTTGAACGACAGCAAGCAACGTCAACAGATTTACCGTGGGAAGAAGTCTGATTTTGTAAAGCAGGTATTAAAATTCCACAACGAAAACCTGGAATCTTACAAGGAGTTTTTGCCTGGGGACTTGTCAGACTTGATCGCAACAGGCGACCACATGGAAGCCGATGTCGACCCTGCCAAGTCGACTTTTGCCACGTTGACAGACCTCATCCTAAACGAGTATGGACTGGAGGTACAGATTCGCAAGGAAAATGGCAAGAGGTACCTTGACTTTAAGAGACAGATTGGTGTCGACAGCGACACGGAAATCAAGCTCTCTGTCAATTTGCTATCCCTAAAGCAACACATCAATCCAGAGGGCATCGTATCTCGCTTACTGGTTTATGGCAAGCAAAATAGTGAGACAAATCAGCGTGTCAGTATTGCATCCGTTAACAACGGGAAAGACTACATCGATAGACCGGACTTGATTGCCGAGTACGGCATAAAAATGGAAACTGCCACGTTTGACGATATAGAGGACCCTGCAACATTAAAACAGGCAGGAGAGAGCCAGCTAGCTACTCAGAAGGCTGTAGCCTATCAATACTCGGTATCGGCAGTCAACTTATCGCACATCAACCCAAATTTTGATGAGTTTGAGGAAGGTAACACATATAGGGTTATCAATCCCGTTATGTTTATTGACGAACGGCTGAGAGTTGTTGCACGGCAGATTGACTTGGTAAGCGTTGAGCGATCGAATTTGACGATTGGCGACAAGTTTAAGTCTGCTGAAGAGTGGCAATTGGACAATGTCCGTAAAAGGACTAAGCAACTAGTCACGACCAGGCAGCTAAAAGAGCAACAGAGTCAGCTGGAAGAGGTTCGAGTCATTGCCAGTACGACTGCAGAAGCTGTTGAGACTGTCAATACAGCGGTCTCGGAGCAATCAAGCCAGCTATTGTCAGCTCAAGATAAGCAGAAGTTGGATTATTTGCTCGTAACCAAAGAAATCAATCTGGACGAATTGATAACCAGAATGGAAGCATTAGAAAGGAAATGATATATGGGAATTGATAACCACTTAAAAGTAATCAAGGAAGGTGTCTTTGGTCGTGATGTCCGGCAAGCTATTCATGACGGAATCCAGCAAGCGTATGACGATGCAACAGCCAACGGCAATGCCAACATGGAGGTTGCGAAAGCGAGAGGCTATGCAAATACTCTGGTCGAACGACTGGACCAAATGGAGCAAGCCGACAAATCCACAGCTCAAGATATTAGCGTGGTTAGCGGGCAGATTGACAATCTTATCGCCAATGCCGGAAATGGCACGGTGCCAAGCGAATTGACGGATATGCGTGTAGCCAACGACGGAAAGATCTATAAAACCGCTGGAGAGGCTCTTCGGGTACAATTGTCCGAAAAGGCGACCGTGTCCACGGTCAATCTCTTGTCTAACGATTGGCATTACCATGCTTGGATTAATTCGGACGATTTAGTGCCGAAAGCGTACACAGGATGGGCATGGATACACATCCAGCTGACGAAGCAAGCTAACGAAACGTTTGGCTTGTACCGTACAATACCTAGCACGCAAGAGCTCGATGTGTCGGGATATTTGGTCTATAACAAATCAGGCCTAGCCAACAATGTCGCATATGGAAAATTGAGCGCTTATAATCTACCGATAGGGACGACCGAATTTTACCTCGCTGTCGACATGCGGCAGCTAAAAAATGGTCTTGTCCTTTGTGATACGCGACACGCAGAAAAAATCAGCGAAGCAGATAGCTATCAAAATGTTTTGTTAAGCCCGAGCGGTAAAGCGACTGTGCTAGACAGCTTTGAGATTTTGGATATCCAAAATCCATATCTGTACATCCACGGTAGCGGTCAGGCCACGTTTAAATTTACGGATCTATTTTATCGATACAACGATAAGGTTTTTAATTACACATTTAAGGACCTGAAACGAGATGCGGTTAATGGTTTAGCCTTTTGGGAGTACAATTACGACATGGACAGAGACTGCATCTACATATCCGCCCCTGACAAAATACTCGTATTCGATGCCAAGGCTCACGCAGTCAAATTGGTCGATAATGTAACGGATGGTCAATTGGTACTGCTAAATCAAACAACAGATAGCCTCACAGGGCTACTTAAAGACTTTTTTGATAAATCTCAAAAAGACAAAACAGTATCTCTGCTTGGAGAACAGTTGACTTTAGAAATGATTGAGAAAATTTCGGAAAAAGAAGATGTCTTGATCAAAGATTTGACGCCGGGCGGATTTACATTTGCATTTATGACAGACAATCACCAAAATGGATTTTTGACAAATGCTCAAGTAGATTACTCTGCTCTTGCCTTAGCAAAAGTTGTCAAAGATTTGCCTCCAACAACAATTTTGCATGGAGGCGATACTGTGCTATCTACTGGATCTAACCAAAACGCTTTACGTAAGGTGTTTAACGGCATCAGCGCATCGGACGTGCTCTACTGCGAGGGGAATCACGACCGCTATATCCATGATCCGATTTTGCCTAAGAAAGATTTCCACAACCTCATGTATACAGGCTTGCACCGCGACCCAGATGTGCATTTTGGGCATTTGGGAGAGTATCCTGGGTCGTACTATTATAAGGATTTTAACAACCACAAAATCCGTATTGTGGTGTTAGATCTCTATAGCATGCCTCTCAATCCTGACGGGAGTGAGATGTATAATTATAACGACCACAACGGATACTGTCAAGACCAGCTTAAATGGTTGGTTGACACAGCTTTGCGAGTCAATGAAGATTGGCACGTTTTAGTCATGACGCACAGCTCTCCATGGGGGCCAGAGGACGGTATGACCAATAATACGGGAGGACAAGGGAACCGTCAGCTCTTGCCTCAAATCTTGGAAGCATTTAAGCACGGCAGGTCTGTATCGTTACGTAACACTAAGAGCCAGGCAGGCTTTGAGGTTAATTTTACAGCCGACTTTACCAATCAAGGGGCACGTCATTTGGCCGGAGTATTTACCGGACACAATCATACCGACGTCGTGCTGCAAAAAAATGGTATCAATTACATTTCGACGGCATCGGGATATATTGACCGTGTGTTGTACTTTGGTAAGTTAGGTCAGCGCTACCAACATACCTATTCGGCTATTGCTTTTGATTATTGTATCTGGGACACGACGACAAGGTCTATCAAGCTCCGCAGGTTCGGCTGGGGAGATGACCGAGAGGTTAAATATTAAGGAGGCATAAATGTATTTTTTAACTATCCAACCGCATCCACATGGGATGTTTGATTTTTTACGCGAACTTATTGCAACAGAGGACGGTCTAGTCCTCTTTTTGCTCGGGCTTATTGTTATCATGGAAATTGTCGATTTTTTATCAGGTACATTCGCTGCTATGATTAACCCAGACATCGAATACAAGTCTAAAATCGGTATTAATGGCCTGATTCGTAAAATGATGGGAATTATTTTGCTTACCGTGTTGATACCAATGTCGGTCTTGTTGCCTGAACAGACGGGTGTGGCATTTCTCTACACAATCTACGTTGGCTATCTCATCTTGACCTTTAAGAGCTTGGTCGAGAATTATGGCAAAGCCAAGGGCGACACCTCAATATTCGAAAACGTGACGGCTGCTTTTGAAAAGCTAATTGGTAAAGGCAAATGAAACTAATCAAAGCAATCCTGATTATTATTGTTTTGGGAGCTTTAACACCTTTTGTTTGGGTGTTGGCTCCTTTTTATTTCGAAAAGGAGTAACTATGGGAGTGAATATTGAAACTGCTCTCCGTTGGATGAGCGATCGCAAAGGCCGTGTGACCTACTCAATGGACTACCGAAACGGTCCGAACTCTTTTGACTGTTCCAGCTCTGTTTATTACGCTCTGATGTCCGCTGGTGCTATCTCAGCTGGTTGGGCAGTCAATACCGAGTATGAGCATGATTGGCTCATCAAAAACGGATACAAACTCATTGCTGAAAATACTGATTGGGATGCAAGGCGTGGAGACATCTTTGTCTGGGGTAGACGTGGGCAATCAGCGGGTGCTGGTGGTCATACCGGTATCTTTGTAGATCCAGATAACATCATCCACTGTAACTACGCTCGCAATAGCATTACGATTGATAACTACAACCAAACGGCTGCTGCTAGTGGTTGGATGTATTGCTACGTGTACCGCTTGGCCAATCAAACCAGTACAGCAGGTAAAAGCCTTGAAACCTTGGTTCAGGAAACGTTGGCTGGAAAATACGGCAACGGAGATACCCGCAAGGCAGCTCTTGGTAATCAATATGAGGCTGTCATGGCAGTCATCAATGGCAAGGCTACGGCACCTAAAAAGACTGTTGACCAACTGGCTCAAGAGGTAATTGCTGGTAAGCATGGCAACGGTGAGGCTCGCAAGCAGTCGCTAGGTGCTGACTATCCAGCTGTGCAAAAACGTGTCACCGAATTGCTCAAAAAACAGCCCTCTGAGCCGTCCAAGAGTTCCGAGGTAAAACAGACCACGGAAACCAAAACAAGCCAAACTGAGCCAACTGGGAAAGCCATAGTAGGCAAAGAAGAGGGCGACCTCTCTTTCAATGGTGCTATCTTAAAAAAAGCGGTGCTGGAAAAAATTCTGGCCAACTGTAAAAAGCATGACATCCTTCCAAGCTACGCTTTGACCATTTTGCACTATGAAGGCCTTTGGGGTACATCAGCCGTAGGAAAGGCAGACAACAATTGGGGTGGTATGACCTGGACAGGTCAAGGCAACCGTCCAAGCGGTGTTACAGTCACACAAGGAACTGCCCGTCCATCAAATGAAGGTGGTCACTATATGCACTATGCAACAGTTGACGATTTTCTGACAGACTGGTTCTATCTCTTACGTTCAGGCGGCTCTTACAAGGTCAGCGGTGCTAAGACCTTCAGTGAGGCTGTCAAGGGCATGTTTAAGGCTGGCGGTGCAGTCTATGATTATGCTGCTAGCGGATTTGACAGCTACATTGTCGGAGCTTCCAGCCGACTCAAGGCTATTGAGTCGGAAAATGGGACACTGTCCAAATATGATACTGCTACCGTCACAGATGTCGGTAGCAAAGATCACATTGACATCACGATTGATGGCATTGAAGTCATCATCAATGGCGAAACTTACAAGCTGGAAAAGAAACCAGTCTAATACACAAACAAAGCCCTCAGCGTTTGCTGGGGGCTATTTTCTATTATGATGGACATTTTTGAAAATGTCTGTTGTGATGGAATGTTTTTTGAAAAAATATTTGTTAAAAACAAGTGTTTTATGTTGACAAGTGTTTAAAACAAGTGTATAATATAATTAAAGATAAGGAAAGGAGATAAGCCAATGACAGAGCGAGAGCTTAAGAAGATTGCTAAGAAGCAAGGTTTCAGTAAAACAAACTTTGGCAAAGGGTCTCACGAGGTTTGGAAACATCCAGACGGACGGACAGTGACGATACCTAAACCAAAAGAAAAGGATTACAGACCAGGCACACTAAGCAACATTCTCAAAGTCTTGTATGGGGAGTGAGGGCACTCCTCCCCATACCCCTAAAGGGGTTACTCTGATCATTGGCTTAATCTATCACTATGAAATATAATTATTTAGCATTGTTTGAAGCAGATAAGGAAAATGGTGGCTACAGCATTTCTTTCCCTGATTTCCCTGGAGCATTTAGCGAAGCGAACAATCTAAGCGAAGCTATTTTCAACGCTCGTGAAGTTCTTGAAATCTATACCATCATGTTTGAAGATGAAGGTAAAGAATTTCCTAAACCGTCATCATTTAAGGCACTTGCGAGCAATCTAGCAAGCGATGATGATGTGATTCAGGCTATCTCTGTTGATACTGAACTTGTCCGTGAGCGTGAACGCTCTAAAATCGTCAATAAGACCGTTACACTACCTAGCTGGCTTGTTGAAATTGGAAAAGAAAACAAAGTCAATTTTAGCCAACTATTACAAAAAGCAATCCGTGAGGAATTGCAGGTATGAGAAATAGCGGCCTAACTTGGCCGCTAATTTCTGCATAAAAAATACTAATATAAGAATAAATATTTTATAATAAAATTGAAACCGAAAAAATTGTCTGCCCCAAATTCGCCCCAAATTATTTTCAAAGTTTGCCGAATTTAGCCAGACGGAAAATCAAAAAAGCCCGATTTTACGGGCTTTGTGTTCGGTTAATTCCTGTTAAATCAGGTATATTAAGGCGGTAGACGGATTTGAACCGACGATCAAGCTTTTGCAGAGCCGTGCCTTACCACTTGGCTATACCGCCATAACAAAGAATATTGTACCTTAAATAGTGAATTTGGTCAAGTGGAAAAATAAACATTTACAGATAATAGTGTCTAGTAAAGAAAATCGGAAATTAGCAAAGCTAGTCGGAGCAACTGTCGGTATGGTTAAGAATAACCATACTTTCACTTTAGATCTATTTTTTATTATGGAGGTTACTATGAAAAAATATCTAGCTTTAGCACTTGTCTGTGTGGCAACTTTATCAGCTTGTAGCAAGTCAAATGTCCAGACGAAACAATCCTCAAGCTCGTCATCCATTCACCAAAGTTCGACTAGTTCATCAGCGAACCAACAAAGTTCAACTAGTTCGAGCCAAGTTAAGAAGGACGATAAGGAACTGTATCAGTCCGTTTTTTCGGATTATCAGGCAATCATTGACTTTGCGAATAGTGCGGACAAAGAAAATGTAGAAAAAATGATGGATGTCTTACAAGGTTTACAGCTTCCGATGAATTCTTGGGTTATGGAAAGTGTGGTAAAAACTGCTCCCCATTTAAGATATGCTTTTTATGATCTTAATCAGGATGGTCAGAATGAACTGTTTATAGGATCTGAAAATACAGATGGGTCAGTATTTGTAAAGGGATTCTACGCGATTATTGATGGTCAAATTTCATTGTTAGCAGAAAATTTTGTAGCTGGAGTTGGTGGTGGGAGAAGCGCCCTTGTCTTGTTCCAGAGTGGAGAATATGTTAGTTATGGATGGAGTTCAGGGACAGGAGATGCCGTAGGTACGCTTAATAAGTTAGATGCAAATGGTCAATTGATTGAGGGAGTCGAGCAAGATTTTCATATGAGAGATGAACTTGTTTCTGTTTTTGGAAAGACAGAGTCAGAAATTCTAGATCCTAATCAATTTGACTGGGAAGAATTTGAGATTGACAGAACAGAATCAGAAACAGAAATGAGCAGTTCAAATCAAACAGATGGTGTCCAGTCCATGAATTTGGAACAAATCCTAGCTGGAAACTTTTCTAGTTTGGAAGGAGAATGGGTCAATGCGCGTGGCGATCGAATAGAGATTGATAGTCAGGGGAATGTGGCTGTAAATGGGGAGGGCTACACTGTCTTTGTTGATGTACAATTTGCCAAGTTTGAAGGTGAAGTTCTTTTAGCAGGAATTACCAATCCAAATGCTATGGCTTCACCTACCATACCAACTTTGCTGATTCCAAAAGGGGTACAGAATACTTATGGATTTCTAGAAGGGCATAGCGACCAGACGGACACCAGCAAGGATAGGATTTTTACTACCCAGAGTGTCGCAACGACAGAAAGTTTTAGCCAAGGTGTCTTTTATCGAGTGGATGATTAGGAGAGATGGGATGAAAAAGAATAGAATGATATCAGGCTTACTTTTGGGAGCCAGTGTCTGCTTGCTGGCGGCCTGTGGCAGTCAGAAGCGAGAAGTAACCTCGACATCTTCATCTACTTCTATAAGTTCGACTAGTTCTAATTCCAGCACATCAACCACCTCTTCAACCACCTCTGTAGCTAGTAGTTCAAGTAGCCAAACTGGTTTGTGGGATGCTGGTAAAGCAGAGGCATTGAGGAGTTTTGTGATTGACCAATGGGGACCATCATTCTCGCCTCCACAATATTATGTATCCTATAGCCCAAATCGTGCAGGGAACTTTTTTGGTGTGACCTTGCCATCTGGAGTTTTGACTGGTCCTGGTCAGCAAATGACACCTGATTTTCTGGGAGAAACACCTGAACTAGTTTGGAGTGAAACTGGTCAAGTTGGAGCAGGGCAGACAGCTGTAGTCGGAATGTATTCAGATTTAGAAGTATCAAAATCACAATTAGCCCACCTCTATCTCTTTACCATAAAGGATGGTCAGGTGATTGCTTGGATTACCGATCAAAATCAAGGCAACCCAGAGAAGCGTTTGTATTTCCGACCGACTAAAAACCAGGAATTACAAGCATTCTTTGAAAACTTGGTCCTCGGTGAAAGCTCAGCAGTGGCAACTGAAACTAGCTCGGCAACAGTTCCTAATACGTCTGTAGATACCAAGAATTTGACCGTCGAGCAGGCAGCTAATTGGGCCAAGGCACATGCAGCTTCTCGTTACGGGGCTCCTTTTACCAAAGCGGATTTTCTAGCCCAAGTGGTTACCAATGTGCAATCTTCGGATGGATTGGTTTACATTGAGGTTAGAGAAGACCACAGCAGTCCAAATATGAAAGGGACAGATCCCAATGTTGCTCCATCAGCTGGTTTTTATAGAATAAATGCCAGTGGACAGTTAGAAAGAATGGATGTTGTTGCAGGCTCTTATTCAGTAGTAGCTGAAACCTACTTTGAATAGAAGAAAAGGTAGGATTTTGACGAATTTATCTACTATTTTACTTGAAAATAGGCAGGTATTCTGATATACTAATAGAGTTGCTGTGCAACAAATACTCATCTTGGACCAATTGTGGTCTTGTTGCCGAAAGGTTGGGCTGCAAGTCGAAGTTCGGGAGAGGAGAAAAAACAAAAAGGAGAAATACTCATGGCAGTAATTTCAATGAAACAACTTCTTGAGGCTGGTGTACACTTCGGTCACCAAACTCGTCGCTGGAATCCTAAGATGGCTAAATACATCTTCACAGAGCGTAACGGTATCCACGTTATCGACTTGCAACAAACTGTAAAATTGGCTGACCAAGCTTACGAATTCATCCGTGACGCTGCAGCAAACGACGCAGTTATCTTGTTCGTAGGTACTAAAAAACAAGCTGCTGAAGCTGTTAAAGACGAAGCTATCCGCGCTGGTCAATACTTCATCAACCACCGTTGGTTGGGTGGAACTCTTACAAACTGGGGTACAATTCAAAAACGTATCGCTCGTTTGAAAGAAATCAACCGCATGGAAGAAGATGGAACTTTCGAAGTGCTTCCTAAGAAAGAAGTAGCATTGTTGAACAAACAACGTGCTCGTCTTGAAAAATTCTTGGGCGGTATCGCTGACATGCCACGCATTCCAGACGTAATGTTCGTTGTTGACCCACACAAAGAGCAAATCGCTGTTAAAGAAGCTAAAAAATTGGGTATCCCAGTTGTAGCGATGGTTGACACAAACACAGATCCAGATGATATCGATGTAATCATCCCAGCTAACGATGACGCTATCCGTGCTGTTAAATTGATCACAGCTAAAATGGCTGACGCAATCATCGAAGGTAACCAAGGTGAAGACAGCGTGGCAGCAGTTGAAGCTGAATTGGCAGCTGAACCAGCATCTACAGAATCAATCGAAGAATTGGTTGAAGTAGTAGAAGGTAAATAATCTAAGTAACGAGGACGTTAAGAAAAGCCTTAGATTTATCTAAATTCTAGCTTTTTAGTCCGAGTACATTCTACATCATTTATCAAACACAAAAAACAATCCTAGAGGGGCAGGGCTGAGCTCGCTCCTCTATTTTATAAATACAAACAAGGAGAATAGACATGGCAGAAATTACAGCAGCTCTCGTTAAAGAATTGCGTGAAAAATCAGGTGCTGGCGTTATGGACGCGAAAAAAGCATTGGTTGAAGTAGAAGGCGATATCGAAAAAGCGATCGAATTGCTTCGCGAAAAAGGTATGGCTAAGGCAGCTAAGAAAGCTGACCGTGTAGCAGCTGAAGGTTTGACAGGTGTTTACGTTGATGGTAACGTAGCAGCAGTTGTTGAAGTGAACGCTGAGACAGACTTCGTTGCGAAAAACGCTCAATTCGTTGAATTGGTAAACACTACTGCTAAAGTAATTGCAGAAGGTAAGCCAGCTGACAACGAAGCAGCTCTTAAATTGGTTATGCCTTCAGGTGAAACCCTTGAAGAAGCATACGTAAACGCAACTGCAACAATCGGTGAGAAAATCTCATTCCGTCGCTTTGCTTTGGTTGAAAAAACAGATGCTCAAGCATTTGGTGCATACCAACACAACGGCGGCCGTATCGGTGTTATCTCAGTTTTCGACGGTGGAGATGAGACTCTTGCAAAACAAATCTCAATGCACATCGCTGCGATGAAACCAACTGTTCTTTCCTACACTGAATTGGATGAGCAATTCGTTAAAGATGAGTTGGCACAAATCAACCACAAAATCGAGCAAGATAACGAAAGCCGTGCAATGGTTGACAAACCAGCATTGCCACTCTTGCAATATGGTTCTAAAGCTCAATTGACTGACGAAGTGGTTGCAGCAGCTGAAGAAGCTATCAAAGCAGAATTGGCAGCTGAAGGCAAACCAGAAAAAATCTGGGACAAAATCATCCCAGGTAAAATGGACCGCTTCATGCTTGACAACACTCAAGTTGACCAAGCTTACACACTTCTTGCACAAGTTTACATCATGGACGACAGCAAAACTGTTGAAGCTTACTTGAACTCAGTGAACGCTTCAGTTGTAGAATTTGCTCGTTTCGAAGTGGGTGAAGGTATCGAGAAAGCTTCAAACGACTTTGAAGCAGAAGTCGCAGCGACTATGGCAGCAGCTCTTGGTAAATAATCATATATAGAAGAACTTTCGAAAGGGAGTTCTTTTTTATAAAATCGGTCTTAGGGCGGATGTCGGATATGCTGGATTCGGTTATACGTAACCGCCCAATAACAAGGTATCTATCTAATCACTCCCTCCTCCTGTATACTGTTATAAAAAACATAACTGGAGGATTTATTATGTCACAGCCCATCGTCCCATTGACTGT
>NZ_POPB01000212.1 GCF_002964045.1 Streptococcus suis | reverse complement strand
TTTTTCTTTGTGTAGCATAGGAGAACCTCATAAGTCCTTTTTCTTATATTATACTCCTAAATACGAAGAAAAGCCCTTAGAAAATCAATTCTAAGGACTTTGTCTTCAGTCTGAACAAGTGATTAATCACTTGTGATTTGTGATTAATCACTTGTGATTTGTGATAAGTGATTTGTGATTAATATATAAAAGCCCTCTTTAAAGGGCTTTTATGCTTATTTTGAAAAAGAGATAAAATCAATATATCCCTTTTCCCCAATTTTTACAACGGCATTGTAGGGCTTTTTCTCTTTGTTTTTGATTCCTTTTACCAGGGTTTCTTTTCCCTCCAGTAATTCTTTTACATTTGTTTTGGTGAGTTTTTTCTTTCTAAAATGTTCAGCTAAAGTGAAGGTACATTCAGGATAATTTGAACAACCATAAAACGATTTTTTTAATACAATATTGTTGCCACACTTAGGACATTTTCCTACAAGGGGTCCCGAGCGCTTAGTGGGAATTTGTACCCCTTATCGATACAAATTCCCCGTAGGCGCTAGGGACCTCTTTAGCTTCTTGGAAGCTGTCAGTAGTATACCTAATAATTTATCTACATTCCCTTTAGTAACGTGTAACTTTCCAAATTTAAAAAAGCGACTCATAGAATTATTTCCTCCCGTTAAATAATAGATAACTATTAAAAATAGACAATACTTGCTCATAAGTAACGGTACTTAAATTGTTTACTTTGGCGTGTTTCAT
>NZ_POPB01000211.1 GCF_002964045.1 Streptococcus suis | reverse complement strand
GGTCAGATTTTCAATGACTTCCAGATGATCCGCCACGGACAAGTCAGACAGCTGCCCGATATGAAGTCCCTGCTCGCCACCAACTTTAACAGAAAGAGCTTGGTCATTGAGGCGATAGCCGTGGCAGGTCCCACAGGTCAATTCATTCATGTAAGTCTTCATGACTGTCCGTGTGTAATCACTATTGGTTTCACGGTAGCGGCGGTTAATGTTGGTAATCAAGCCCTCGAATGGAATATCGATGTCTCGGACCCCACCGAACTCATTTTCATAATGGAAATGGAATTCTT
>NZ_POPB01000210.1 GCF_002964045.1 Streptococcus suis | reverse complement strand
CTTTGTCTTTCTTAATGACTATAATAACAAAAAATTCTGACAATTTCACTTATCAGATGACCGTGACCAAGTATTTTTTAGAATAATACTTGAACAAACCACAAGAAGGCTGACAACGGCGCAGGTCCCTGACATGGTTAAATCCAGTTGATTGGCCACTAAAAAACCAAGCACAACCGTTAGAATAGCGATACCTTGCCCTAAAAGAAGCAATTGCCAAAAGGATTTGACCCAACGTAGGGCAGCCATACTTGGTGCCACCAAGAAAACAATAAC
>NZ_POPB01000021.1 GCF_002964045.1 Streptococcus suis | reverse complement strand
ATTAAGTATTCCTCTGTATATTCCTCATTCTCCTCGTATGTTATAACAGACTCGTAAACTTCGTTTCTTTGAAGTAGTTCTACAATATATTCTGAGTTATCTAAAATAGTCCCCTCACAAATATCTAAATATGCATAGACATAGTCTGCTATCTCCAATCTACTATACTCTAGTAGCGGTGAATAATTATCATTTGTATGAAGCAGTTCAAAATTCTTATGCTTGAAATCATCCTCTGAAAAATAAGTATCCCCCTTGAACCACCAC
>NZ_POPB01000209.1 GCF_002964045.1 Streptococcus suis | reverse complement strand
ATTGATGAAAATAAGTCCAATCGTGAAATTGCAGGCTTATTAGGAAAGGCGCCTCAAACGATTCATAATGAAGTCAAAAGAGGTACAACTTTACAACAAGTGAGAAAAGGGCTATACAAAAAGGTCTATTCTGCCGATTACGCACAAACTGCTTACCAATCCAATCGAAAACGGTCGGTGAAAAAGTTAATTCTAACAAAGGAAATCAGAGAGAAGATCTTACACTATCATAAGCAAAAATTTTCGCCTGAAATGATGGTTAAGAAGAAGCAAGTGAAAGTTGGTATTTCAACCATCTACTACTGGTTTCATAATGGTCATTTAGGATTGACGAAGGCCGACATACTTTATCCCAGAAAAAGGAAAGGTGTCAAGAAGCAAGCTAGTCCGAGCTTTAAGCCGGCAGGTAAATCTATCGAAGAACGTCCTGACGTTATTAATCTTCGCTTGGAAAATGGTCATTATGAAATTGATACCGTCCTACTAACTAAGATAAAAAATTATTGCCTGTTAGTCTTAACCGACCGGCGGAGCAGACACCAAATTATAAGGTTAATTCCAAATAAAACTGCTGAATCTGTCAATCAGGCGCTTACGTTACTATTAGGGAAGCATCGTATTCTGTCCATTACTGCAGATAATGGTTCGGAGTTCAAACGATTGTCTGAGGTATTTCCTGAGGAACATATCTACTACGCACATGCTTACTCTTCATGGGAGAGAGGTTCAAATGAAAATCATAATCGATTAATTCGTAGATGGTTACCTAAGGGAACCAAGAAAACGACTCCGAAAGAAGTCGCTTTTATCGAAAATTGGATTAACAACTACCCTAAAAAATGCTTGGACTACAAGTCGCCAAGTGAATTTCTTTTGGGTGGCTAACTTCAACTTGAAATTTGGGACCGCTCAGTTTTTCATAAAAAATCAAAAAAATATCAAAAAACCGGTTGACAATGTGTATAAGTCGTGATAGAATAATTGAGTTGTCTCTTGAGGGGCTAGTCAGTAGCGGAATGAAAAAAAGTTT
>NZ_POPB01000208.1 GCF_002964045.1 Streptococcus suis | reverse complement strand
TAACGTGTCTAAGAACCTATATTCACATGCAAAGCCCTTGGCTTTTTCGCTCATCAAGGCAATTTTTGAGGGAAATACTGACTGTATTTTGAAAAAAACAACCTCAATATGCAAGTCTGAACTGTAAATATAGGCTCTAAGTTTAATTTACAACTTTCATTTTTTCACGTTAATACTTTTGGAAGATTGAACTGGATTCTGAGCTAGAAACACCATTTTTCACGGAGAACTAATACTTGGACTACAATATAATATTTCTTAAAATCGCAATAAATCAAAGGCATCTTC
>NZ_POPB01000207.1 GCF_002964045.1 Streptococcus suis | reverse complement strand
ATCTCCGAGTCAGTTAGCGAATCTGTATCTGAATCCATCTCCGAGTCCGTGAGTGAGTCAGTCTCAGAGTCTATTTCAGAATCTGTGAGCGAGTCCGTCTCAGAATCTATTTCAGAGTCAATCAGTGAATCTGTATCCGAATCCATCTCAGAATCCGTGAGTGAATCAGTATCAGAGTCCATCTCAGAATCAGTAAGTGAATCAGTCTCAGAGTCCATCTCAGAATCCGTGAGCGAATCTGTATCAGAGTCCATCTCAGAATCCGTGAGTGAATCTGTATCTGAATCCATCTCAGAATCCGTGAGTGAATC
>NZ_POPB01000206.1 GCF_002964045.1 Streptococcus suis | reverse complement strand
ACTAATTGAGCTGCGTCAATAACTGCCGCGTCACTTCCCATAGCTGGAACTTTTGCTTCTTTTAAAATATCACCGATTGTTGAAGCTGTAGAGGCAACTGTGTTATCAGTTGGAAGATAGATAGCATCGACTTTTCCTGCAAGTGAAGTAATAGCTTGCTGAACATCGTTTGTAGTCGTAACTGTTGTCACTTCTACCTTTACACCTTTTGCTTCGAGTGCTTTTTTAGCCTGCTCAGCTTGAACCTCTGAGTTTACCTCGCTAGAATTGTAGAAAATACCGACAGTCTTCGCAGTTGGTACAACTTTGAGCAACATCTCGATTTGACCTTCCACATCAGTTGCATC
>NZ_POPB01000205.1 GCF_002964045.1 Streptococcus suis | reverse complement strand
AAAAGCGACTCATAGAATTATTTCCTCCCGTTAAATAATAGATAACTATTAAAAATAGACAATACTTGCTCATAAGTAACGGTACTTAAATTGTTTACTTTGGCGTGTTTCATTGCTTGATGAAACTGATTTTTAGTAAACAGTTGACGATATTCTCGATTGACCCATTTTGAAACAAAGTACGTATATAGCTTCCAATATTTATCTGGAACATCTGTGGTATGGCGGGTAAGTTTTATTAAGACGCTGTTTACTTTTGGTTTAGGATGAAAGCATTCCGCTGGCAGCTTAAGCAATTGCTGAATCGAGACTTGAGTGTGCAAGAGCAACCCTAGTGTTCGGTGAATATCCAAGGTACGCTTGTAGAATCCTTCTTCAACAATCAGATAGATGTCAGACGCATGGCTTTCAAAAACCACTTTTTTAATAATTTGTGTGCTTAAATGGTAAGGAATATTCCCAACAATTTTATACCTCTGTTTGTTAGGGAATTGAAACTGTAGAATATCTTGGTGAATTAAAGTGACACGAGTATTCAGTTTTAATTTTTCTGACGATAAGTTGAATAGATGACTGTCTAATTCAATAGACGTTACCTGTTTACTTATTTTAGCCAGTTTCGTCGTTAAATGCCCTTTACCTGTTCCAATTTCGTAAACGGTATCGGTTTCTTTTAAATTCAATTGTTTTATTATTTGGTTGAGTACTTTTTCACTCGTTAAAAAGTTTTGAGAATATTTTATATTTTTGTTCATGTAATCACTCCTGAAGTGATTACATCTGTAAATAAATACAGAAGTTAAATGATTTGTTTGTAATTTTAGTTATCTGTTTAAAAAGTCATAAGATTAGTCACTGGTAGGAATTAATCTAACGTATTTATTTATCTGCGTAATCACTGTTTTTAGTCTGTTTCAAAACAGTAGATGTTTTATCTACATTACGCATTT
>NZ_POPB01000204.1 GCF_002964045.1 Streptococcus suis | reverse complement strand
GACCTTAGTCTTATTCAAAAGGTAGTTCATCTCGTAAATAGATAGGCTAGTTGCCTTCGATGGACTAGCTTCTGCGATCGTTCCCTCAGTGACCAAACCAACCAACTTATCATTTTCAATAACAGGCAGACGATGCAAATCCTGTTCACGCATAATATCTGCAGCGTGTGCAATGGTTGTATCTGGTGAAATATAAACAACTTTACGGGTCATAAAATCTTTAACAGACATAGGACTTCCTCCTTTGGTAAATCATACTTTATTATACCACAAATCCGAAAACGATTTCAATATTTGATGAAAAGAAATGAAAATCAATTCTTATCCAGTACCTTGAAAGGAATGTGGGAATAATCTCTGTGCGTTTTTAAAAATTCCAAGGCTTCTTTTTTTACCTGTACGAGATTGACACCTTGGGCATTGGCCCCATAGACACAGCCACAATAGCACTGGCGATAAATGTCATACTCTTCACACATTTGAACTGAACGCTGATAG
>NZ_POPB01000203.1 GCF_002964045.1 Streptococcus suis | reverse complement strand
ATGGTGAAGAAGTCGAGACGCTTGTAAATAAAGTAACTAGCCGTTCTCGTAAGAATGATATTGTTTTAAATAGAGCAACCTTAGCAGGATTATTTCACTGTGAAATTGAACAAATGCGTCGAAAGGCCTTTCTAGATTGGACAGGAATTTTTAAGCTAGTCAGTTAACCGATACAGTTGTAGAAAAACATCTCATGCTGATTGGAGTAACAGATAAATAAAAAAACGCATCAGCTTAGAATCTTAAAGGAAGAAGTCTAATGATGCGTTTATAGGATTATATTTCAGCTAATAAAAATTGGAG
>NZ_POPB01000202.1 GCF_002964045.1 Streptococcus suis | reverse complement strand
GGAGCCAAGTCAACAGCTGTCATTTTGAGTCTTTTAGAAACAGCTAAGCGACACGGACTTGATGCAGAGAAATATATGAACTATCTTCTAGAACACTTACCTAATGAGGAGACACTCGCAAAAAAGGAGGTGCTGGAGGCTTATTTGCCATGGAAGGAAAAAATTAAGAGAGCATGTAAATAGAAAAAGGTTCCAGAGTCGATAGGACTTTGGAGCCTTTTCAATATACTTTGTTATTGGGCGGTTACAGTATATTTCGAGTGAATCTTCATAAAATACTCCCTTAGAACGGCAAAAAGTCGAATGTTTCCACTCGACTTTCCTATCTTATATTCAATGAAAATCTTATAACCTCCACAGGAGCTTTACAGTTTTCAAATCAAGCTAACAAAGCCTGATGTTGATTTTCGAAGAGTATTAATCTTTTTGCTCTAGCGCACGCAACATTTGGTCAATCTTGTTGCCGTACTCAATCGATTGGTCTTTTTCAAAGACCAGATCAGGGATTTTATAAAGAGTCAGCTTACGACCTAATTCTCTCTTAATAGTTCCCGTTGCTTTTTCAAGACCTGTTTGAGCTTTTTGGTTGTCAGAAGCCAGGTTACTCATAATCGTATAGTAAACCTTGGCCATAGACAAATCTCCGACCATCTGTACATCAGTGATGGTCACACCTTGCACGCGAGGATCACGGACTTTCTTTTGCAAAATTTCATTGACTTCGCGCTTGATTTCCATCCCTACACGGTCTGTTCGAAAATGGTTTGCCATAGTCATTCCTTTCTAACGAATGATAGAAAAGCTGAGTTTCCTCAGCTTTCCCGCTGGTAGAAGATCACTCTCTATCTACCCTATTTTATTCAATACGTTTACAGTTGGTTGAAACATCACCTTTTAGGCTGATTATTTCTTAATTTCTTCCATGATATATGCTTCGATAGTATCATCTACACGGATGTCGTTGTAGTTTTCAATCATCAAACCACCTTCTTGGGCATTGCCGACTTCTTTCACATCGTCTTTGTAACGCTTCAAGCTCGCCAATTTACCGTCGAAGACAACAACACCATCACGGATGACACGGACGCTTGAATCACGAGTAACCTTACCACGTACAACCATGAAACCACCAATTGTACCGACTTTAGACACTTTAAAGGTTTCACGGATGATCGCTTCACCGATAATTTTTTCTTCGTACTCAGGATCCAACATCCCTTTCATGGCATCTTCCATCTCTTCAATTACCTTGTAGATGATACTGTGGAGACGTACTTCTACATCGTCCGCTTCCGCTTGGTTGCGAGCTTCGGCAGTTGGACGAACGTTGAAACCAATTACAAGGGCATTAGACGCCTCTGCAAGAGTAATATCCGATTCGTTGATGGCACCAACTGCTGAGTGAACGATATTGACACGTACCCCTTCCACTTCAATCTTCTGAAGGGAGGAAGCAAGTGCTTCAACAGATCCTTGTACATCGGCCTTGATGATCACATTAACAGACTTAACTTCACCAGCTTTAAGGGTATCAAAGAGGTTTTCAAGACTGACACGTTGCGTTGCTTGACGTTGTTTGAGAAGGGCACGTTTGGCACGCTCTTCCCCAGCAGCACGAGCAGATTTTTCATCCTCATAAACTGCGAAATGGTCACCCGCCATCGGCGCTTCATTCAAACCTGTGATAGAAATAGGGGTTGATGGACCTGCAACTTTGACACGACGACCAAGGTCATTTGTCATGGCACGAACACGACCGAAGGTGTTACCGACAACGATTGGATCTTGCACATTGAGTGTACCTTGTTGAACAAGGAGGGTTGCAACGGCACCTTTTCCTTTATCCAAATGCGCTTCGATAACCGTACCAATTGCACGCACAGTAGGATCTGCCTTGAGTTCTTGGATTTCAGCTACTAGAAGCACTGTTTCCAATAATTCATCGATATTTTGGTTGAATTTCGCAGAAATTTCCACGAACTCAGACTCACCGCCCCAGGCAGTTGAGATAACACCATGTTCAGCCAATTCACCAATGACACGCTCTGGGTTTGCACCTGGTTTGTCAATCTTGTTGATAGCTACGATGATTGGAACATTGGCAGCTTTGGAGTGGTTGATTGCCTCGATTGTTTGTGGCATAACACCGTCATCTGCTGCAACGACCAAGATGGTCAAGTCGGTAACAGATGCACCACGAGCACGCATAGACGTAAAGGCCGCGTGTCCAGGCGTATCCAAGAAGGTAATCTTCTTACCGTTTTCTTCGATTTGGTAGGCTCCGATATGCTGAGTGATACCGCCTGCCTCACCTGTTGCGACACGAGAATTTCGAAGAGTATCCAAAAGAGTTGTCTTACCGTGGTCAACGTGTCCCATGATGGTCACAACTGGCGGACGCTCTGTCATCTCTTCTTCATTGAGATAGCCTTCTTCGACGAAGAAACGCTCGATATCTGCATTGTCCACTTCTACTTTTTCTTTGGCTTCGATGCCGTAATCAACCATAAGGAGTTCAATGGTATCGCCGTCCAGAGATTGGTTCTGTGTTGCCATGACACCCATCATGAAGAGCTTTTTAACAATTTCAGCTGGTTCACGCTTGATTCGTTTTGCAATTTCTGCAACCGTCATTCCAGCTGTGTATTCAAATTCAGTTGGCAATTCATGGAACTTGCGTTCTGTGACAGGCTTGGCAGGTTGATTGTTCTTGCCGCGTTTATTTTTCTTGTTGTTATTCCAGTTACTATTTCTTTGATTTCTCACTTGATTTTGACTATTTCGATTTCTTTGTTGTTTCCGTGGACCATCTTCTTCGTCACTATTAAAGTCACGCTTCTTGTCTGGTCGAGCTTGTTTCTTACGACGGGTATCTACAGCACTGTCAGCAACTTTCTCAGGTACCGCTGCGACTGGCGTTGGTTTAACAAATGGCTTGCTTTCAATCACCGGTTCTTCAAACTTGATTTCTTTCGGTTTTTTCGGTTGCTTCTTCGCTTCTTGAGCTTGGCGGAAACGCTCTTCACTAGTACGAGCATATTCTGCATTTTGCTCAGCTTTTAGGGCTGCAGCACGCGCTTTGAAATCAATTTTCGGCGCTGCTGGTTTTGCAACTTCTTTTTGCTCAAAGCGGGCTGGTTGACCTGAACGATTGTCTTGGCGACGGTGATCACGATTGTCACGACGGTCACCAAAACGATTGTCCTTGTGCTTATCTGAACCCTGTTCACGTCTATTATCACGACGGTCATTGCGGTCATTATTTGGACGGTTTTGACCTTGTTGACGATTATCACGACGGTCTTGGTTTTGTTTGCCTTGACCACCTTTACCTTGTGCTCGTTTAGCAGCTTGCTCCTTGGCACGCGCTTCCCGTTCTGCCTTAAAGTTACGGCTCTGTGGACGGTGCGGTGTTGCTGGAGTAGCCACCTTCGGTTCTTCCTTAGGCGTTGGTGCGGGTGCGTCCTCTTTTACGACCTCAACCTTGGCTGCTGGCTTTTCGACCGGCTGAACTTTATCTGCAGGTTTAGGCGCTTCTGCTTTTTGGTTAAAGCTATCAGCCAAGCGTTTGGCACTTGCTTCATCTACACTTGAAGCATGGCTTTTGACTTCAAACCCCAATTCTTGAGCCTTAGCAACAACTTCCTTACTGCTGACACCTAATTCACGGGCTATTTCATTCAATCTCTTCTTAGACAATGCCTTGTCCTCCTGTTCTATTCCATAATAGACCTCATCTTCTTTGTAAATCCAGCGTCTGTCACTGCAAGGACTTTTCTGGCCTTGCCGACAGCTGCACTCAATTCCAGTGTTGAAAACACTGTTACAACTTCTACTTGATAGGTATGACTTTTATCTGATATTTTTTTACTTAAATTTCCAGCAGCATCGTCAGCTAGAAACACCAGCTTTGCCTGCTTTTTTTGGATAGCTTCAACAACCAAGTCTTCGCCTGACACCAGGCGTCCTGCTCGTTGGGCCAAGCCCAATAAATTTAAGATTTTCTGTTTCTTATTCCAGTCCAAGTTCTCTCCTCTTGACCTTATGATCAACATAGGCAATCAATTCATCATAGAACTCTGCAGCCACTTCCATACTAAAGGAACGATCGAAAACACGACGTTTTTTAGCCTGAGCAGCTTCCTCATTGTCCAATTTGATATAGGCACCACGACCGTTTGCCTTGCCTGTTGGATCGATAAATACTTGACCTTCTTTATTTTTTACAATACGGAGCAAATCCCGTTTGTCGATGATTTCACCGGACACCACAGACTTGCGCAAGGGAATTTTTCTAGCTTTTGCCATGGTTGCTCCTTTTGTCTTATTCTTGATCTTCTGCTACTTCTTCTACAACTTCGTCTGTCGCATATTGAGCCGCCTCAATTGCTTCATACTCTGATGCAGACTTGATGTCAATGCGGAAGCCTGTCAAATGGGCTGCCAAACGAACGTTTTGACCGCGGCGACCGATTGCTAATGACAATTTGTCATCTGGCACAACAACGGTAGCATGTTTGCCATCTTCCGTGTCAAACAACACTTGGTCAACTTCTGCAGGTGCGAGAGCATTGTAAATAAATTCCGCTTCGTCAGCTACCCACTCGATAACATCAATATTTTCCTCAGTAGGAATCATGCGGTCATTCTTCGCATCGTAACGAGCTGGGTGGAATTTGCTCGTGATTTTCTTAATATTTGAACCACCACGACCAACGATCGTACCGATAGCATCCACATTTGGATTGTGGCTACGAACAGCGACTTTCGTACGGTCACCCGCTTCACGGGCAACACTCATGATCTCAACAGTCCCATCATACACTTCAGGAATTTCCTGCTCCATGAGACGTTTGATCATTTCAGGATGGCTACGGCTGACAAATACGTTAACCCCTCGACCGTTATCTTCTACCTTGTAGACATAGACTTCAATACGGTCATGTGACTGGAAAACTTCGCCAGGAATTTGATCCTGTTTTGACAATTGAGCTTCAATGGTACCAAGGTTGACATAGATAAAGCGATTATCAAACCGTTCAACGGTACCAGACATGATTTCATTTTCATGTTGCTTATAAGTATTGAAGGTAATGGCACGCTTTTGCTTACGCATTTTTTCCATAATGGTCTGCTTGGCTGATTGAGCAGCTACGCGACCAAATTCTGCAGGATCTTCTTGGAATTTGATTTTATCACCCATTTCATACGCAGTTGAGATGGCCAAGGCATCCTTGAGGCTGATTTCCAACCGGCTATCAAAGACCTCATCCACTACTTCACGGACAGTATATACATGGAAGTCAGCCTTCTTCTCATCAAACTCGATGACTGCTGACTCTGCTTGTCCATAACGGCGTTTGTAGGCAGAGCGGAGTGATTCCGTCACTGCATCAATAATATCCGCCTTGTTGATACCCATGTCTTCCTCTAAAATGCGGAAGGCTTCTAGCATTTCTCTACTCATCTTCATTTCCTTTTGATAGCAAAAGGTCCTTTCTTATACTTAAATTTTAACGGCTAAACGTGCCTTGGCTACAGTCGAATATGGAATAGTCACTTCTTTTTTACGGGTCTTGTCCATATATTCCATGACCAAATCTGTTCCATCAAAGGACAGGAGAGTTCCTTCAAAAATTTTCACCTTGTCAATAGCTTGATACAGCTTGACATGAATGTATTTCCCAACAGCCTGGGCAACTGCTTCAGCTGTCTTCAAGGGACGTTCCAAACCTGGACTGGTCACTTCAAGCATATACTGCTCTGGGAATGGATCTGGCTGAATCGTATCCAAAAGCGGACTAATGATTTCGGATAAATCTGCCGTATCCTGAAGGGAAATCCCTCCTTCCTTATCAATAAAAATCGATAAGACATAGTCACCACCCATTTTGCCATATTCCACATCTACCAACTCATAAGGAGCTTGGATAGCTGGTTCAATGGTGGCCGTGACTAAATCAATAATTGATGACATAGGCACCTCCTTTTGCAATTCTGACCTGATACAATTTGCATACAGGGAAAGGGTTGACTGACGTCAACCCCCTTTTCTCTTTATTTCTATCCTGTATTTTACCATAATTCCCTAGAACTGTAAAGAAAAACGATAAGGGCAACTGTTGGTAAACGTTATCCATTTTTTCTGTTGCATCCATAAGATTACTTTGCTATACTATCGTTGGAGGTCTATCATGAAAAAAGAAAGTATTTTATTCACCCTTTGCCTAATGCTTCTAATCATGACTCTGGCCATCTTTCTCTTTATTGATAGCCATTTATTGTATGGTTTAGAAAGCCTTAGACCAATAGCCTACTTGCTCATCGGCTCAGCCATTACCGCTTGTATCGTCTATCTAATCCATTTTACTAAACAAAAATAAGGAGTCCATTGGGATTCCTTATTTGCTTATCTTATTAAAATCGTGCTTCCACGCGATAGATAACCTGACCCTTGTTTGAGAATTTCTCCTCATACTCTGTCATAACATTGCCTTCCAAACCATCTGCATGTAAATCCAACCAAACCTGCTTCAAAACCATGCCGTATTGTGAAAAACTAGCCAAGCTATATTCAAACAAACCACGGTTATCCGTCTTGAAATGAATTTCCCCATTTTCAGGCAGAATTTCCTTATAGGTATCCAAGAAGGACTTGTAGGTCAATCTGCGTTTTTCATGGCGTTTCTTAGGCCATGGATCAGAAAAATTCAGATAGAGTTGATCAATCTCCGCAGGTGCAAAATAGTTGGTCAAACTAGACCCGTCAACCTGCAAGAGTTTGATATTTGGTAAGCCCGCTTCTAAAACTCGGTCCAAGGCATAGCTCAAAACTGTCATCTGAATATCAATACCGATGTAATTAATATCCGGATTTTGTGCAGCCATCCCTGTTACAAAACGACCTTTACCAGATCCAACCTCGATATGAATGGGGTTGTTATTTCCAAAAATTTCTGCCCATTTTCCCTTACACTCCTCTGGATTGGAGATAACGTACTGGGGATTATTTGCTAGGAGCTCACTGGCTCCCTTACGATTTCTAACTCTCATACTTCCCTATAAAAACTTTGGCGGAATTGACGCAAAGCGTAGATTTCTTTATTTGCTGCTATAGTATTGTAGCTTTCAACATGCTTGGCAATCTGATTGAGGTAGGCCAATTGCCCATACCAAAATACTTTATTTAATACTGTTCGATTATACTTGTAACCATAAGCACGAAGCCATTCCTCCCAAGATTGACGAGGAATGTAATGCGTCAAGATATAGGCAACATCGACCATCCTATCAGCTACACAAGCTGTCTCCCAATCTGTCAAATAAATAAAACCAGAAGTTGTTTCTACCCAATTGCTATGATGTAGATCACCATGAACAAAGGTTGCTACTTCTTGACGAAAACTCGGAAGGTTATTCAATAAATCTTGACAAACAGATTGTAGATAAGAATTTTGCCCCAATCTCGTCGGTGCCTCTTTTTGCCAACGATAGACCAAATCTTGAGGCTCCATATAAGTATAATTCATTTGCAAGGCTTGATTCAGCAGGATGCGTGAGTAATGCATACGTACCAAAATCTGTCGAACCTGTTTACTAGGCATATCTTGACGCTCTAAGGTACGACCATTTAGCCATTCCTGCTCCACACGGTGCCCCATTCCAACTTCACGATTTGCCGACAAAACAGGTGGAGTAATTTGCTCACGAGCTAGTGCAGAAACGATAGGAGGCATCTCATACTTCACAAAGACTTGCGTTCCGTCTGACCGTAGGCCCTTAAACGCTTTGCCACTATTTCCTGCAATAGACTGTAATTGTAGCCCACTAGTATCAAACTGCATGCCTTACCTCCTTTAAAAATTCTTTACTATTTTACTAATTTTCAGCTATTTAGTCAATCAATTTTTTTCAATTTTGCAGGTAAATAGATTTCATGCAGAAAAAGTCCAATCACAGGTAACAGGCTAATCCAGATTTTGTCTTGGACAAATAGCAGAGCTACAATCAATTCCACTATTAAAAGACCGTATAAGATTCCCCTCAACAATTTCCGAAAATCCATTTTTCTGTCATTGACACTCAAGGGATAAAGTTGTGTCATATACTGATAATCATAGTGTTTATAAAGCCCCAAAAGTTGAAAAAGGAGTAAATAATGAAAAACCAGTACAAGTCCCAGTGATAGCCAGGCCTCTTCAATCGCAATCAAGGACAGGAGGGCTAGAAAGAGCAAGCGCAAACTGAGACCAAAATAGTCTCCAGCCCGTAGAAAAGCACGCAAGTAAAGATTAAACCATGTTCGGCGTGAATTGACAACTGTTAGCAGCTTGTTGAGATAGTTTCTTGGCTTGACAGTGCTACTAATTCCCTTAACTGTTGTAAAGAGGGCAAAGAATCGCAGGATAGTTTGTTGACGTTTTTGTTCATCTTGAATGGCTTTTGACCAATCCAAGACTCCTTGTTGTTGGTAACTTGCCAGCTGGTGTTTTACTAGGAAGTATTTTGCAACCAATAATGCCAGTACAAGGCCGATAACCATCCAGGTTTCCAAACCTAGCTTGAAATAGATGGGCAAGAGCAGTAACTGAACTAGGACCTGTAGTCCTGACCAAAGCAAATAGGAACGACGGCTTGCCAAAGCCAATTCTTCTAGCACATCCTTCTCTTTTGTCAATAGGAAAATCTGGTCTGCTTCCTCCAAATAGGTGGCTATTCTGCCTGAAAACAAGGTCAAGAAGCTGATAGCAAGGACAATTAGAACAATTGGCCAGGCATTTTCAGGAAAAGCTATCAAGAGTTGTCGATATTGTAAACTCAAGAATCCCAAAAAGACCATGAGAACCAAGACAAAATGATCATTCAAGACATAACGCAGGTACTTGGAACAACGTTCTAGAAAATCACGTCTGCGTTTTTGGAACAATTCTTTCATCCAACTGCTCCTTCTTGGGTCAAGGCTAAGTAAATATCATTCAAACTAGCACCTGCCATGCCAAATTGATTTTGCAAGTCTGCTAAATTCCCTGTTGCCCTCACCTGACCTTGATGCAAAATTACAAAAGAATCACACATTTTTTCAGCCGAATCCAAAACGTGTGTGGACATGAGAATAGAAGTCCCCCTTGCCTTCTCCTCCTCCAAAAGGGCAATCAAATCCGCAATAGCCACGGGATCCAAGCCCAAAAATGGCTCATCTACAATCAATAAACTTGGCTCCACCATAAAGGCGCAGATAATCATAACCTTCTGCTTCATCCCCTTAGAGAAATTGACCGGATACCAGTCTAACTTCTCGTCCAACCGGAAGATTTTTAGCAATCTCTCGATTTTTCCCCAGCTAGATTTCCACGGCAGATTATAGGCCATGGCTACCACTTCCAAGTGTTCTTTTAAGGTGAGTTCCTCGTATAAGCTAGGTGTTTCTGGGATAAAACCAATCTTCTTTCGATAACTTTCTGCTCCCTGAGAAAGACCTTGACCATCTATCAAAATTTGTCCCTGGTAGGGCGTCAAGAGCCCGATAATTTCCTTGATAGTGGTTGATTTCCCGGCACCATTTAAACCAATTAGACCAACCAATTGCCCATCTTCAACAGTAAAAGATACATCTTTTAAGACAGGGATATTGATATAGCCTCCTGTAACATTTTTAACTTCTAACATACATTTATTCCTATAATTTGATATAATTATTATAACAGAAATCCTAGAAAGAGGGCGTATTATGTCAGATTGTATTTTTTGTAAAATTGTAGCTGGAGAAATTCCAGCCTCTAAGGTCTATGAAGACGACCACGTTCTAGCCTTTTTAGATATTACTCAGGTCACCAAGGGCCACACCCTTATCATCCCTAAAAAACATTACCGCAATGTCTTAGACATGGACGCTGAGGTAGCTAGTCAAGTCTTTTCCGTTGTTCCAACCCTTGCCCGTCAGCTGAAGGAAAAACTTGGTGCTAACGGCTTAAATATTGTCAATAACAATGAAGAAGCGGCTGGGCAAACTGTCTTCCACACCCATATCCATCTCCTGCCTCGTTTTGACAAGAATGATGGTCTAGACATTCAGTTTACGGCCAATGAACCAGATTTTCCTGCCCTAGCCAATCTAGCCCAAGACCTCTACCTAGGAGAATAAGATGAAACTTCGTAATATCCTAATAGCCTTATCCGCTGCTAGTGCTACCTATCTAGCTATTTCAAACCGAGAAAAAATCACCAAAGAAGTCAAGGATACCAAGCAATTAGTGACGGATATGGAAGCAAGTAAAACCAATATCCAAGACCAACTTGCTATGATCCAAAGTTTCCAAAAACCACTCCAGGAAATGGTTGAAGACCTCCAGTATAAGGCCCGTGTCTACCAGCAAAGCATTGCTGGAAATCTAGATGAAATTCAAAAAATACAACAGAAATATACAAATAAAGAAAAATAAAACAAAATTAGGAGCGATTTATTTCTTAAAATGAGTTGTTAAAAACTATTTATTGAATGAATTTGGTGCTATATGATCAGGATAAAGTCCTATAAGCTTTTCTTTAAATTGCTTATTTTAGTATTCGATATTCAATATTAACTTGTTCTAAGTAATTTTGAGTCTATAAAATTTTCTCAAAACTGTAAACCGTTTCTGTTTTCAAGAAGCCGCTGAATGATTCTATCATACTAGAATCTGTAGAGGCTCCTTAAGTTGGAGTTGATATACGTGAGTTTGGTAGAATAGGACTAGATGAAAGTCATAATCTCACCATCCAGAACCGGTAAGACAGGTATGGTTATGTAAGATAAGGATTCTATTCCAATATTTATGAACTGCCCCCCAAAAAGTTAGACTTTTGGGGGGCAGTTCATTATTGGGTAGGGTACTTTTTCAATAAAGTGATAGACTGATACTCTTCGAAAATCAAAATTAACCGTTGTCAAGAGCCTTGATGAGTGAAAAGCTCCGGTGGAGATTTTCAGCCTGTTATCTTGAAACAAGATAGTAACAGAGTTCTATCATCGGCTTCGATTCCTAGGCTATTTTTGATTTTCATGGAGTATGAAACCAAAAATGAGTTTCAAAAGCTAGTTTTTTTCTGTCTAACTTTTGAAACACGTTTCTCTTCCCTAAGCCTTCTTTTCTTTTTGTTCTTTGAGATAGGCTTTCGATTCCTTGATCCATTTTGGGAGACTGTTAGCTAATGGAGTAAAGCCAATCTTATTTCGTTCATTGGTAAAGCGGTGGTGACGAGGAATTTTTTGGTGTTCTTCTTCCAATGTTCGGATAGATAGGCTGGCCTTCTCAGTATATTCATCAAAGTCAACAACCTGGACCAAGACCTCTTGACCAATCTTAACGTGGTCATAGATGTTATCAACAAATCCCGTCTTGATTTCAGAAATATGAATTAAACCTGTTGTTCCATTTTCTAAATCCACAAAAGCTCCATAGGGCTGGATACCCGACACCGTCCCCTTGATCTTATCGCCAATCCTCATCTTAATCCTCAATTTCGATGGTTTCGATGACTACATCTTCAAGCGGACGGTCTGCTGAATCTGTATCAACTCCAGCAATAGCATCTAAAACTGTAAATGATGCCTCATCCACCAAATGACCAAAGACAGTATGGCGTTGGTCTAGGTGCGGCGTGCCTCCATTTTCAACATAGGTTGCTGCAATTTCTTTTGGCCAACCACCACGTTCTAATTCTTTGGCATTGTATGGGAAGTTTTGATTTTGAACGATGAAGAATTGACTTCCATTTGTATTTGGTCCAGCATTGGCCATAGACAAGGCACCACGAAGGTTGAAGGCTTCCATTGAAAACTCATCTTCAAAAGACTCACCATAGATAGACTCACCGCCCATACCTGTACCAGTTGGGTCCCCACCTTGAATCATGAAATCCTGGATAATTCTGTGGAAAATAACGCCATCATAATAACCATCTTTAGACAGTGCGACAAAGTTTGCTACTGTCTTTGGAGCAATTTCTGGGAACAATTTTACAGTTAGCTCACCATGATTGGTCTTGATATGAGCAACTGGCCCTTCAACATTTTCCAAATCCAATTGTGGGAAGTATTTTTCTTTTTCTACCATACCTAATTTCTCCAAGGCATCGAAGATGCCATCTTCTTCTACTGTTTTTGTAATATAATCTGCACGCTTTTGCAATTCTGGATGAGAATGCCCCATTGCAATGCTAATACCTGCATAATCGAACAACTCAATGTCATTCAGTCCATCTCCAAATACCAGAACATTCTCCGGTTTCAAACCTAGTTTTTCCACTACCTTGGCTACGCCAGCAGCCTTGGAAGAGTCTTTCAAGACAATATCCGATGAAATAGCATCCCAACGAACGGTGCGTAAGTCAGCTTGCAAGTCCTCTGGCAATTCAACTTCCTGACCGTCCTTCTCAAAGGTCAGCATTTGGTAAATTGCATTGTCTTTGTAGAATTCTGGGTCTGTTTCCAAATCCTCATAAATCAAATCAATGACCTGACTAATTCGCTCTGTCCGAGCAGACAAGGTACCTTTTTGGCTACCCAGTAAACCATATTCGATTCCAACCTCCTTGGTCCAGGCAATGACTTTCTCCACCAGGTCCAGAGGAAGCGGTTGGTGATGAACAAGTTTTCCTTTTGAATCTTCAACATAGGAACCGTTTATCATAGCAAAGAAATCAGGCTGGAGGGCCTTGATTTCTGGTACCAAACCATAGGGTGTTCGACCAGATGCAATTCCAGTCAAAATCCCCTTTTCTTTCAATGATTTGAAAACCTGCTGAATGGAATCAGGAATATAGCCTGTGTTCTTGACACGTAAGGTATCATCAATATCAAAAAAGACAATCTTTATTTTTTTTGCTTTGTATTTTAATTTTGCATCCACTATTTAGGTATCCTTTCTGGACTTAACATCAAGCTCAATCCACTTATCTGAGTTCGTGTCATCATCTCAGCGCAGTGGTTGATTGGCAGATTTGTTCGTGTTTCACACTCCAAATCCGACCTAATCAACTGTGCGGGGGTGGTAAGACGAACTCTTTTTAAATACTTTTGAGTTCTTTCCCACTCCCTCATTATACCATTATTCTTCCTCTTGTGCTACCAGGCCATGTTGGAAGGCATAGACAACTGCTTGTGTTCTGTCGCTAACAGCGAGTTTCGAAAGAATATTGGAAACGTGGGTTTTGACTGTTTTTAAGGAAATGAAGGACTCGTCCGCAATCCGTTGGTTGTCATAACCCTTAGCTAATAGAGTTAGGATTTCACGTTCACGAGCTGTTAAATCATCATGCAAGTCAGGGTGGCGTTTATGATGCTCCACCTTTTTCTCCACTTCTGTTTCAATGGCAAATTCCCCACGCGCTACCTTGCGAATGGCTGTCAAAATTTCATCTGCACTAGAAGTCTTTAACATATAACCTTTTGCCCCAGCTTCTAAGACAGGATAAATTTTCTCATTGTCCAGATAAGAGGTCAAAATGACAATTTGTGCTTGAGGCCATTCCTTAAGCAGAGCCAAGGTAGCTTCTACACCTGTCATCTTTGGCATGACCAAGTCCATGACTACCACATCTGGCTTAACCTCTAAGGCCTTAGTCAAACCCTCTTCACCGTCACTAGCCTCGGCAACAACTTCCACATCTGGCTGCAAATTTAAATAGCTTTTTAAACCAAGACGGACCATTTCATGATCGTCAACCAACATCACTCGAATTGTATTCATCTTCTTTTCCTTTCAATAATGGGATACGGATATCAATGGCGACACCCTTATTCAGTGCCGAGCGAATCTGAATGGTACCTGCCATGTCTTCTACGCGTTCCCGAATATTTTGTAGACCATAGCTAAGTTCTCCATCCTGTTCCTGCTGGAAACCAACTCCATCATCTGTCATTTTTAGCTGTAACTCTGTTTCTTTTTGAATGAGATAGACATCTAAATGCTTAGCTTTGGCATGACGTAGGGTATTGCTAATAATTTCCTGGGCAATTCGAAAGAGGTGTTCCTCGATTAACTTGGGTAATTCTTCCACTTCATGTTGGAAATGGACGATGATATTACTTTTATCACTGACTTCTCTCAAGATTAGCTCAAAGCCCTCAACCAAGGTCTTGCTCTCAAGCTCGCTCGGTCGGAGATGAAGTAGCAAGATTCGCAAATCCCTCTGGGCCGACTCAATCATATCCTTGACCAGAATCAACTGCTCCTGCAAGGTTTCCTGGGGCAGATTGGGCAAGCTGGAAGACAGACCTGATAGAATCATACTGGTCGCAAACAATTCTTGGCTGACCGTATCATGCAAATCTCTAGCAATCCGCTTCCGTTCACCTTCAACAATTTCTTCTCTCTTAACCAAGTCCTGATTATCCACCAGTTGCACCTGTCGGGTCAAATTTCTCACCTTATCAGACAACTGGAGAAGGAGTTGATCATTCTCCCTATCTGTTCGGATACTTTTATTCTTCAAAATAGCCTGTAACTTTGCTCGCATAACCCGAGTCGAAGCTAAACTAACCGTTTGGACCATGACTGCCAAAAAGAGGGTCAGTACGATAACCAGAAGAATAAGAGTGAATACAAGTTGTTCCGTAGACGTCCATAGATTAACATCTAAAAGCGAATGGTTGAGGAGGGGCAGGGTAGAGGAAATGACCACAAAGACAATCAGGCTGGCAAACCAAGCCAAGAGGAAATAGGTACGTTTTCTCATACGCGAACCACCTCCACATCTCCGAAAATATTATTAGTCACAACCTTCACACGTTTATGGGATTCTTGGTAGTCAGGGCTATTGATTGCTATACTCTCATTCCTAAGGTCCCAATGGGATTGTCCCAGAAAATTGACCCGTCCATAGATACTTGTCGCTGATAAGGAAACCTCAACATCGATTGGAACGATTATTTTTGTTCGTCCAAAGGTTTTACGAATGACGACAATGTTATCACGTCCCACCAAGACTGTCTTATCTAAATCAACCACATCATTGCCAAACAAGCGGACAATATTGATGTCTTCAAAACCAAAACGGTCTTGTGAATGGTCATGATTCCCAAACCACCTATTCTTCTCCTTTTGTACTTGTAAGGCATAGTCACTAAATACAATCTGGGTGTACTGATTGCGTTTCTCATAGCGTGAGAAGAAGTTGACAAACATGTAGACAACAAGAAGCATAACTCCTATGATGAAGTATGGATTCAGCATGAAAACCAGAAAAATTAGGGAAAACGAACTAAACAATAACACACTGTTCAAGCGTCGTCCGAGAAAATACCAGACAAGTAACAGTAAGGCTGAAAAAAGCAACAAGGTACGACTGGCCTCATTGGCGACAACATCAAAAGCAGCCATGGTAAATATCATACTTTCAATTAGAAGAAAAAATTGAACCTTTCTCATCCTCCTCCTCCTTTCCATACTATTGTAACAAATTTTGGAAAAAGAAGGTTTCCAAAGACAGAAAAAGCACGTCGTACGCATGAAGAAAGGCTCTATAATTTCTGTAGTGGGTAAAACCACCGTGGAGATTATGGAGCCTTTTTGAGTGTAGAAAAAAAGTCCCATATGACCTATAATGAAAAGCGACCAAACTACTCATTAGAAAGGGTCCATATGGAACAACTAAATCTTATCACAAATTTTCTCAGAATTAAAGACAAAAATATCACTATCACTGATGAATATGATATGGGAACTCACGTAGAACTCCACGGTCAATTGGATTATACAGCCCCTAAATGTCCCTCCTGCAAGGGACAAATGGCAAAATACGACTTCCAAAAACCCTCCAAAATTCCCTACCTAGAAACTGCTGGTTATCCCTTGCTTATCCGACTTAGAAAGCGTCGCTTCAAGTGTAAATCTTGCGGAAAAATAGCGGTCGCTGAAACTCCTCTTGTCAAGAAGAACCACCAAATCTCCGTCGCTGTTAACCAGAAGATTGCTCAATTACTCATCGAAAATCAAGCAATGACACATATTGCACACAGGCTATCTATCTCAACCTCATCAGTTATGAGAAAGCTTAATGAGTTCAAGTTTGAAACAGATTGGAATACCTTACCTGAGGTAATGAGCTGGGACGAGTATGCCTTCAAGAAGGGGAAAATGAGCTTCATCGCTCAAGATTTCGACTCCCTAAATGTCATCACCATTCTCGACGGAAGAACTCAAGCAACCATCCGAAACCACTTTCTACGCTATCCTAGAAAGGTTAGAAATCGGGTCAAAGTCATTACCATGGATATGTTTAGTCCATACTACAAATTGGCTAGACAGCTATTTCCCAATGCAAAAATTGTACTCGACCGCTTTCATATTGTTCAACACCTTAGTCGTGCTATGAACCGTATCCGTATTCAAATTATGAATCAATTCGACAGAACATCGCAGGAATACCGAGCCTTGAAACGCTACTGGAAATTGATACAACAAGATAGCCGTAAAATCAGCGATAAACGATTTTATCGCCCTATGTTCCGAATGCACTTGACTAACAAGGAAATACTGGAAAAACTCCTGTCTTTCTCCGAGGAACTACGACAGCACTATGAACTCTATCAACTTCTCTTATTCCATTTCCAAGAGAAAAA
>NZ_POPB01000201.1 GCF_002964045.1 Streptococcus suis | reverse complement strand
GAATAAAAGAGGTTCTGAGACAGTTTACGGCTATCTTTTTGAAGAATCCGCCAGTGATTTTTCATGGCTCGATAAGGTAGGGAAGGTGTATCAAAGGTTTTCATAATGTCAATTCTAGTCGACATCATAGCCCGGCTCAGGTGCTGGATAACGTGAAATCGATCAAGAACAATTTTCGCTCTTGGAAATAGCTGTTTGATGATGGGAATATAGCTACCCGACATGTCCACCGTCACGATTTTGACAGTCTCTCTAACCACGCTAGGATACTTGTAGAAATAGTTCTTTATGGTTGCTTGGCGGTTATTCTCGAGAATGGTCACAATGCGTCTCGTCTCAAAATCCTGGGCAATAAAGGCCAATTTTCCTTTGTTCCGACTAAATTCATCCCAGCTTAAGACTTTTGGTAATTTCGTAAAATCTTGAGGAAATTGAAACTGAGCCAATTTTCTCTGTACGACGGAAACAGAAATGTGTAGTCTCCTAGCGATAGCAGAGTTGGTCATGTTTTCTGTGTGTAGTTGAGTGACTTTCTCCCAGATTGGTTGGGAAATCTGACAGTTTTTCTTGACCAGAGGGGTCTCAGAAACGGTTACTTTTTGGCAAGATTTGCACTGAAACCGCCGTTTCTTAAGCAGTAGGAGGGTTGGAAACCCCTGGCAATCCAAAATTGGAATTTTTGACGGCATTTGAAAATCGTACTTGATACATTTTTCTTGACAATGAGGACAGCTAGGACTGTCGTAATCTAGCTTTGCCCTGATTTCTAGATGGGTTTGATGTTTCAAAACGAAGAGAATTTTAATGTTTTTATCTTTGATTCCGATTAGTTCTGTGGTATGAT
>NZ_POPB01000200.1 GCF_002964045.1 Streptococcus suis | reverse complement strand
TGGGTGATTTTTAAAGGACTTCCGCTTTCCAGACCAACGTGGGCGAGGTTTTCACGCAGTGAGATTCTCAAAAAGGCAAAATGTTCAACACCATTTCGTTCAAACTCTATGAAAATGAGGTCATTGGTTTTTAAATTCTCAGAAATTGAAAATTCTTCTTTCCAGAGATTAGCAATCTTGACAGAATTGGTCAGTAGGTCGCCATCTAAATAGTCAAGAAAAGGATTGTCGGGGTTAAATTGTCCTGTTTTTGCTTCATCAGAAAAGACACGTTCAATCTTTTTACGCAAATATTCTTCTATTTTGGGGCTAAC
>NZ_POPB01000020.1 GCF_002964045.1 Streptococcus suis | reverse complement strand
AAAACATGGTTTGCTGCTAGAGAGACTCCAAACCCAATGGGCTACTGTCGTGAAAAAAATATTTTGCATCAAGTCTACTATTTTCAGTTGACAGAAAGTCGACCAGAGGGTAGTCTATATACAGAAGAAGTTACCCCGACGATGACCATACGGCAGTTGATTGATAAGGTAGAGAGGCGCTTATTTTATAGGCAACTATCAGAAGATCTAACGGCTACTACCACAGAACTCTATAAAGATATGGAACCGCTTCTACGTGCAGGAAGA
>NZ_POPB01000002.1 GCF_002964045.1 Streptococcus suis | reverse complement strand
ATTTTCAGCCAACATTGACCGAGCAGGTGGACCAGGCACAGCAGCCTTTGTCAGTCAAGCTATTGCGATTTATTGCAAAGAATAAACGAAAGAAGTCTAGTGAGAACTAGGCTTTTTTTGGTATACTAGATGAAGCTAGAAAATAAGGAGACACCCAATGATTCAACCTATTATGAGGGACATTTTCTTCCTGCAACAGAAATCTG
>NZ_POPB01000199.1 GCF_002964045.1 Streptococcus suis | reverse complement strand
TCCGATTGAGTGTGATAATTCCTGTTAGAAGTTGATTGTTTTTTTATTCTAGTGTACAGGTAAATCCACGAATTCTCAACTGGGGGTCTTTACATATTGTCTAAATGACGATATTGAAAATAGCAGAGCAAAACAAAAATCCCCTTCTCTAGCAAGAAAAGGGATAGTATCTTAAAATTCCATCTTCTTGAAATACTTCAAGGTCAGATAGGCTAATACCGTCGAATAAACCAAAGTAACCAAAACAGATGTTCCTAATGTTGAAAACAGGCTTGCTCCTTCATACAAGGCATTAATATTACCAGTTGGAAAGAAGCTAGCCAAACCAAATACTGCTAAAATACTTGACCCAAGTGAGTAACCAAAGGCAACTGCCATAGTCGCTCCGACCCCTGAGTACAAGGAAACACAAGCAGCCAGTAAGACACAGACCAACATATCTAGCATACCGCCAAGGATACTTTGAGCAAACCCTGCATTTTCATCCGCCAGATGATCCCAGAAAGTCAAGGTCGCATAGTCCATATGACCAATACGTGTGTAGTAATAAACTGCCATCACCAATAGGAAGATTCCTGTATAAATAAGGATAATCGTCACCAGACTCAAGACCTTGGCCCAAAAGATATCCTGACGCTTGATATCCTTATAGAGAAACATGGTATGGCTATCCGCCTCACCCTTGAGGTTAGATAGAAAAGGGCAAGGATAGGTAGAGTAAAGTCATTTGAAGACTTAAATAAACTACCAGTCAAAACTACAAATGAATAAAGATAGCCGTCACTTGCACCAGGCACCATGAAGTTGGAACCTTTTGGTAAAAAGGTTGAAGCCAGAAAAAGAGTCGGAAAGAGGAAGGCAAAGGCTAGGAAAATCTTGGTTTCCTTCCTCTTCCAAACACTGGCAAAAACAGGTTTAAAAATTGCTAACATACTATTCACCTCGACTAAAAATTTCTTTCAAGTGGTTTTCTTTTACATGAAGCTTGCTGATCAAGTTTTGACTAGCTAGGTAGGCTAGGACAGCATTGAGTTCTCCACTGCTTGCCTGAGTGGAAATCTCTAGGACATCCCCATCCAGAGTAATCGCCTCTGTCAAATAGGCTGAGAGAGCTTCCTTATCTGCTCTGCTATCAACCTCTACCAAGACACTCGGAGCTGACTGCCCAGCAAACTCATCTGCCAACTGACCTTTTTCGATATAGACATAACGCTCACAGAGAGCCTCCAACTCACCAAGCTGGTGACTGGAAATCAGCATAGAGATATTGCGTTCCTGTGACCAAGATTTGAGAATATCGATCAACTGTTGGACACCGACAGGGTCCAAGCCCACAAAAGGCTCATCCAAGATAAGGAAGTCTGGCTCTGCTACCATCGCAATAGCCAAGGCCGTCCGCTGTTTCATACCAAATGAGAAGCCTTTTGGTTTACGGTTGCGAGCCTCCCACAAGTCTAAGAGCTTGAGAGTCTTTTCAATATTTGGAAACATCTCTGTTCTACCATGCAAGGTCAGGTAAAACTTCAAATTATCAATAACAGACATCTCTGGATAGAAAACAGGGTCAATCATAATCCCAAAATCCTTGAGCAAGTTATCTGCCGTATGAATATCCACACCATTATAGGTAATGGTTCCTGTTGTCGGCTTGAGGGATTTAGCCATTAATTTCATCAAGGTCGATTTCCCAGCACCGTTTTTACCGATCAGGCCGACGATTTCACCCTTTTTAATCTCCAAACTCACATCTTTTAATGAGTAAAAGTCATTTCCAGCAAATTGTTTTGATAGGTTCTTGATTGTAAGCATTGTTATTCTCTCTTTCTTAGGTATCTTTTAATATTCAATTTTTTCAAAATTCTTGCGTGCCGAATGATAAGCCAATCCAAAATATAGCAGGATCAAACCTAGACTAATAGCAAAGGCAAGTCCAAATGGAAACTGTCCAGCCAGTTTGGTCGCATAGGTCTGTGGGAAAGTATAGCGAAAACCATTTAAAAGTGGAGCGATTTGAGCAAAAAGGTTAAAAAGTACCCCAGTCAAGACAGCCATTATGGTTGTTCGCTTGATAGATACTGCCGCTACCAGACTAAGCAAAATCAGATTTAAACCAATCATCGTCAAAATATAGAGCAAACTATAAGCAGCTTGATGAGCAGGAAGCCAGTGAAAACCATATCGGGGAGCAATGGTAACGACATAGGTCAGACTAGCGATAAGGACTGTCCCTAAGAAATAAATCACATAGACAGCAAAGAGACTGAGTAACTTGGCGTGAAGAATACTGGATTTCTTGATATCCTTGTAAAGAAACAGGATTCCTGAACCAATCTCATCACGAAAGACCGACGATACGATAAAGCCCATGATTAAGGCAGGTAAGACCAATTGGAATTGCAACTCCAAAGCCGACACGATAAAGGAAAGCCAACTACTTGCCACATCTGTGTTGATTTGAGCTCCTATACCAGCCAAGCTAGATACTAGCAAGGGCAAAAAGGCAAAGGCTAAAAGAATATTCACATCACGTCTTTTAAAAACGGATTGAAATACTGAAGGAAACAGATTCATAATTTAACTCCTTAGGACTACTACTCAATGAAAATCAAAATCAGGCTAGCTCCAAAGGTTTGTGGAACCTTTGGAGGTTGGAAATAGAGCGAACATCGTTCGTGTCTATATGGCGCAGATAGAACTCTGTTACTTTTTATATTTTCAAGTAACAGGCTGAAAACCTCCACTGGAGCTTTTCAGTCATCAAATCAAGTCAACAACGCCTGATTTTGATTTTCGAAGAGTATTGATTTGTGTTACAAGAAGAGTATAAACCAAAAGAGCAATAAAAAATGACCACTCTAATGAATGGTCGTTTATTTGTCATGAACGGTAAATATTATGTTTTAACCGTATGTGGCACATGTAGTTCTTGACGGAATCGAAAAGCCTGACTAATCGTCACCAGTCTAATAGATGGATAGTGTGACAGGATTTTCTGCACATTGGCCAAACCAATGCCTCGTCCCGCTCCCTTGCTGGATTTCCCATAAGAAAAGATAGATTTTGTCTGAATCCGTTCTTCTGCTGTGCTATTTTCGATGATAAGAATTTTTTCACCTTGGTCTTCAAAATAGGCCACAAGCAGACTCTTCTCAGCTGATAAACTGGCTGACTCTATGGCATTGTCTAAAAAGATTGATAAGATGGTCACCATATCCAGCAATTCGATTCCTACTGGAGCGGTGCTGGCTTCTTCTATCTCAACGGTCAGCTGAATCCCCCGACTTTGAGCCTCCATCAGCTTAGCAGATAAAATACTTTTCATCGCAGTATTATCCAGATGAGCTAGATTTCCTATATCATAGGCATCTTGATAAAATTTCTGGTCTGTCCCTGCAAGAACCGTTTGGTAAATTGCCTTAATTTCTCTCACATCTTCCTGCTTGATAGCTTCATTGAGACTGACCAAGATATTGGTATAATCATGTCGAAAACTTCTAATGTCTTTATACAGGCTTTCCACATGCTGACTGTAGTCTTCTAAAGAAGATAATTGAGCATCTTTTGCTTCCTGCAATTCCTCAGTCAACAGCTCTTTTAGCTTGGTGTTGAGGAAAAAGAGACTACCGATAAAGTAAGCAAAATAAATCTTAATAAAATCTAGATAAACCTGACTGTCCCCTATGCCAATAGCTACCGAAAAGTCCATTTCGCCTACTGATTGCCCAAAAATGAGCAACGCATGCACCACAACAACATAGAAGAGCATAGAATAAATTAGGTTCTTGAGACTCTTTTTAAACTTAGGGTAAGCAAAAACCTTCTTCATGTGCTGAAAATCAATTCCCAGCAAACGGATAAAGGTCCGATAAAAAGGAATAAAGAGCAAAAGGACCACTACCACAAAGAGAATATCAAGCCATTCCAGACGTGTCTGCCATAGTTGAAAGGTTGTCCACTTAAGCTGGTAAATCCCAAAGGTTCGCTGAAATAAATCAACCAAGACAAAAGGTGCCAAACCGTAGAACAATGATTGAGACCAAGTCCAAGACCGTTGAAATATCAAAAGATAGACCAAGAAATACAAGGGTTCAAGGTAAGGAATACTGTCTGGAAAAAGGAGGAATAATCCCGAGAATAGACCTGAGAAAACAAACAATCGCCACCATTTCAAGCTCAGCTGACTCAACTGATTAAAAACTCCAAGCTTGATAAACCAGTCGATGAAGGACACTAGAAATACTAAACCAATAGCCATCATTTCCCAACCCTCTCTAGCAAACCTTTCAGTTTCATTCGAGAGACCAAGCAAGATTCCTCCTGTTCAAAATACACCATCCGCTCCACAGCATCCACACGAAGAATATTAGCAGGATTGACCACATAAGCCCGATGGCTCTGGTACAATCGTTCATCCGTTTTAGCAATATCCGACACCTTGCCATAAAACTCTGTATGACCTGACTTAGTTGTCAAGACGACCTTATGAGGCGTTGAAGAGGTTTCAAAATACAAAATATCTGAAAAAGGAACTTGAATCTGAGAAAACTCACTCTTGAAAACAAAAGCATCATCGCTCACAGTCTGACTAATATGACTATAAGCATGTTGGAGAACATCTGCCACCGCTTCCTTAAAGGCAGACTCATCCAACCCCTTATCAATAAAATCAAGAGCTGACACACGGTATTTATAGGTCAAAGGCATAAATTCCGAATGCGTCGTCACAAAAACAATCACAGCATGCGGATCGCACGCTCTTATCTCCCGTGCAATCTCCATCCCTTTCTTCTCCTCACCTCTAATCTCAATATCTAGGAAAAAGAGTTGATGATTTCCAGTCTCTGTCACAGCCTCTAATAACTGCTGAGGTTTACCAAACACTTCCAATGTCTTATAGGCAACGTCACTCGTTTTTACAGTTTCCTCAATCGCCTGCTCCAACCTAGCTTGTTGCATAAAATCATCTTCCAAGATAAAAATCCGTAACATCTCATCCCCCATTCATGACAAAATAAAGACTGTTCATGACAGCTCCACCCCATTTTCTCTAAAATCTCCTATACTAAGATATATCAAAGAAAGGAATGAAGCCTACATGATCTATATCCTAAAACCATTCTTCTATCCAAATACGATAGAAAGGATTTTAAACCAACTTGGGCGACCCTTCCAAGTCAAACACAAAGAAGATTTTCCCGTCGCCCATCAAATTAACTACTATTTTATCATAAATACCCCTCAAAACATATTCTGGGATGGAATGAAGGTAGCAAAAACCATTCGCCAGCGAGATGACACTGGACAGCTCATCTTGATTGATGAAGAGCCTGACTACCAAGTCTGCTTCCGTAGTCACCTCTCCTTCCTAGCTGTCCTAACACCACACCAAGCCCAAACAGAATTAAAGGAATATCTACAAAACAGCCCTCTCCACTGAGAAGGCTGTTCCTATTCTTCTGGTTTCATAATCTGCCCCCAAGAAGACAAATCATCTATAAATTTCTTGGATTTCAAGTGAATCCCCACATATTCCTCGTACAGCTGGTCAATAAAAAGCCGTAACTTCTGCTTCATCTCTGGCTTGATGGAAATGGTTTCCAGCTCATCAAAGGAAATAGCCTGAAATTGATCAAGTAGATAGGGAACATTGGGATCCAGATAAGCCCGTTGCTCATCTTGTTGATAATGCTGCGGACACAAGACACCGCTATACTTGTAGGAATAGTCAAAAGGCAAACCAACCCGATGACAAAAAACACACTCATGGAAATTCAGACTGACCCCAAAACGTCCCAAGAGCTGAATTTCAAAGATATTGGTCAAGACTTCATAATCCAAACCCGACTCCATCAAGTCCAAGGTCTTGACCAAAAAAGCAAAGAGAGCTGGATCATAAACCTTGTCCTGCAAGGCCGCATCTGCCAAGGCTAAGATGTAGGTAGCATAGCTAAGCTTGAAAATATCACCGTTAATATTCTTAAATGGCTGTACCTGATGAAAATCTTCGATATAAGACAGACCATCATCATTGATTTTAACGATAAAATCCGCATAGGTCAAAGGCTGGATAGAAGCTACCAGCTTGGACTTAGAGGCATGTTTCACGAAAAACATTCGCTTGCCAGCCTTCTCCGTAAAAATCTTGACCAGCTTATCATCTTCCCGAAAGTTGCGATTGTATAGGACTAAGCCTCTAGTTTCAATTCGTTCCATTTTCCTCAAGATATTCTTTCAAACGAGCCATGGCTGTTTGAATCTTCTCCATACTTGCTGCGTAGGAAATTCGCACATAGCCTTCACCATACTGACCGAAGGCTGCGCCCGGAATAAAGGCCACTGCTTTCTTTCTCGCAAAGTCTTGCAAGAAGCTAAAGGAATCTTGATTGTAACCCGCAGGGATTTTTGCAAAGATATAAAATGCTCCGTCAGGCTTGATAATTTTAAAGCCCAAGTCCGTCATCTTCTCGATGATGTAATCCCGACGTTTGATATACTCTGCCCGCATCGGAAGCGCATCATCCTTACCATTTTTCAAGGCTTCAACCGCACCATACTGCATAGCTGTAGACGCTGCAGTCACGAGATATTGGTGGCTCTTGATAATTTGAGCGATAATAGGAGCCTGGCTCATAATCAAGCCAATCCGCCAGCCTGTCATGGCATGGGACTTAGACAAGCCCTGAATTAAAATAGTCTGCTCTGGTAAAAACTCCGCAATCGAAGTGTGAGGCTGACCAGTGTAAGTCAACTCTGCATAGACCTCATCTGATAGGACAAAGACAGAATACTTACGCAAGACATCCGCAAAGGCCTGAATCTGCTCACGTGAGTAGGTCACTCCCGTTGGATTGGCAGGATAGTTGAGAATGACAGCTTTTAGCTTATCCCCTTGCTCAATAATCGCCTCTTCCAACATCTCAGGTGTCAACACAAAATCATTAGCTGTCGTATCGATTTCAACAACATCTGCTCCCACCATATTGACAATTGGTTCATAACCAGGATAGGCAGGGGCAGGTAGAAGTACCGTATCTCCAACTTCCAAAATAGCAACTAAACTCGCTGACAAAGCTTCTGTTGCACCAATCGTAGAGAGGATTTCATTTTCTGGATTGTAGTGCAAATTATATTTTTCAGCCACAAACTCAGCTGCCGCTTGGCGCAACTCCAACAGACCAGCCATACCAGTATAATAACTCTGGTTGGCATCGATAGCAGCCTTAGCCGCTTCTTTAACATGGTCAGGCGTTGTAAAATCAGGCTCTCCCAAGGTCAATTTCAAAATCCCTGGAACATCCGAAATAGACTGATCAAACTGACGAATCATCGAAACCTCGATGCGGTCTAAATTCTTATTAAAACGATTTAATAAATCCATTCTGCCACCTCAAAAACATATAAAACTATTATAATACATTTTGAAAATAAATGTAAAAAAGAAGAGTCATTTGACTCTCCTCATACCTATTTAACACGACTTGCCTCAAACAAAGGTGACAAGGGACGTTTTTCATGAATACGAATAATCGCTTCCGCTAATAATTCTGCCGTTGAAATATGTTCGATTTTATCGATTAAGCGATCTTCTGCAATTTCAATTGTATCAAGAACAACCAATTTCTTAATTGCTGACTTACTAATGTTATCCATAGCAGGCCCTGACAATACTGGGTGCGTACATGAAGCATAAACAGCTGTTGCCCCTGCATCTGCCAAAGCATCCGCAGCATGACAGATGGTACCCGCAGTATCAATCATATCATCGATCAAGATACAAGTTTTACCCTCAATATCACCAATAATATTCATTACTTCAGACGTATTCATCTTATCAACACTACGACGCTTATCAATAATCGCGATCGGTGTTTTTAAGAACTGAGCTAATTTACGAGCACGTGTTACACCACCATGGTCTGGCGATACAACCACATAGCCATCACCGACCATACCACGACGTTCGAAGTAATCAGCGATCAGTGGTGCACCCATTAAATGATCAACAGGAATATCAAAGAATCCTTGAATCTGTGCCGCATGTAAATCAATCGTCAACAGACGGTTTACACCAGCAATTTGTAACATATTGGCAACTAATTTTGAAGTGATTGGCTCACGAGCACGAGCTTTACGATCCTGACGTGCATAGCCATAGTAAGGCATTACAACGTTTACTGATTCAGCAGATGCACGTTTTAAAGCATCAACCATAATCAAAATTTCCATTAAATTGTCATTCACTGGAGAACTAGTAGACTGAAGAATGAATACATGTGTACCACGAATTGATTCTTCAATATTCACTTGAATCTCACCATCAGAGAATTGACGGACACTTGATTTCCCTAAGGGAATACCAATTTTTTTTGCAACCTTCTCAGCTAATTGTTGATTGGACGATAGTGCAAACAACTTTAAGTCGGTAAACGCCATGATAGCCTCCTAAATTTTTCTACATTAACTATTTTAACGCTTTTTGAATCAATTTTCAAACAAAAATGAAAGATTCGGTATCATTAAGATTTTAATATAAAAAATCCTTGGAAAAACCAAGGATAAAATATTATGGATAAATATAGTAAACCGCACCATCAGATGTTGTTGTAGGATTAAACCAACCACGGTGGTTACCAATATAACGACGACCCATATAGTTTGATTCAGAAACCTGAATGTTTGTAGAACTTTCGACTGCTGTTACCAAGGCAAGGTGACCATAAGCTCCACCTACCCAAACAGCAACAGCACCAACTTGTGGTGTTGTACCAACACTGAAACCTTCTGCACGAGCCGAAGCTACCCACTGTTTAGCATTTCCCCAATAAGGGCCAACCCATGAAACTTGAGACTTAACTCCCCAAGTACATTCACCAACAGGGTAAGAAGATGCACTGTATTGTGCATTACTTGTTGCAGATGATGAACTACTTGAAACTGTCGTTACTGGTGTGCTTTCAGCAACAGTTGCTTGAACAACAGGCTGTTCAACAGGCTGTGTTGTTGTAGTATTTTCTGATGTAACATTCTCTGAAGCCGTATTCGTATTTGAAACTTCTGACACAGGCGCAGTCGTTACTGGTGCTGTGACTGATGCAGCTTGTTGTTGTGCAAGAGCTGCCTGTTGAGCTGCATATTCTGCTTGACGTGCTGCTGCTTGACGTGCTGCCTCTTCGGCTGCAGCTTTCTGCTCTAACAATGAATTCTTTTCATCTTCAGCTGTTGCTTTCTCCGCAGCAAGATTTAATTGGGCTACTTGTAACTCAGCTTGACGAACTTGTAAAACTTGAGCATCATCATCTAACTTTTGACGATTAGCTGCCAAAATATTAATTGCTTCTTGATTAGCTTTCTGTTTCTCAACAATTGCTTCCTTATCAAGTTTTTGTTGTTCTAACATACGGTTATTTGCAGCCACAATTTCACGCATCGCATTCACACGCGAAACAGCATCCACGATTGATTTAGAATCTAAAATTGTATTAATATAACTTGAAGCGGATGCATCCGTTTGTGCACTCCTTGCTTGTTCTTTCAAAGCACCATCACGAGATACAATATCAGCAGATAGTCGTTCGATATCAGCAGATAGAGATTGAGACTCTGATTCTAAACGTGCATTTTCTTCTGTAAGTTTTGCCTGCTCTGCAACAATTTCGTCAACTTGTCCTTGAATTGCGTCTACCTGTTGTTGAGCTGCAGCTTGCTGAGCTGTAAGTTCATTAATTTGTTGATTCTTGGCTGCAATCTGACTATCTACATCATTCGCGTTAATTACAGTCATATATTGCACATTTGATAAAGCGACTGTACTTAACAACAATGTAGCTAAGATCTTCTTCTTCATAAACTAAACTAACTCCTCTATTCTTTCTGACTATACCATTTTATCAAAAAAATCACGTAAGTATATTACGTGATTATTACATTTCTATGTCTTGTTTGTAATTTCAAAAAAACTTTTAATCATTGGATACAAAATAATAAAAAGAAAGAAATTAAAAAGCATAGTTGGAAGTAACTTATTAAAAACAAAAATAAAAAAAGAAAGATTCGTCATGTGGAAAATTCTAGCAAAAAGAAAACTAATCAGCTCAAACTGAAATATTGAAATAATTAAGATAATTAAATCAACAAATAAATTTCTCTTAATTCCTTGAAAAAAGAAATACATACTGAAAATAACTATCGGAAAAATTGTAGTCCCTATTCCAATGAGACCAAAATAACTAACATCGTAAAAAAAACCAAGTAATGAAAAAAAGATTAGAGAAATACGCAATGAAACAAAATTAACGAAAAAAATTGCCAACATAAATAGTGTAAAACTCGAAAAAGCAAATAGTCCAATCGACCAATTTGTTACTAACGTTGAAATTTGACCATCTAATATAAATGAAAAGAACAATAGTAGAAGCATTAAAAACGTAACTAATTTTTTATTCATTAGACTGCCTCACAACCAGAACTGAATAAATATTTGAAAAACTAGCTGATGGTTCAATAAAAACTTCTTTATTCATATTTTTGCTATCTGTTACAACAGAAGATACCTTTCCAATTTGAATATTGGCAGGAGTAGCCCCAGCTAAATCACTTGTAACTACATTACTACCGGTAGAAATTTCATCATTAGAACTCAATTGATTAATCACAAAACTATTAGAATCAGAATCATAACCTGAAAGTATTCCATAAATTTCACCAGAATCAGTTAAAATCTTAACAGCTATCTTTCTGAATTCATCGGAACTAGTTATTAATCTAACATCAGATGAATTAGAACTTACATCTTTAACAGTGCCAATAAGTCCTCCATTTGCAACTACCAAATCATCAACTTCAATCCCACTGGACATACCAATATTAATCGACAAATTGGAAGACCAAGAAGAAGGATTTCTAACAAGTACAGAACCTGGAACGAAATCATTTGTTGGAAATGAGGAAGTAAAATCTAAGTTATTCCTTAAATTTAAATTTTCAGACTTTAAAGTAGAATTCTCAAATGACAGACTTTCCAAATCACGAACTAATTTACGTAGTTCTTTATTCTCTTCATAAGTTAACAAAAGATCTGAAATTATTGACTTTTGTTCAGACAAAAAACGAGTCGGAATAGAAAACATAGACTGAAAAGGGGAAATAAAAAAATTTACACCTTCTTTTAAAAAAGACAAATTACCAGCTTGAGATAATGTCACAAATAAAAGAGAAAATGAAATGAATAAAAAAGTAGAAAAAACAATAATTAACTTAGAAAGCTTATTCATAAAAAACCTCGAAATACAACAAAACGAGAATATCAATTGATAATCTCGTTTATCTACGGAGAATAAGGGATTCGAACCCTTGCGCCAGTTACCCGACCTAACGATTTAGCAAACCGTCCTCTTCAGCCTCTTGAGTAATTCTCCATTCATATTAAATGGGCACGAGTGGAATCGAACCACCGACCTCACGCTTATCAGGCGTGCGCTCTAACCATCTGAGCTACGCGCCCAAGAAATTCTTGGGACTGAAATGGCGCGAGACGGAATCGAACCGCCGACACATGGAGCTTCAATCCATTGCTCTACCAACTGAGCTACCGAGCCAAAAATAAATTAACTAAAGAAAAAAATAAAACAATAAGGAGGATGTGGGATTCGAACCCACGCACGCTTTTACACGCCTGACGGTTTTCAAGACCGTTCCCTTCAGCCGGACTTGGGTAATCCTCCAATTATGGACCTTGTAGGACTTGAACCTACGACCGCTCGGTTATGAGCCGAGAGCTCTAACCAGCTGAGCTAAAGGTCCAGCAAACAAGAGAAATAGCGGCGAAGGGGATCGAACCCCCGACCTCCCGGGTATGAACCGGACGCTCTAGCCAGCTGAGCTACACCGCCAAAATATTAAAATCGGGAAGACAGGATTCGAACCTGCGACACCTTGGTCCCAAACCAAGTACTCTACCAAGCTGAGCTACTTCCCGCTATTATTAAAAATAAAGCTCCCCTAATGTCTTCATTAAGCGAGTCATGCACCCTAGAGGATTCGAACCTCTAACCGCCTGATTCGTAGTCAGGTACTCTATCCAGTTGAGCTAAGGGTGCTTCTATAAAGTCCATGCCGAGGACCGGAATCGAACCGGTACGATGTTGCCATCGCAGGATTTTAAGTCCTGTGCGTCTGCCAGTTCCGCCACCCCGGCCTCTCAAAGCGAACGACGGGATTCGAACCCGCGACCCCCACCTTGGCAAGGTGGTGTTCTACCACTGAACTACGTTCGCAATCTCTTGCTAATGCCGGCTACATGACTTGAACACGCGACCCTCTGATTACAAATCAGATGCTCTACCAACTGAGCTAAGCCGGCCTATTTATATACTTCTTATGCGGGTTAAGGGACTTGAACCCCCACGCCCGAAAGCGCCAGATCCTAAATCTGGTGCGTCTGCCAATTCCGCCAAACCCGCATATGACTCGTGCTGGGCTCGAACCAGCGACCCATTGATTAAAAGTCAATTGCTCTACCAACTGAGCTAACGAGTCTTTTTAATCATAGAATTAACTATTATGTAGAAAGACTACGTCTTTCCTTATCTATGTTACTTGAAACATCACACTGTGATGTTTCAACGGTCCCGACGGGAATCGAACCCGCGATCTTCGCCGTGACAGGGCGACGTGATAACCGCTACACTACGGGACCTATGGGAGTTAACGGGATCGAACCGCTGACCCTCTGCTTGTAAGGCAGATGCTCTCCCAGCTGAGCTAAACTCCCAAATGGAGATCTCTCTCCAACTTGCTAAGCGACTACCGTATCTAACAGGGGGCAACCCCCAACTACTTCAGGCGTTCTAGGGCTTAACTGCTGTGTTCGGCATGGGTACAGGTGTATCTCCTAGGCTATCGTCACT
>NZ_POPB01000198.1 GCF_002964045.1 Streptococcus suis | reverse complement strand
CCTGCCTCTTTTCTACGGACAATTTATTTCTCGCTTCATTTCAAACAGACATAGAAAACGCTTTATGGTATAATAAATTCATGACTTTAAAAAAGGAGAAAAACATGTCAAATCTTTCAGTCAATGCGATTCGTTTCCTTGGTATTGATGCCATCGAAAAATCAAAATCAGGTCACCCAGGTGTCGTCATGGGTGCGGCTCCAATGGCCTACAGCCTTTTTACTAAAGAACTTCGTATCAACCCAGCTCAACCAAACTGGATCAACCGCGACCGC
>NZ_POPB01000197.1 GCF_002964045.1 Streptococcus suis | reverse complement strand
CTAATGTGAGTTTCGTCGCTTTTCATTATAGGTCATATGGGACCTTTTTTCTATATTCAAAAAGGCTCCATAATTTCCACGGTGTTCTTACCCACTACAGAAATTATAGAGCCAGAAAACAACCACAGCAATCTGCTATGGTTGTCGGGAGGAAAGCTTACTATTCTTCTGATTTTTTATTTCTTCCTTGTGCAGCAACTGTCAAACCAAGTCCAGCAAGTCCGAGACCTAGGAGTGCCAAATCGTTTTGACGGTCTCCTGTAGCTGGTAGGCTTTCTTTGTTTGATGTACTTGTTGTAGCTTGTTCAGACACTAGAGCTGTTGGAGCAGATAGACTTGGTTTCAATACTTCTTGCTTCACAACTGCGTCTGATTTCGCTACTTCTTTTATCACTTCCTTGCTACCATGGACAACAATCCGTGCCTCTCCATCGACTACTGTTTCAGATAACAGATTTGTTGCTACTACCTTGCCGTCAACCAAGACATCTTGATAAACCAAGACTCTCTTACCTGCCTTACCTTCTTGAAGCACATAAGATTGACCTTTTGCAAGAGTTGCATCATAGCGAACTTCCTCTACAATCGGAAGGACAGATTCTTCTGTACGTTCTTTGGTAGTAAGGTCTAGGGTTGGTTTTTCTTCAGCAGTAGGTGCTGTATCTGGAACTTCTGTGATGATATGAGGCAAACGAATCACTGTTGCAGTCAATGGGGCAAGCACAACTGCGCTATCAGTCAACTCAACACCCACTAAATCAGACAATGCTTCTACACCTGCACGTTCACCATCGACCAGCACTTGACCCTTCAGCAAGTCTTTGTAACTATCAGAAAGAACAAAACTGCGCTCCTTGCTGTCGGCGTTAACAAAGACAGCATAGCGGTCCCCATTGCTTGCAATGGTTTGATAGGCAATGACCACATCATTTGTAGCAATGCCATTTTGACCTGGAATTGAAATCAAGCTAACCTTCTGTTCAACTTCTTCTTTTGTTCCCAAACGGAAGGCATCTGTAGATTTGCGCAAGGCAATCAATCCTTTTGTAAAAGCCTGAGTACGGGTATTCTCTGGATAGAGCGCCTCATCTGTCGCTTTGGTCCAGTCAAACTTGTTGACCGCATCCGATGAATCGTAAGAATCATGAATGTAGTATGGATAGTCAAATGGCGTACCATCAGCATTTGTCAACAAATGCGCCTTGTTTGGTACCTTGTCCTCTGAAACAGGTGCCTTGTAATCAGGATGGCGGAACTGTTTGGTCCGTCCATACTCCTGACCAGAATGGATAAACGGTGTCCCTTGAGCAGTCAAGACTAGCAAATTACCCAAACGTTGACGTTGGTGAATTTCAGTATAGTTTTCAGCAACTGACGGATCCTTCTTGATGGACTGAGCGATAATATCAAAGAGGGTCAAGTTATCGTGAGCAGCAATATACTGAATCACATCACCTGGATCATCTGCCAAGAAGTTGCCTGGTTGTGCCTTGATGTTATTGAAGACAGACTCAACACTCTTAGCACCGCCTGTGATAAAGGCTGGCTGGCCTTCGTTTGGATAACCAGATTTAAGTGTATTGCGAATGTCATCTGAGAATACCGCAACCGTATCTGTTGAACTCATCCAGTCTTGGTCCGCTGGCTGAACAGGCTGATTGGCATCGCCTGTAAAGGTTCTCCAACCTTCACCAAGCATAATGATGTTTGGATTGAGTTTTTGTGCCTCGGTAAAGGCCAGCTCAATCGCTTCGGCATCATGGTCCCCCATCATATCGAAACGGAAACCATCTACCTTAAATTCGTCCACAAGATACTTGATAGAATCAACGAGGACACGGCGACTCATATAATGAGTTGTTCCGAGACGACCACCACCAAAGCTTGATTTAGCCGTACCATCTGCCTCCATAAAGTGATAATAGTTTGGCTCTAAATCTTCAAACAAGAAAGTCTTAGAAGTGTGGTTATAGACCACATCCAAAATCACACCCATGCCTTGTTTGTGGATTTCATTGACTAGGTTTTTGAATTCCTCGATGCGTTTCATTGGATTGGTCGGATCTGTAGAATACATACCTGTAAAGGCAAAGTAGCTCTGTGGATCATAGCCCCAGTTGTAGTTGCTGTTGCTAGAAGCGTACTCGCTCATCCGCTCTGCATTTTTCAATTCATTGACATAATAGTAGCTCATAACTGGTAGCAACTGAATATGGGTCACACCCAGGTCTTTGAGATAGCTGAGACGCTCTGCAAAGGCCGCAAAGGTACCGAACTGAGCTGTCAATTCATCAGAAATAGCAGGATCTGATGTGAAGTCACGTACATGGGCTTCATAGATAATGGCATCTTCACGCTGATTGAAGTTAGGAATGGTGGCATAGTCCAAACCACTTGGACCAACTTCTGATGGATCCACAATCGCAGCTTTTGCAATCCGATAAGATGGATCTGTATCTGCCAAATCACTATTCCACTCCGCTAAAGACTTAGCATATGGATCTAAAACAAGAACAGCTTGATCCCCACGAGTGATTTCATAATGGTAGTAGTAACCACGATAGTCCGAAATACCAAGACCTGATTGACCGTTTAATTCGAGGTCCCATTGTCCCTTATCGCCCTTGGTCATGGCCAATTTGCCTACCACCTTAGACTGGTCATCCTTATCATAAAGAACAACTGCTACACTGTCTGCACTTGGAGACCAGAGAGTCATATCAACGACACTACCAGCCTGACTCACACGCGCACCAAGTTCTCCATCATAAGCATAGAGCTCATCCTTCAATTGCCAGCTCATAGTTGTTGTGAAGCTATCATTGCCATATTTGAGGGTATAGCCCGCATTTTCTTGGTTGAAATCCCCGAGGACTCGCACCTTGTTGCTGGTAAGGTCCAAGACAAGGTCCGTCACAGCAACTGTCTGACCATTCTTATCTGTTACAGACAATTTCTCCAAGATGCTATCCTTATCCGCACCTTCCAATGTAGTAAAGGCTGCTTCTAAGGCTGTTAGGCTAACGTGAGAAACACCTGTCACACGGACATTATTGACAAAATAAGGGTTGGTGTAAATAGTCGCATCATCATCTTTGAGGAAGATTTGTGTCTGATTTTTCAAATCTTTAAAGCTATAATCTTTCTGTTGAATCTTCACATCATCTCCTGACTTGCTTTCATCCAATAGCAAGAAGCCAATGGAACTTGGTAAATCTGTCAATTTGACATCAATATAGGCGCCATACTTGCCTTGATTTTCAAAATTAATACCATCTGGCCAGTCACCCAAGGTAAGGTCAGTCACATCACCCCAGATCCAGAGACCTTTTTGGTCATAATTGCCATCGGTACGGAAGTAATTGATACGGATGTAGCCTTCTTTAAGCGGTTGATAGAGGCTGAGTTGATAATTCTCATCAAACCAAGCTTCATTCATCTTGGTGCTAATTCGCTCAATAACTTTATCGCCGGTTATATTTTCCCCAGATGTATTATTAATCAGAAGACTGATTTTGCTGGCTGTTTCACCTTTCATCTTGATATCAAGATAATAGCCATTGTCATCCTGTTTAGCCGTGCTGAAATTGGTTGCACCTGTTGGCCAAGCACCAACATCTGACGATGGTTTTTCGACATCATCCCATGTCCATAAACCTAGGCTAGATAAATTTTCAGATGGTAGAGTTTTAAAGTGAACACGGAAGTAGCCAGCTTCAATTGGCTCTTCAGTCGCTCCTTGCACACTTGCATTGACAATGTCACCTGCTTGAGTCTGAAGGAGCATGGTGCCACCTTGACCGATTGTTGGCAGTTCGACTTGAACAACCCATTTACCGTCTTTCTCGATAGCTTGGTAAGATTTTCCTGTGTATGCATCTGTTACAACCACATCTTTACCAGATACTTCAAGCGCCATTTCCTTGTTCTCGGTATTGGTTGAGAAGACAAGATAGGCAGCTTGATCTTGGTAACTGCGTTTGCTGATCAACCAACCTTGGCTATCATTTCCAGCAAGGCTGCTTGTATCACCTCGTGAGAGCAATGTTGAATTGGCATTACGGAAAGCCAATAATTTCTGATAGTGGTCTGTGATGTCGCTAGTCTCTACCTTGCTCCAATCGAAATCGTACCGGTTGTCATAAACTGGCCAGTTGTTTTGTCCAGATTGCCCCACTTCTTCACCGTAGTAGATAACTGGCTGACCTTTAGCAGTAATCAAAAGACTGGCAGCCAATTTCAGTTTGTCCAGATTTCCTTCTTTTTCTGCGCCACCGAGACTGTAGAGGAAACCATCTTCGTCGTGACTGCCCAAGAATTGACCCAGAGAAGCTGCACTAGTCAGAACCTTGCTACGTTCTTCCAGCTCTTGTCCAGCTGCTTTTAGTTGACCATTGACCAGATATTTGGCAATATCCTTGAAGCCAAAGTCCAACAAGCTGTCCATAGTACCTACTCCCAAGTCACCCTTGGTATCTTTATAGTTAGCTCCCCAAGTTTCCCCAATCAAGTGGAAGTCAGGGTCTCTATCCACCAATTCATTTTTGAAATGTTGCCATGTGGTATCATCAACGTGTTTGACTGTATCGACACGGAAAGCATAGATAGAATTGCCCTTGGCAGTTGTTGAGCGTTCCAACCAAGATGCCTGCCAAGCAACCAACTGATTGCGAACAGCTGCTTCTTCTGTCTTGAAGTCTGGTAAGCCAGATAATGAGCCTAATTGGTCATCTCCCTGCTTATCTTCTTCCTTAGTTCGTACCATACCTGCAAAGGTTTCTTCTGTACCATAGCCAGCATGGTTAAGCACCACGTCAACAACAATGTTTATTCCTTTTTCTGCCGCGGCATCAATCAATTCGTGGAAGTCGGCTAAACTTCCCAAATGCGGATTTAATTTCTCAAAATTAGATGCCCAATAACCATGGTAAGCATAGTACTCTCCATCTGTAGCGCTACCGACATTCTGTGGAATATTTTCCACAATTGGTGTCAACCAGATAGAATCCACACCCAATTCTTTCAAGTAATCCAGCTTGGCTGTCACTCCTTTGAAGTCACCGCCTCGGTAAAGACCGCGTGGGTTGGAGACCGTTCCTTCCACCAGCTTATCATTGCTGGTGTCTCCATTGTAGAAACGGTCTGTCATCATGAAGTAGATAACTTGCTCATCCCAGTCTTTTTCACCTTCTGCCTTGATACGCTCTGTAATGGTCACATCTAATTTTGTTTCGTAGTAACCGTTGTCCTTGTCATAGACCTTTACAGGAAGACTATAGGTCCCTGGCGCTGTGCTAGACGTCGCTTTAATGGTCACACGATTGAGCTCAGTAGAGATTGGCACAAGGCCTCCGCCGATGGCACTTGTATCGACTTCCATTTTGACAATCTCAGCATTTTCAGGGTTGGTGACAGTTACAGATACCAAGCCGCTTTCATTGTAGTTGAATGGTGCTTTGCTACTAGCCTCAAGGGTCACATTTTTTGTACCCGGAGTCGCCTTGCTGGTATCAAGTTCTACTTTCTCTTCGATAAAATATGGATTGGTATAGACTTTGTCGTCGTCATTGCGAAGGAAAATTTGGCTATGCCGTTTACGATCTGCAAAAGCTAAATCAATGGTTTTGTTGCCAGCCAAATCTGGATTATTCTGATTGATTAGTAGAAATCCAAGCTTAGAATCTAAACCGTTCGATAGAGGAATGTCAACATAAGCTCCGTATTTGCCAAGTTTAAAGTCCACGGCACCTGTTGGCCAGCCATCACTCGCTTCAGTCGTATCGCCCCAAGTCCAAACGCCCCAACCTTCATAATTGTTGTCTTCACGTGTGTAATTGATGCGGAGAACATTTTCATCTTTGAGCGGCTCATAGCTAGACACGCTGTAGTCACTAGCGATCCAGGCTTCATTCTGTTCCGGAACAAGAAGCTCCACTTTTTGGTCCGATTCTGTTATTTTTTCCCCATTCTTGAGGACCAGATAGCCAATCGTTCCTGGTATCTCAGATTTTTTAATATCAACGTAATGGCCGTAGTCATCTACCTGACTGCTTGAAAAATTCGCCGTATCCGTTGGCCATTGATTCCCATCGGACGGCTCTGCCACTCCTCCCCAAGTCCACAAACCTTGGCTTTCTGGTGCTGTTTCATCTACATTTTCAAAGTGCAGACGAATGCTGCCTTCTTCGATAGGGGTTTCTGCTGCGGCTCTTTCTACCACAGGTGTTGCAGTAGTTGCAAGCGGAGTAGCTGAAGCATTATCTACTGTTTCAACAACCTCAGTGACTGCTGGAGCCTCAACCGTTTCAGATACTCCAGTAGGACTTGTATTGGTTACACTTGATACAGTTTCACTTGTCGATGCTCCTCCAGACTGTTCCGAAACACTGGTTATAGTAGCTTCCGCAGGAGCAGCCACTTCCTCGGCATGAACTACTTGACCGACTCCAGACATCAGAAAAGCTGTCGCAATACCGACGGATGCAACTCCGATATTAAATTTACGAATGCTAAAAAATTGTTTTTTCTCAAACATTCCTCTTGATTTCATCTCACGAATAGATTTCTTTTTCATAGGCTCCTCCACGTAAATTGATTTTTATAGTATAAGTATATACAATAGCACCTAGTCTTTGCAAACGTTTTCTTAAATGTTATCGGTAACAAAAATCATCAAAAAAAGAAACTACTATGGCGTAGTCTCTCGTTCAATCAATTCAGCACGGTCGAAATGAGCCAAGCTGGTCAATGGTTTTCCGTCCAGCATATCCATCAATCGCTTTACACTAATTGCTCCCATTTTTTGAATGGGTTGCTTCATGGTCGTCAACCTCGGATTTGAAATCCTATCGATAAAAAATCCGTCAAATCCAATCACGCCAACATCCTGAGGAATCGATTTTCCAATCGCTTGTAGCCCCCTTGTAATTCCCAGTGCTAGGCGGTCCGAAGCACAGACAAAGCAAGTCTTATCTGGTAAATCGTCGAGATTTCTGATAAAGTCTTCTGCGACGCGAGAATGATTGGCCAAGCGATACAGGCGACTTTCTCGGTCTTTCATAGCCTTTTTATAGCCTTCTTCTCGTCTTTCTTCAAATGACTCTAGTAAATCAATACCCACAAAGAAAACCTGTTCATATCCTTTTGATAGGGCAAATTCTGTCGCTAATCGAGTGGCTTCCTTGTTATCTGAATCCACAAACGGTAGCCCCTCACTATTTTCTCCAAATAATATGAGAGGTTTACCTAAGCCTTTCAACCATGAAAAATCTGACTTTCTGGCACCTGTGACAATATAGCCATCACACTGATCCGTCACTAACTTCGCATCGGTTACCAATTGCAAGGTATAATTTCGTTGATTCAATTCTGCTGCAATCCCTCGCAATAAATCGATATAATACGGCTCAACGACATCCATTTTTTCAAGGATGACCACCTGCACAATCAGGGTCCGTTGCTGGGCCAAGGCCTTGGCGACAACATTTGGCTTATAATTTAATTCTTCCATGGCTTTCGTCACCAACAGTCGCAATTCGCGTGTCACCTGCTCTGGATGATTGATAACACGCGACACTGTCATCTTTGAAACATTAGCTAACCTAGCTACATCTGCTAAAGTTGTCATCAGCCCCTCCTACTTTTCTTATTCATATTTTCTCATATTTTGTGCAAACGTTTTCTTCGTTCTATTATATCTAATTCCAGTAAAAAATGCAAAAGTGTTTTGAAGGTTATAACATCTATTTCTTTAGGTATGAGAAAAACACCAGCATTGCCAGTGTTTTCCTTCTATAGTTCTTCTTTCTGAATCCGAGCCAAGAATTGCTTGGTTCGTTCTTCTTTTGGCTGGTCAAAAATATCTTCTGGTCGGCCTTCTTCAATAATTTGGCCTCCATCCATGAAAATCACACGGTCGGCTACTGCACGCGCAAAGCCCATCTCGTGTGTCACAACCACCATGGTCATCCCTTCTTTGGCCAACTGCATCATGACAGACAAGACCTCTCCGATTAACTCGGGGTCGAGAGCAGAGGTTGGTTCATCAAAATAGATGACCTCGGGACTAGTTGCAATAGCTCTGGCAATGCCGACCCGTTGCTGTTGACCTCCTGATAGCTGGCTCGGATAAGAATCATATTTGTCCGACAGGCCAACCTTATCCAAGGCTGCCTTACCAATTCTTTCAGCCTCTTGTTTGGGTACTTTCCGAGCTACAATTAAGCCTTCCGTCACATTTTGCAGGGCAGTCTTATTGGCAAAGAGATTGTAGTTTTGAAAAACGAAGGCTGTTCGCTTGCGGATGCCTGCAATTTCCTTCTTTGTCATCTGAGCCAAGTCATAGCTGTCCTCACCGAAGACTAAGTGACCCGCGTCAGCTTTTTCCAAAAAGTTCAAGGAACGAAGAAGGGTTGTTTTTCCGGAGCCAGATGGTCCCAAAATAACAACCACCTCTCCTGGATTGACCTCTACATCAATGCCTTTTAATACCTCTTGACCATTGAAGGTCAGCTTTACTCCATTTGCTTGAATCATCTGAACCTCCTAATAGACCGCCAACTTCTTCTCGCCATAGGCTTGAAGCTTGGTCAAAATAGTTGAAAAGAATAGATAAATGAGAGCAACTTCACAATAGAGGGCAAATGGTTCATAGGTCCTTGCCGCAATCTGCTGAGTCGCCATAAACATCTCCAAGACCGTGATATTGGCCGCTAAAGATGTGTCCTTAACCAATCCAATCAAGGTATTCGATAAGGGCGGAAAGGCCACTCGAAAGGCCTGTGGGAGAATAATCCGACGCATGGTCTGGGCAAAACTCATCCCGACAGAATAGCCAGCCTCCAACTGCCCCTTAGGCACGGACTCGATAGAAGCCCGTATGGTTTCCGCGGCGTAGGCACCTGTATTGACAGAAAAAACCAAAACCGCAGATGGAAAGGCATCCAAGACAATTCCTAGACTTGGTAGCCCAAAGAATATCACATAGAGTTGAACCAAGAGTGGCGTCCCTCGAACAACCCAAATATAGAAACGAGCCACTTGTTTGAGAATGGGAATCTGAGCAATTTGCACCAAGGCTGTCCCAATAGCAATGATTAGACCAAAGATAAAAGACAAGATGGTCAGTGGAATCGTCACCAATAATCCTGGGACAAGGATTTGCGTAAATGAATCAATTAATAATTGCCAAACTCTATCTGTCATCGTTTCTCCTATTTATTCTTTATTTGGCTTTAGATACATCCTCACCAAAGTATTTGTTTGAGATTTCTGCCAATTTTCCTTCGCTAGCCAATTCTGCCAAGGCTGCATCGATTTCTTTTACTAGGTCTTCATTTCCTTTAACCACTGGGAAGGCTGTTGTGGAAACATCGTCTGTCAAGGTCACCAGTTTAATCGGTGCATCTGCGTGTTGCTTGAGGTAATCCAAGTAAACCAGGTTATCGTTGATGGTTGCATCCACACGGTTTGTATTCAACAACTCAACAGCCTGTGCAAATCCATCTACACCAACAACTTCAGCACCGTTTTCACGCGCCAAATCTGCCCAGTTACTAGTTAAGCTGTTGGCTGATTTTTTACCTGCCAAGTCAGCAAAACCTGTAATCTCTGTATTGTCTTTCTGAGTTACCAAGGCTCCATAGATATATGTATATGGTGTTGAAAAATCGTATTTCTCTTTTCGCTCGTCTGTCACGCCAACCTGGTTAGCAATGGTATCAAAACGTGCTGCGTCCAAACCAGCAATCATGGAGTCCCACTTGGTTTCAACAAATTCGACCTTAACGCCCAATTTTTCAGCAACTGCTTCAGCCACCTCTACATCGTAACCGACCAATTTTCCGCTCTCGTCATGGTAAGAGTAAGGAGCGTAAGCACCTTCTGTACCGATTTGAATGACACCTTCTTCCTTGATTTGTGCCAAGAGAGTTTGGTCCGTGCTGCTTGATGAGCTAGTTGATGTTGAAGAACTGCAGGCCGCTAAAGTAAAGGCTGCTAGGGCCGTTGTTGCAAATAAAGCTAATTTTTTCATAATAATCACTCTTTCTTTTTCAGATTTTACTATCATATCACGAAAGAATCTTATGAGCCAATATATAATTTCTATCAAGGGTATAAAAAATTTAAAACGAAAGCATGACAGTGAAAAAAGGCCTACAAGACCTTTAAACACTCTTATGTTTATACCCCAGCTGGAGGGTAAATATAGCTAACTGTTCCAGCTCCTGTCTCCAGTGGATTGAACAATCCTCTGTAATTTGCTACGGTCATATTGCCATTATAATTTGATTCTACAATCTGAATCAGTCCATTCTCTCCAACTTCGGTTACTACACCGACGTGACCATAACCACCATCTGTCCAGACGATGACTGCCCCAACTTTAGGGGTCGTACCTACTTCATAACCTTGCGCTGCTGCACTTGCAGCCCAGTCTCCACCATTCCCCCAGTAATTACCTACCCAGGGTGCTGCTTCCTTTGCACCCCAGGTACATTGACCTACTGGATAAGTGTTAGCTGTGTAGGTTACTGCTACTTCTGAAACCATATTGGTTGCAAGGGCTTCTTGGGCTGCAGATTCCGCAGCAGCTTTAGCTTCTGCCGCTGCCTTGGCCTCTGCAGCAGCTTTTGCAGCGGCTTCCTTTTGCTTTTCCCCCTCTACTTGAATCGTTAATGCCTCAATTGTCGGGGTATCTTCTGATATGCTGTCTGCCTTTGCTAAGTCCTGTCCCAAAGTCAGCATTCCTCCCAACATAGCCATAGCAAGAACAGTTTTCATTGTTTTGTAAAGTGTTTGTTTATTCATACTCATCAAATCCTTTCAATTTACTTCTGCATCTATCCTAACCAACTAATCTTGCACAAGACTTAAAGAAATGTGACTAGTAGGTTAACTTTTTTACAGACAGTTAACAATTAGCTTTCAGCATGCTATAATAGAAAAAAGTCAGGAGGAGAATATGAAAGATATCGTTTTGATTCACGGAACCTGGTGCGATGGTTCTGTTTGGGGAGACTTTGCTACGAAATTGGAACAAATGGGTCTACGAGTCCACACGCCCAGCCTACGCCACCATGACTTACCGTATAACGAAGTCGCAAACAAGGTCGGTGCCGTCAGCCTGACAGACTATGCTGATGATTTGGTCGCCTTGGTTGAGAGCCTAGATGAGCCACCACTTCTTTTGGGGCATTCTCTGGGCTGTCTACTAGCCCAAATGGTCGCAGAACGCACTCCGGTGGCTGGCATGATTCTCATGGGACCCGCCCCAACAGCTGACATCCTGGCCCTCTATCCGACCATGTTAGCCAGCTTTTTACCGCATTTCCTTCGCTGGGGATTCTGGAAAAAGCACATGCCACCCTATAAAAAAGCCTTCTTTAACTACTGTCTAAATGCTCAAGACCCAGAGATAAAGGACGGACTCTACCAAGGCCTAGTCCCAGAATCTGGCAAGGTCTATACCCAAATGGCATTTCCTTTTTTGGATAAAAGCAGAGCTGCCTATGTTGATTTCAGCAAGATGTCAGGACCTGTCCTCATTATCACTGGAAGCGAAGATAAGATGACCGTTTCTGCCATCGCTCGGAAAACAGCACAGAATTACAAAGATTCAATCCTGATTTCCCTAACAGGAGCAGATCATATGTACCCGATAGGCAAATTCCAAGACAAGACCCTGTCCGTTATCCATGCTTGGTTGAGCGAGAAAAGTTATCTATAAATAGCCAAAAACGACCTCCAATAGGGAAGTCGTTTCAGACTGAAGACAAAGTCCTTAGAATTGATTTTCTAAGGGCTTTTCTTCGTATTTAGGAGTATAATATAAGAAAAAGGACTTATGAGGTTCTCCTATGCTACACAAAGAAAAA
>NZ_POPB01000196.1 GCF_002964045.1 Streptococcus suis | reverse complement strand
GGAGCCCGCATTTATGCCAAACGCAAGGTGGATGTCGAACCTGTATTTGGTAGGATGAAGGGTGTTTTTGGCGTGCGCAGAGTCCATGTCAGAGGTCAAAAGGTGGTTGAAACAGAGATAGGATTCCTCCTAATGAGCATGAATCTAACGAAATTGGCTAAGAAATTAGTCCAAGAGAGTAGAAACAGAAAGAAAAACACAGACAGTTCGGCTGGATTTCATCTGAAGCAGCTCAATCTGTCTGTGTATTTTTTTAGTTATTGGCTAGTTTTTGCCCAGCCTC
>NZ_POPB01000195.1 GCF_002964045.1 Streptococcus suis | reverse complement strand
TTCTAGTTGTTTTGTCGTTATAATAATTATAAAGCATGAAATGGAAAACGAGCAACTCCTAATTGGAATTGCTCGTTTTTTTATGTATGAGCAGCTAGTTTTTGCCCAGCCTCAAAGAGGTGATAGAAATTCCAACCTTATCAAAACCGATTGCGGTGCGCTTTGACGAAGATTTGGTCCAGTTAATCGAGGAAGTGTCTGCTGGTCAGCACATGACCAAGACGGACTTCATTCGAGAAGCTGTTTTAGAGAAATTAGAAGATATGTACGATCTGGTAAAGGCAGAAAAAACCCACAAAGAGTGGGCTGACAGCGATAAGAAAACTTATAGTCACGAAGAAATGATGAAGCGCTATGGCTAAGTATGGCGTGGACTATGCCCCGAGTTTCTTTGAGGATATGGACAAGCTCGATAAGGGAACCAGTCGGCAGATTGCTAGGTGGATTGATAAGCATCTGGTGGATGTGGATTTTCCACGCTCTCCTGGAAAGTATCTGACTGGCGATTTAGCTGGCTATGTCCGCTTTCGTGTTGGAAACTATCGTATCATTGCTGCGGTTGATGAAGGAGAACTGGTCTTTCTCAATCTCCAAGTCGGATATCGCTCGGAAATTTATAAGAAGTTTAAATAATTTTGGCTCTTTGTCAACTGTAGTGGGTAGATGAAAAGCTAACACCTAGAGAGGACGAAGTTCGTTCTCTCTTTCTTTATGTTCAAAGCAATCAAAATACGTTTTTTAAAATTTTCA
>NZ_POPB01000194.1 GCF_002964045.1 Streptococcus suis | reverse complement strand
AGGCTGGCCAAAGAGATGATGCTGTCTGCGATTTTCTTCATGCTGTTAGCTGTGAAACCAAGTTCGTCAACCATTGCTTGATAACGGTTGATGATCCATTCTTGACTGGCAGTCACATCTTTTCCGTTAACATATTCTTTATAATATTTAATCAACGCATCAGTAACTTTAGTATCCTCGGCATTGCGTTTTCCAGGTGCAGACACAACAACAAAGCGACGTTCTGAATCAGATTGAACAATATTGAAAACTTTTTCTAACTGTCCGGCTGAAGCAAGTGAGCTTCCTCCAAATTTA
>NZ_POPB01000193.1 GCF_002964045.1 Streptococcus suis | reverse complement strand
TATTCTTTGTGTAGCATAGGAGAACCTCATAAGTCCTTTTTCTTATATTATACTCCTAAATACGAAGAAAAGCCCTTAGAAAATCAATTCTAAGGACTTTGTCTTCAGTCTGAAAGAAGTGATTAGGAAATCACTTCTTGAAAATAGTGGAGAACAAATTAGTGATGGTGACAGAAATCTAATACCATACGACCTTGTATAGTTCCAGCGGCCATTTCATCAAAGACGGCTTCAGCATCTTCGACAGGACGTTTTTGAACGACTGGGACAACTAGTCCTATAGCACCGAAGTGGAAGGCTTCTTCTAGGTCTTTACGAGTACCAACCAGAGAGCCGACTACCTTGATACCATCTAGCACAGTCTTCACAATACTGAGGTCCATGTATTCAGATGGAAGTCCGACAGCCACGACATAGCCACCTGCACGAACGCTGTCAATAGCCTGATTGAAGGCAACCTTAGAAACAGCCGTTACGACAGTTGAGTGGGCACCGCCACCCGTTACTTCCTTGATGTAGCCAGGTACGTCTTCTACTTCAAGTCCATTGATGATGACATCTGCGCCGACTTCCTTGGCTAATTCTAGCTTGTCATTGTTAATATCGACAGCAATAACGTGGGCATTAAAGACTTTCTTAGCGTATTGGACTGCAAGGTTGCCAAGGCCACCAGCACCGTAGATGACAATCCATTGGCCAGGTTCCAAGTGCGCTTCTTTAATCGCTTTGTAGCAAGTAACGCCAGCACAAGTGATAGAACTTGCTTGAGCTGGATCAAGACCTTCTGGTACTTTTACCGCATAGTCAGCAGTTACGATACATTGCTCAGCCATACCACCGTCAACAGAGTAGCCTGCATTTTTAACAGTACGGCAAAGGGTTTCCCGACCAGTTGTACAATATTCACAAGTGCCACAACCTTGGAAGAACCAAGCAACACTCACACGATCGCCAACTTTTAAGCTAGTCACATCTGGAGCAATTTCAGTCACGATTCCGATACCTTCGTGACCAAGAACACGACCAGGAACCTTACCAAAGTCACCTTGAGCAACGTGTAAGTCTGTGTGACAAACACCGCAATACTCAATCTGAACCAAAGCCTCGCCAGCTTCAAGTGGACGAAGTTCTTTTTCGACAACGACAACACCAGTAGATTCTGGATTTACTACGACTGCCTTCATAAGCAGACCTCCTGTTTTAATATTTTTGTCAATTAAAATGTGTTAATATATACTTTTATATTGTTAAGGATATCACAAACATGACAAAAAAGCAAGAGTAGTAAAAGAAAGCCAAATGAATAAGAAAATGAAAACTATCACGGAATTACTACACGATTTTCAGTAAAACCTATTTACTTGGAAACGTTTTCTTGATAAACTAGAAATAAATTCAATCCAAATGAAACGGAGGTAGTTTTTTGTATTAGAAGGTAAGATTTAGGAAGTGGTTTTCCTGAAATAAATCCGACCATTTTCTGAAAATAAGAAAAAGTAAGCGCTTACTATAGCAAAACAGAAAAAATGTGAAAAAATTAACAATTTCTCTTTACAAATAAAAATAAAAGTTGTAGAATAACATTGTGAAAAAGTTAACAAAATGTTGACAAGAAAATTTGGAGGAACACAATGGCTGATAAAAAAGTTGTATCACCAGAAGAAAAATTAGTAGAAGCTCGCAAACACGTTGATGAGCTTGTTCAAAAAGGTTTGGTTGCTCTTGATGAGTTCCGCAAACTCGGTCAAGAAGAAGTAGACTACATTGTGGCTAAGGCTTCGGTAGCTGCTCTTGACAAGCACGGTGAATTGGCAATGCATGCCTTTGAAGAAACCAAACGTGGTGTATTCGAAGATAAGGCAACGAAAAACTTGTTTGCCTGCGAGCACGTGGTTAACAATATGCGCCATACAAAAACAGTTGGTGTCATTGAAGAAGACGAAGTGACAGGTTTGACCTTGATTGCCGAGCCAGTTGGTGTTATCTGTGGTATCACTCCGACAACTAACCCAACGTCAACTGCTATCTTTAAGTCATTGATTGCCTTGAAAACACGTAACCCAATCGTCTTTGCCTTCCACCCATCTGCACAAGAATCTTCAGCTCATGCAGCGCGTGTTGTCTATGAAGCAGCAGTAGCAGCTGGTGCTCCAGAAAACTGTATCCAATGGGTTACAAAACCATCTATGGAAGCAACGTCTGAGTTGATGAATCATGACGGAATTGCAACAATCCTTGCGACTGGTGGTAACGCAATGGTGCGTGCGGCTTACTCTTGTGGTAAACCAGCTCTTGGTGTAGGTGCGGGTAACGTTCCAGCCTATATTGAAAAATCTGCTAACATCCGCCAGGCGGCACACGATATCGTCATGTCTAAGTCATTTGACAATGGTATGGTCTGTGCGTCAGAGCAAGCAGTTATCATTGATAAAGAAGTATACGAAGAGTTTGTAGCGGAATTCAAATCTTACAAAACCTACTTTGTTAATAAGAAAGAAAAAGCTCTTCTTGAAGAATACTGCTTCGGTGTGAAAGCCAACAGTAAAAACTGTGCAGAAGGCAAATTGAACGCTGACATCGTTGGTCGTCCAGCTGCATGGATTGCTGAACAAGCTGGTTTCTCAGTACCAGAAGGTACCAACATCTTGGCAGCTGAAGTTGCTGAAATCGGTGAAAAAGAGCCATTGACTCGTGAAAAATTGTCACCAGTTATCGCTGTCTTGAAAGTGGATGGCCGTGAAGAAGGTCTTGAAGCAGCGCGTCAAATGGTAGAATTCCACGGTCTAGGTCACTCTGCAGCCATTCACACAGAAGATGCTGAATTAGCTAAAGAATTCGGTTCAATCGTACGTGCTATCCGTGTTATCTGGAACTCTCCATCTACTTTCGGTGGTATCGGTGATGTTTACAATGCCTTCTTGCCATCATTGACACTTGGTTGTGGTTCTTACGGACGCAACTCTATCAGTGATAACGTAAGTGCTATGAACTTGCTCAACATCAAGAAAGTAGGAAGACGTAGAAATAATATGCAATGGTTTAAAGTTCCTTCTAAAACATACTTCGAACGTGACTCTATTCAATATCTCCAAAAATGTCGTGACGTTGAACGTGTCATGATTGTTACTGACCACGCAATGGTAGAACTTGGATTCTTGGATCGTGTTATCGAACAATTGGATCTTCGTCGAAATAAAGTTGTTTATCAAATCTTCTCAGATGTTGAACCAGATCCAGATATCACAACAGTTTACAAGGGTACAGAATTGATGCGTACCTTCAAACCTGATACAATCATCGCACTTGGTGGTGGTTCACCAATGGATGCTGCTAAAGTTATGTGGCTCTTCTACGAACAACCAACAGTTGACTTCCATGACCTAGTTCAAAAATTCATGGATATCCGTAAACGTGCCTTCAAGTTCCCAGAACTTGGTAAAAAATCTAAGTTTATTGCAATTCCAACAACATCAGGTACAGGTTCAGAAGTAACACCGTTTGCCGTTATCTCTGACAAAGCAAATAACCGTAAATACCCAATTGCTGACTACTCATTGACACCAACTGTGGCAATCGTTGACCCTGCGCTTGTATTGACAGTACCAGCACACGTTACTGCCGATACTGGTATGGACGTATTGACTCACGCTACAGAAGCATACGTATCAACAGTAGCTAATGACTTCACGGACGGTTTAGCTCTCCAAGCTATTAAACTTGTTTTTGAAAACCTTGAAAGCTCAGTGAAGAATGCGGACTTCCACTCACGTGAGAAAATGCACAACGCATCTACCATTGCAGGTATGGCTTTCGCCAACGCCTTCCTAGGTATTTCTCACTCAATGGCCCACAAGATTGGTGGACGTTTCCACACAGTTCACGGTCGTACAAACGCTATCTTGCTTCCATACGTAATCCGCTACAACGGTACACGTCCAGCTAAGACAGCGACATGGCCTAAATACAACTACTACAAAGCGGATGAAAAATACCAAGACATCGCGCGTATGCTCGGTTTACCATGCTCAACCCCAGAAGAAGCAGTTGCTGCTTACGCACAAGCTGTTTACGACCTCGGTGAGCGCATCGGTATCCAAATGAACTTGAAAGCACAAGGTATCGACGAGAAAGAACTCAAAGAACACTCTCGCGAATTGGCTCTTCTTGCCTACGAAGACCAATGTACACCAGCTAACCCACGTTTGGCGATGGTTGACCACATGCAAGAAATCATCGAAGATGCCTACTATGGTTACAAAGAGCGTCCAGGTCGCATCAAGTAAGGATTTTCGTCACGATACATCGTTAAAGCTCCTTGCCTAACTTTAGTTATGCCTACGTCGCTTTGCCTTGTCTCGTTTAGAAAATCATTCCTTGATGATTTAGCTTCGCCTTCGCTGCCTAGACTCTCATAGGAAAAACTGATTTCAAAGCTGAATAGGATTAGCCTTCGTCAATCTGTCTAGAAAGACTTAGGACTAGAATAATTCTGGTCGTTCGCCTTGTCTCGTTTAGAAAATCATTCCTTGATGAATGGGTTATCTTCTTCAATCTGTCTAGATAGCTTTTGGCTTAGAATGAATTTAGTAGTAAGTTTAGGAACGTATGGTAAATCCTGTCTCGGTTAGTTGACCGACATATGATTTACAGGAAAATTGCCTCCAAACTTTCATATATACCAGTCTATCTTTGGGTAGGCTGGTATTTTTGATGGAAATTGGTAGGACTAGAACAATAATCTGGGTAATATTGTCAGGAAACTAGGGTTAAAGCCTGACTTTTCCATCATATCTTGCCAATTTTCTGTCAATTTGTGGTAGAATAGAAAAAATAGATTTTTTATGAGGGATACCATGACACTAGTTTATCAATCAACACGTGATGCTAAAAATACTGTATCGGCTAGTCAAGCTATTTTGCAGGGCTTGGCGACCGACGGTGGTTTGTTTACACCGATTTCTATTCCAACAGTTGACTTGGATTTTTCTGTTCTCAAAGACGCTTCTTATCAAGAAGTTGCCAAGTTGATTTTGTCAGCTTTCTTGGATGATTTCACGGCAGATGAGCTGGATTACTGTATCAACAATGCCTACGACAGCAAGTTTGACACACCAGTTATTGCCCCAGTTGTTAAGCTCAACGGTCAGTACAACTTGGAGCTCTTCCGTGGTTCAACCATTGCCTTCAAGGACATGGCCCTGTCAATCCTGCCTTACTTGATGACGACTGCGGCTAAAAAGCACGGTTTGGAAAATGAGATTGTCATATTGACTGCGACTTCAGGTGATACGGGCAAGGCAGCCATGGCTGGTTTTGCAGACGTTCCTGGCACGCAAATCATTGTCTTCTACCCACGTGACGGGGTGTCTAAGGTCCAAGAATTGCAGATGACCACGCAGACAGGTGCCAATACCCACGTGGTGGCTATTGACGGAAACTTTGACGACGCCCAAACCAACGTCAAGCAGATGTTCAACGATGAGGCTCTTCGTGCCAAGTTGGCGGCTAAGAAACTCCAGTTTTCATCAGCCAACTCCATGAACATCGGCCGCTTGGTGCCACAGATTGTTTATTATGTCTATGCCTACGCTCAGCTAGTCAAGACTGGCGAGATTGTGGCGGGTGACAAGGTCAACTTCACCGTTCCGACAGGCAACTTCGGTAACATCTTGGCAGCCTACTACGCTAAGCAGATCGGTCTGCCAGTTGGCAAGCTCATCTGTGCTTCCAACGACAACAATGTCCTAACCGACTTCTTCTCGACAGGCGTTTACGACAAGAACCGCACCTTCCGCGTGACCACCAGTCCATCCATGGACATCTTGGTGTCCTCTAACTTGGAGCGGTTGATTTTCCACCTCTTTGGCAATGACGCTGCAAAAACAGCGGAGCTCATGGAAGCTTTGAACACAACTGGTCAGTATGACATTCAAGGAGCTGACGCGGATATCTTATCACTCTTTGCTGCCGCCTTTGCGACAGAAGAAGAAACCGCTGCGGAAATCAAGCGTGTCTATGACGAGTCAGACTACATTGAAGATCCACATACGGCTGTTGCCTCCGCTGTCTATAAACAGTATGTGGAGCAAACAGGGGACCAAACTCCAACGGTGATTGCTTCTACAGCAAGTCCTTACAAGTTCCCAGTAGTTGCGGTTGAAGCGGTGACAGGTCAGTCAGGTTTGACTGACTTTGAAGCTCTTGCAAAATTGCATGAGATTTCAGGTGTAGCCCTGCCACTAGCTGTGGACGGCTTGGAGACAGCACCTGTCCGCCACAATACCGTCGTTGCAGCTGCAGATATGCAGGCTGAAGTAGAACGCTATTTGGGTGTGTAATAAAAAATGACTTATGACAAACTGCTCATCTTGAGTGGTTTGTTTTTTATTCTTATTAAAATTAAAATTTACAGACAATTCAAAGAATGATATACTATAATGGAATATGTTTTAGAGAGGTAAACAATGGCACAAGAAGAAAAAATTTCTCGTGAAAAGAAAAAAGCCCTCTTGAAGCGGATCAAAGAACGCATCAAGCCCAAGATGAAGCTGGTCTATTTGGCAGCCTTTCTATCCTGGGTGCAATTTTTGATGCGGATTATTTCCTTCTACCTGATTGCTAAGGGCTTTGTGACCTACTATGAGGGCGGACAGGTTGATCTGGTACAGTTTGTCCTCATCTTGCTGGGGCTCAATGCCTTTGGATACGGTGTGGCTCTGATTGCCAAACGCTTACAAGGAATAGGCTCCCAGTTTGCTCGGGATTCGCTCAAGCAGTCCTTCTTCGAGGCCCTCTTGGCTAAGGATGGTCAGTTTGAGTCAAAAGCGACAGCAGCAGATGTCTTTAACATCGCTTCACAGGGGATTGACAGCCTGGATACCTACTATTCCTACTACATGGCTTCTTCCTTGCGGACCCAGTTCAACTGTGCGACCGTTCTCTTGCTGGTCTTTCTGATCTTTCCATTGGGGGCAGTCATTTTCATCTTGGCCTTGCCCCTAATTCCCATTTCTATCATTGCTATGCAGAAGCGGTCCAAGCGGATTATGAATCGCTACTGGGGCTCCTACATGGATGTGGGCAATCTTTTCCTGGACGACCTCAAGGGCCTCAACACTCTCTATTCCTATCAGGCGGACGCAACCTATGAGAAGACCTTCAATGAGCAGGCCGAGGACTTCCGCGATGCGACCATGGAGCTACTCAGTTTTCAGCTGCAAGCGGTGGGCTACATGGATGCGGTCATGTATCTAGGGATTGGTCTGTCTGGTTTTGTGGCGGTCAATAGCTTAGCGGCAGGCAATTTGTCCCTCTTTAGTATGCTCTTCTTTGTCCTCATTGCGACGGAGTTTTTTGCACCCATACGGGAGCAGGGCTACGGTATGCATTTGGTTATGATGAATACCAAGATGGCGGATCGCATTTTTGGTTTCTTGGACAGTATGACAGCGGAGCAGGAAATCGATTCTGTCCATGTGCCTGCTTTTAACAGTCTAAAACTAGAAGATCTGGCCTTTGCCTACGGAGAAAAGTCAGTCCTAGAAGATATTTCCATGACCATGACGGCTGGAAAGGTCTATGCCTTGGCAGGTGAGTCAGGGCAGGGGAAAACGACCTTGGCCCAGCTGCTCTTGGGACGCTTGCGGGCGGATAAGGGGGCTATTTACTTGGGGCAGCAGGAGATTTCAGGTATCAGTCAGCTTTCTCTGAATGAGCAGGTCCTCTATGTATCTGGTCAGTCAACCTTGCTCAACCAGTCTATCTATGAGAATTTACGCATGGCTGGTGATTGGACCAAAGAGGACATCTTGGCTTGGGCAGATCAGCATGGGGTCTTGCAGTTTGTCAAGAATCTGCCAGACGGGTTGGACACGATTGTGGGTGATGACGGTGCTTTCTTGTCGCCTGGTCAACGCCAGCAGGTTATCTGTGCCCGTGCGGTCTTGGCAAAACGCTCCCTTTATATCTTTGACGAGGTGACGACCAGCGTCGATCAGGACAATGAAGGCTTGATTTACGACCTCATTAACTTGGTGGCCAAGGATGCGATTGTCATCATCATTACCCATAAGATGAAGCAGGTGGAGCAGGCAGATGATATTCTCTTCTTATCTGCCGAAGGAGCTGTGACAGGCAACCATGTCACGCTTTATCAGACTAGCTTGGCTTATGGTCAGCTGGTCGATCAACAAAGAGAATTGGAGGAAGTCGTTTATGGATAAGAAAGAAATGCCGACACGGGTGCTGATTCCGAGGCTCTTGCAGTCCATGAAGCACCTCTTGCCACGGATTGCGGTGGCGGTTTGCTTTGCGGTATTGGGACAGGTTGTGACCATTGCTATTCCAGTCATCTTGGTCTATCTGGCTTTTGATGCCCTTGCTGGAAATCCTGCTCCGCTATGGACCTTGGGAGCCCTAGTCATTCTAGCTCTTCTGCGGGGTGCCTTCCGCTATGGTGAGCACTACTTTGGTCACTATGTGGCCTTTCATACGCTGGCGGCTTACCGTCGTTTGATTTTCGCAAAATTGCGGGCCCTGGTTCCTGGGAAATTGGACCGGCAGGACAGTGGTAGCCTGCTTAAGATGATTGGGGAGGACATTGAGGCCTTGGAGGTTTTCTTTGCCCATACTATTGCTCCGATTTGTACAGGGATTCTGGTGGCACTTGGTCTGACAGTCTATTTCGGTCTATCCAGCTGGGGTTTGGCTTTGCTGGCTCTGGTGACCTATGCCCTTTTGGCGATTGCTATTCCAAATCAGTTTGCCAAGCAACTGCAGCCCTTGCTCAAGGAGCAAAATGCCAGTCGCAAGGGCTATGTTTCCTACTTTATTGAAAGTCTCAAAAGCATGAAGGACCTGATGCAGTTCCAACAGACAGATGCTCGTTTTGCCAAGCTGACGCAGAAAAGCCAAGAGGTCAATGGTCAGGAGCGAAAGGTCGCTCAAACTAACTTCATGCAGTACGCCGTTTCTTTCCTAGTGGTTGGTTTGTCTATCATGGGCTTTGCCTGGCTGACCTTCGACTTGGTTGGCAGTCAGAGCTTGGACTTGGCAACTGGTGTGGCTCTGCTGGTTTCTTTCACTAGCTCCTTCGCTCCCTTCTTGGAGCTCAGCCGTCTGCCACTTGGTTTCAAGCGAGCTATGAATGCTGGGCGCAATATCTATGCTCTTTTGGATGAAAAAGAAGCGGAGCGAACAGGTGAGCTTGTTGAGGTCAGCGTGACGGATATTGCTATTGAGCAAGTGGACTTCGACTATGATGACCGAGAAACAGGGCTTTATCGCAATCTGTCTGTCCAGTTTGAGCAGGGTGGCATCATTGGTCTGGTCGGTGAGTCAGGTGCAGGAAAATCCACCTTGATGAAACTGATCATGCGGTGGTATGATTGGCAGCAAGGTCAAATCCACCTGTCTGGCTTGGATAGTCGGAAGGTGGACAAGGCTCATTTGCAAGGGTCCTTTGCCTATGTACCTCAAGTGACGCAAATCTTCCGCCAGACCATTCGAGAAAATCTTGTCTTGGGTCGGACGGATGTGTCGGACGAAACCATTATGGACTTGGCAGAAAAATGCCACATGAAAGAACGGATTTTGGCAGCACCGCAGGGCTTGGATACGCTTGTAGAAGCCAGTGACTTTTCAGCAGGAGAAGGACAACGTTTGGAACTCATGCGGGCCCTGCTAAAAAACGCAGACTGCTATATATTTGATGAGCCGACCAGTAACCTGGATTCGCTCAATGAAGCCCGTTTTATCCAGCTGGTCAAGGAACACTGTCAGGGCATGGTCTTCTTGATTTCCCATAGAAGCTCAACCATGGCCTGTGCGGATAGAATCTTCCGCTTGGAGAATGGAAATTTACATAGTCAATCATTTTAGCTTTTATTACGTCGGCTATTGAGGGAGTGGGACAGAACTCGCAAATTGTTAAAAGAGTTCACCTCACTTCCAACATGTAGGCTCGGGCTAAAATAGTCCACTGGACTATTTTACTCCCACCCCCGCATAGCTCCGACAGTCAGAGTAGTGACTGTCGGAGGTTGGAAATAAGGCGAACTCTGTTCGCAACAGTCGTAAAGGTCAGATTTGGAGTGTAATACACGAGTTGCTGAGATTTGCTTCGCAAATCTTATCTCCAACCTTTAACAGTCCACTGGACTGTTAAACCCAATCAACCACTGCGCTGAGATGTTGACATGAACTCTGAGTAGTGTCGCTGGGCTTGAGCTCAGCCTCTTATTTCCAACTTCAAATAATTTCATCATTAGAGAACTTATCTCGCCTAACTTCAGTTATGTCTGCGGTTGTGGACACGAACTTCGTTCGTTTTATTTCCAACCTTTACCAGTCTATTCCCAGACTGGTAAAGCGAGTATTAAAAGTAAACTGAATGACTATGGCTCCTATACATTTTGATCTTTAGTGTCAATTTGACCTTATTCCTATTGCGTTAATTTTATAAAGGAACGATAAATGAAACAATTAAAAATGAAGGACCTCATGGTGACGGGGGCTTTTGCTGGTTTGTATTTTCTGTGTGTGGGTCTGGGGACCTTGCTTGGTGTCTTTTTTGACCGTTCAGGCAATATGATGTACGCTCCGGCTTTTGCGGCCCTCTTGGCTGGTCCGGTTTATATGCTCTTGATTGCCAAGGTTGGCAAGTTTGGCTCTATCAGTTTGGTCGGTGCGGTTATGGCCAGTTTCTTTTTCCTGTCAGGCTATATGACAGCGGCCTTTCTGCCTAGTTTGACTTTTGGCTTGCTGGGAGATTGGGTAGCCAAACTCGGTGCCTATAAGAATAAATGGAGCAACCTCCTGAGTTTTGCGGTCTTCTCTTTTGGTAATCTGGGGCCTATTATTCTCATGTGGCTCATGCGGGATGCCTATGAAGCTAATCTTTTGGCCCGTGGTAAGTCGGCTGAATATGTAGCCCGTGTCATACTGGACTTTACACCGGGAAATGTCCTCTGGTTGTCCTTTACCATTATCTTGGCAGCTAGTCTGAGCGGACTTTTTGGACAATACATGGTCAAACGCTATTTTGACCGTTCAGGTTTGGTCTGATGAAATTAGATGCACGCAGTAAAATTCTTTTGGTCGTGTTCACCAGTTTGACCTACGGAATGCGGCTGAGCGGACTGGAAAATGCAGTCTTGGTCTGTGGACTGAGCCTGCTTTTCTGGTTTTCTGGCAAGCCTAAAATGGCCTTGGTCGGCCTGCTGGGCTATGGTCTTTTCCTCGGACTTTCTTATTGGACAGTTCTACCTGGCCTCTTGCTCCACTTGGTTGTTCTTATGACCTACATTTGGCCGCCGCTCTTGGCAGGGCACTTGCTCCTCATGACGACAAGTAGTTATGAGCTTATTCATGGATTGCGGAAATGGCGGTTACCAGAAACCTTTCTCTTAACCTTGGGCGTCATGTTTCGTTTTATGCCTGCCATTAAGTCGGACGCCCGGCATATCCAGGCTTCTCTGAAGGTCAGGGGAATCTTTCTCAGCAAGTGGGCTCTGTTTGTCCAACCGCTACGTTATATGGAATATTTTTTGGTCCCCCTCATGCTCTCTCTCTTGGCAACTGCCCAAGATTTGACGGTGGCGACCTTGACCAAGGGGATTGCTATGAGCGGTCGTCCCAGTGAATTTGTCAAGTCAGGCTGGACTTGGCTAGATTGGAGTCTTTGCCTATGTTGTCTAATCTTTCTTCTATGGATACGACTATCAGGATAAATAATCTTCAGGTGACCTACGCAGCTGCGGATAAGCCAGCCCTGCAAATTGAGGACTTGACCATTCCAGCTGGGCAGTGCGTGGTCCTTTGCGGTCCCAGTGGCTCTGGCAAATCAAGTCTCCTCAAGCTACTCAATGGCCTTATCCCAGAATATTATCCATCTCAGGTGACAGGACAGGTTTTCCTAGGTCAGTTAGACCTGCGACAAGCTAGCGTAGAAGACCTGTCCTACCATGTGGCTTCGGTCTTTCAGAATCCTGCCACCCAGTTTTTCCATACCCAAGTCCTACATGAGCTGGTCTTTCCCTGTGAAAATCAAGGGCTCTCTTCGGAGGAGATTGCAGGTCGCTTGGAGGAGGTCAATCATCTCTTTCAGCTGGAAGCCTTCTATGACAAACCGATTTTTCAGCTGTCGGGCGGGCAGAAGCAGTTGATCGCTCTGGCAACTGCCACTATGCAGGGCAGTCCTATTTTGCTTTTGGATGAGCCGACGGCCAATCTGGATTAGGAGGCTGTTCACAAGGTCCAGGAAGCCCTGCATAAGCTCAAGCAAGAAGGCAAGACCATTATCATCGCCGAGCATCTCTTGGCCTATTTGACAGATCTGGCTGATCGCTATCTCTATTTTCAGGAGGGGCAGCTGGTGGCGGACTATCCGGCCAACGACTTCCTGCAACGGACAGAGGAGTGCCGTCAAGATATGGGCTTGCGGTGCTACGATGCGGAGCCTTTTCGGCGGGCAATAGCAGAGCAGGCCAGCCAGTTTGTGTCTGACCAAGAGGGCCTATCCATTGGCAACTTATCTGTCTGCCAAGCTGGCAAGCTTCTTTATAAGATAGAGCATTTTTGCCTGAAACCTGGTCAAATAGTCGGTCTTGTCGGTCCAAATGGGTCAGGTAAGACTAGTCTGGCTCGTTACCTAGTTGGCTTAGAAGAGGACAAGGCCAGTCAAATTACCTGGCAGGGACAGACATTGTCGCCTCGACAACGTCTAGAAAAAACCAGCTTTGTCATGCAGGATGTCCACCTGCAACTCTTTGCTGAAACCGTTCGTAGAGAACTTACTTTGGGGCAGAAAGGCAAGCAACTTGATAAAGAGCTGATTAGCCGTTTTCGTTTGGAAGACTTGCTAGACAGGCACCCAGTCAGCCTGTCAGGCGGTGAGCAGCAACGCTTGATGATTGTAGCCAGCTTATTGGCGGATAAGGATATCCTCATCTTTGACGAACCTTCTAGCGGATTGGATCTGGCTCAGATGAAGGAATTGGCTAAGGCTCTGGCCTTTTTGAAGACAGAAAAGAAGCTAGTCCTTCTTATCTCGCACGATGAGGAACTCTTGGCGACGGTCTGTGATAAAATAGTGGATATCAAACAATTGAAATGGGGATCATGAACAATCAAAGGAAAGAAATAGTAAGGATTGCCCTACCAGCCATGGCAGAAAACATTCTTCAAATGCTGATGGGGATGGTAGATTCTTATCTAGTCGCTAGTCTTGGGCTTGTTGCCCTTTCAGGAGTATCTTTAGCCAATAATATCTTGGCGGTTTATCAGGCTATATTTATTGCGCTTGCAGCAGCTATTTCTTCACGAATGGCTCAGATGCTGGGGCAGGGGAAGACTGAGAAGGTGAGCTATCTTGCTAGTGAAAGTCTCAAAGTGACCCTATTTGTCAGCTTGGTTTTGGGTGCTCTTGCAGTTTTGGCAGGTCCGTCCTTGCTGACAGGCTTGGGAGCTGAAGCTGCTGTTACCAAGGCAGGTGGTCTTTATCTCATCTTGGTTGGTGGAGGCATTCTCTTTCTCGGTCTGATGATGAGTTTAGGAGCTATGTTAAGGGCTTTAGGGCAACCTCGTTTTCCTATGTATATCAGTCTGTTTTCCAATCTTCTCAACGCTCTCTTTTCGGCTTTTGCTGTTTTCGTGCTTCATGCTGGCGTGGCTGGAGTTGCACTTGGAACAGTCTTGTCACGGCTGTTAGGTTGCTTCCTGCTTTGGGCAAAGCTATCTACCCCTTTTGAAAAATGGACCTGGTCTTGGGATGTAGAACTCATTCGTCTTGCCTTACCAACAACCGGAGAACGTTTGATGATGCGGGCTGGTGATGTGGTGGTTGTTGCCTTGATAACTAGCCTAGGAACAGCAGTTGTAGCAGGCAATGCCATAGGGGAAACCTTGACTCAGTTTAACTATATGCCAGCCATGGGCATTGCTACAGCAACCATTATTTTGACGGCTCAACATCGACAAGATCAGCTAGCAGTTCAAAGGATTTTTAAAACGAGCTTGCACCTTTCACTCATGTTTATGCTTTTGATGGCGGCGACGACTTATTTTGCAGGTCCGTTTTTGACAAGTCTGTATTCCAGCGAGCCTCAAGTAGTCCAAGCTAGTCAGACAGTCCTACTCTATTCTATGCTCGGAGTTCCTGTTACAGCAGCTACCCTTATTTTAACTGCCTTGTGGCAGGGCTTAGGAAATGCTAAATTACCCTTCTATGCAACTAGTTTGGGGATGTGGCTGGTTCGAATTGGCCTTGCCTATCTATTGGTGGGATTTTTTCAGTTTGGTTTGCAGGCTATTTGGATAGCAACCATAGTGGACAATGCCTTTCGTGCAGGATTTTTGTATGTTCAATATAAGAGAGTAGGAAAAGTTAAAACTGATTAAGGAATTTCTAAGAAAACTTTCAGGTTCGCTTAAGTTTGCGGATGTATACTATCTTCAAGCTAGAAATAGCGAAATTCTTTTTCATATAATCTCCTAGAGAACAGTCGGCTGTGGTCGGCTGTTTTCGTGTTTCTATGTGTTTTGAAAGTTTTTCTAGTTTGTATTCGTTTTTCTTTTCACCTAAAGGTGTCCTTATCTATGTTAACAGACTTTTCGAACTAAAATCTTTTTCAGGCTTTTTTATTTCTAGTTAAATCTGTAAAGTGAATTTTTCTCTTTAGATAGATTTTTAGTAAAAAGACACACCAAAAATAAAATATAATTCAAAAATATCACAAAAATTATAAAATATACAAAAAAGTAATTGATTTTTCTGAAAAAGTATTTTATACTCGTCTTATATAGATACGTAAAATATAAGCAAGGTGTGCAAACAGCACCCTCAGAATTTGCTTTATATTTACTTGATGAAATCTTTAGAAAATGGAGAACGGGTTATGAAATTAAAACAGGTATGGAGAATGTTGCCTAAGTTTAAAATATGTTTACTCTTGCTTGCATTAACAGGAGCGAGCTTTGACGGGATTATTATGTCTCAGGTCATTTCGAGAGTCAGTCAATTTAGCTCGGAATCAACTGTAAAAGATGTTTTACTATTCGCCGGTTGCAGTATATTGTTCTATTTATTGATTCAATTATCAGATTTATTTGTTTCAATAATAAAAAACGATTTACTAAAAAATCTGCATAAAAAGTATAAGATGGAACTGTTAAACTATCTTGGAAATAAAGGAAATGCATTAGATGTTACAGAGTCTCTTGCGGTATTAACAGTAGATTTAAAGTTAGTAGAAGATAAATATTTTTCCGTTCTTTTTGATTGCTTATACTACAGTCTTTTAGGGGGAGTTTCATTGATATATCTTGTCTATCTAAGTCCTACAATTTCTGTATTATTTATTATTTTCTCATTTCTTCCAATGTTGCCAGCAATACTATTTAGCAAATATCTAGGAACTGCAACAGGGAACTTTACTAAGTCGAATGAGAAATTTATTCGTAGCATAAAAGATATTTTTCAAGGTTTTTCGGTTCTATGGACATATGGTGCGAATCATAAGTTTTTAGGGATGGCTGAGACAGTTGTCAATGACTTAGAAAATAGTAATGAGGCATTAAATAATAAACACAGCATAGTTAATCTTGTTTCTTCCATGCTATCGTGGTTAAGTTATATTGTTCCAATAACTGTAGCTCTAGTATTTGTAACCCAAGGGAAACTAGATGCTAGTATTGTTATCGCTTTATTTTTAGCCAGTGACCGTGTTATCTATCCATTTAGAAATGTTTCGAACTATTTACGAATGATACAATCAACGGAGCCAACTCGAAAAAAATTAGAGAAAATGTTACAGGATTCTCAGCAACAGGAAGTGTCTGAAAATCATATTGATGAATCAATATTGACGCCTGAGATTCATTTTTCAGGAGTAGCCATTGGACATGGAGCAGCAATTATCAAAAATTTTAATGCTACAGTCCCGTATGGTCGTAAAATACTTATTAGAGGAGCTTCAGGAAGTGGAAAGACGACCTTACTAGATAGCATACAGGGTGTACTGCAACCGTTGGAAGGGGAAATATCTGTATTAAATCATCAGAAAAAAATAAGTAATCCTAGCAATCAAATGGCAAGAATCCAACAATCACCCTACTATTTTGAGGCAAACTTAAAAGAGAATCTCCTAATGGCACTTGAATCAGTCCGTGAGGAGGAGTTGTTAGCCTTGCTTTTAGAACTGGGTTTGGTAGAAGAGCTAGGTGAAGATTGTTTAGAGAAATATTATGGTGAAAATGGGGCGCAGTTATCAGGAGGACAAAAACAACGTATTGAGATTGCCAGAGCCCTCATTCATAATAAGAAAATCTTGTTAGTTGATGAGGGGACATCAGCAATTGATAAACAATCCTCAGCCCTCATTCGTAAAAAGCTTGCCAATTTACCAATTACAATCTTTGAGGTTGCTCATCACTATTCAGAGTCGGATCTTGGCCTATACGATGAGATATGGGAAATTCATCCGAATAGTGGTACAATAGAGAAAATATTATGAATTGGAATGTGAATTGTGAAAGAAAAGATTGCTAGTCTTATTAAGCGGATGCGTTTGGAGAAAGGATTCAGTCAAAAAGAACTGTCTGAGGGTATTTGTGCTCAAGCAGTTATTAGTAAAATTGAAAAAGCTGAGGTTTCTCCATCAGTCGAATTATTTTTTAAGCTCGTCAAAAAATTAGACATTGATTCTAATGTGATATTGGAATTGTTTCAACTAAAGAAGAGTACAGAAGAATCTATTCTTACGGATGAATTGAAATCCATTCTTTACCGAAGAGAGTATGATACATTGGAATATTTTTTGCAGTTTATTTCAAAAGATTCTGTATCTCCTATTCAAAGTCCATATATACAATACCTTAACGGGGTATTGTTATTTGGGAAATACAAAAAGTCAAATGAGGCTTTAGAGATTTTGGAAGGGTTGCTGCCTACTTTGGTTGAAAATGTTAATCTATTTTTACGAGTTGGGATTGCCATTGCGGGAATATATTCGGAGTTAGAAGAGTATGCAGCATCATTGAACCAATATGAAAGTCTCATTCATCACTATCATGAATCAAATGACTGGGAGCTGAAAGTATTATTTCAATACGGATATTCTAGAATTTTGTACCTGTGTAACAACTTTGAAAAAGCCTTGGTTTATAATGCAGAATCACTAGAATTATTAAAGAATCGAAACACTTTATTTATGTTAGGCAATACTTTGTTAATGAGAGCCAACATTTTAGCAAAACGCTCCATTATTTCAGAAGCAATTGATATGGTCAAAAAATCAATAGTTGTTTATGACTTAGAAGGCGACGAGCTCTTAAAAAATTTAGCTCAGTCACTCCTTATAGATTTATTGGAACAGGAGTCGCAAGACGAAAAAGAAATTAATTAAATTTAGTGTATTATTGCTTACATATGTAATATTATTTGGAGATAAGATTCCACCAGTAATACTAAGTTAAAATTGGGAATCAGTATAGATGATGATAAAACACCTAAATTCCTCAGAATGAGTTGGCATTAGGTGTTTTTGATTGGTTTAAAAAGATGAGAAGTATTAATAGTTCCGAGTTTCTAGGTTGTATTCAAATTTTTAGATACGATAATATATAAAATCGTATGAATTTTACAGTTCAGTGGACTGCAAGAGGTCTGAGCCTTGAAACTCAAAGCAAAGAGGAAATGTCTAGACTCATTTTGTGGTCGGCTGTTTTCGTGTCAAGTTTTAAGAAAATAAGTATAAGAAATCGTTTTAGAAAAATCTAAGAAATCTTTTAGTTTCGCTTAAGTTTGTTCTTGTATACTGTATTCAAGCTAGAAATAGCGAATTCTTTTTCATATAATCTCCAGAGAACAGTCGGCCGCGGTCGGCTGTTTTCGTGTTTGGGTAGACTTTGTAATTTCCTAGCTAAGAAAAAATTTTCAGAAAAAATCAGGAACTTTCAGTTTCGCTTAAGTTTGCGGATGTATACTATCTTCAAGCTAGAAATAGCAACAAGTTTTTTTCATATAATCTCCTAGAGAACAGTCGGCCGCGGTCGGCTGTTTTCGTGTGTTTTATTCTTATGTAAAAATGGTATAATAGTAGTGATTGTATAAGGAGAAAAAGTATGTCGGTAGTAGGAAAAGCAAATGGGAAAATCATTTTGATGGGTGAACATTCGGTAGTCTATGGTCAGCCTGCAATTGCCATGCCATTTTCTGCTGTGGAAATTACAGCCCAGGTGACTGCCCAAGGCCAGGCACTTAGTGTAGCCTGTGACTTCTATGAAGGACTGGTTCACAAGATGCCCAAAATCTGGGAAAGCCTCAAGCACGCCATTCGTTTTTCGCTCTATCGCATTGGTGCGCCGACAGACCCAGCGATTCATATTGAGATTAGTTCCACGATTCCCGCCGAGCGAGGCATGGGTTCCAGTGCAGCCGTGGCAGTTGCAGTGGCACGCGCCATCTTTGCCTACTATGAAAAAGAGCTGACCGACAGCGAACTCTGGGACATCGTTCAGTCTTCGGAAAAAATTGCTCACGGTAACCCGTCGGGGATTGATGCGGCGACCACCAGCGGCAAGTCCCCCGTCTTTTTTATCAAGCATCAGCCCATCGAACCCTTGGAGCTGAAACTCCGTGCCCACTTGGTAGTGGCTGATACAGGCGTGACGGGAAATACCTTAGAAGCCATTTCAGACGTGGCGGATTTGTTGGATAAAAAGCCAGAGGCTATCAAGCTAGTAGAAGAACTGGGCAACTTGACCCGACAGGCCAAGGAAGATTTAGCCACAGACCAGGCAGAGCTTCTAGGCAGCAGAATGAACCAAGCTCATGCCCTCCTGCAAAAATTAGGCGTGTCTGATCCAAGCCTGGATAAGCTAGTCAGCCTTGCCCAAGAAAATGGAGCCCTGGGAGCCAAATTAACTGGTGGCGGTCGTGGCGGGTGCATGATTGCCCTGGCAAGAACAGCCCAGGATGCCCAAAATCTTGCACACATCCTTGACCAAGCAGGTGCCCGCCAAACCTGGATACAGTACTTAGGAGAAACCAATGACTAAACAAACAGGCATAGCTCGTGCCCATACCAATATTGCTTTGATTAAATACTGGGGAAAACGCGATAAGGAATTATTCCTACCCATGAATTCCAGTTTATCCCTGACCCTTGACGCATTTTATACGGATACCAAGGTTGTTTTTGACCCAGAATTAACTGCCGATGAGTTCTATCTCAACGGAATCTTACAAAAAGAAAAAGAAATGTTAAAAATTTCTCGATTTTTGGATTTATTTTGCGAATATATAGGTGAAAGGGCATTTGCCCGAGTGGAAAGTCTAAATTTTGTTCCGACTGCGGCTGGTTTGGCCAGCTCAGCATCAGCCTTCGCAGCACTTGCACTTGCAACCGCGACAGCCTTGGATTTAGATTTGTCACCAGCCACCCTATCAACCCTTGCTCGCAGGGGTTCTGGCTCTAGCACCCGCAGCCTATTCGGCGGCTTTGTAGAGTGGGACATGGGAACTGGTTCGGAAGATTCTATGGCTCACCCCATTGACGATGCGGATTGGGATATTGCCATGATCGTCTTGGCGGTCAATACCGGACCCAAAAAGATTGCTAGTCGAGAGGGAATGGACCACACGGTTGCCACTTCGCCATTCTACTCAGCCTGGGTAGATACCGCCAAACAAGACTTGGCGGACATCAAGGCAGCTATTGCCAACCGTGATTTTGAAAAACTTGGTCAGATTACGGAACACAACGGTATGAAAATGCATGCAACGACTCTTTCTGCCAATCCGCCCTTTACCTACTGGTCAGCTGATAGCCTAGTGGCCCAAGAGGCTGTTCGTCAGGTTCGTGAGGAAAGTGGCTTGTCAGCCTACATGACTATGGATGCAGGTCCAAATGTCAAGGTCCTTTGCCGAGCAAGTCAAATGGATGAGCTAGTAGCTGAATTGGCCAAAGTCTTCCCAAGAGAGAAAATCATTACCAGCAAGCCTGGTCCTGCGGCCTACGTCCTCAGTGAAGACGAGTGGCAGGTATCGCAAGCAGCGTTTGAAAAGGGCTTGTAGCATGAAAGTACAAGTAAAGATACCTGGAAAACTCTTTCTAGCAGGGGAATACGCAGTCGTCGAGGCAGGCTATCCCGCAGTGATTGCGGCCCTTGACCAATACCTGACTGTCACCATTGAACCAAGTGACCGAGGGCTCCTTCATTCCAGCCAGCAAGCAGACCTCTATCTGACTTGGGAGCGTAAGGATGGTGCTGTTCATGTCCAAGGGGACCATCCCTATGCTCTGATTGAGACCGCCATGCAGGTGACAGAGGAATATTTGACGGCCAAGGGCTATACTTGTCAAGCAACCTACAGCCTAGCGGTCCAGTCTGACCTGGATGACCAGACTTCAGGTGCCAAGTATGGCTTGGGTTCGTCAGGGGCAGTGACGGTTGCCACGGTCAAGGCCCTGTTGACCTACTACGGTCACCGACCAGATGCCCTCCTGACCTACAAGCTGGCAGCCTTGGCCCAGACCAAGCTAGGCATGACAGGTTCCTTCGGAGATTTGGCGGCTTCCAGTTTTGGCGGCTTGATCGCCTATCATTCCCTGGACCGTTCTTGGCTTTTAGGGAAAATGGCAGAGCTGTCACTGCTTGATTTGGTGGAAAGTGATTGGCAAGGTTTGTCCATCAGCCCTATCCAGCTACCAGAAGGCTTAGACCTTTTGGTTGGTTGGACAGGGTCGGCGGCTTCGACAGATCGATTGGTTTCCCAGATGGAAAGCCAAAAAAGTCAGGCAGAAAAAGAGCATATTCATAGCCAGTTTCTAGCCGACTCAAAGAACTGTGTAGAGCAGTTGATAGCGGCCTGTCAAACAGGCAATCAAACAGCTGCTAGACAGGCCATAGCTCAGAACCGCAAGCTCTTACAAGACTTTGCGAGAGGAATGGGTTTGGTCATTGAAACGCCTCGACTGAGCCAACTCTGTGACCTGGCCCAGACTTATGGAGCGGTGGCCAAATCATCTGGTGCAGGCGGTGGTGACTGCGGCATTTGCCTGGTTGACAGTAAGGAACAAAAAGTAGCGATTGAGAAGGCTTGGCAACAAGCCGGCATTCTTCCACTCGCCCTAAACATCGCAAGTAGAGAATAAGGAGAAACCTATGCTTTATTTAGGAGAATTTGGTTTAGACCGCAAGGATCAACACGTTGGCTTGGCCAATCAGCAATATAGTGCCACGCCGGCCAAGGACTTTACGGAGACCTTGTTTGTCCATCATTCCTTGCCACAGACCAAGGTGGATGAAGTGGATATTTCGACCAGCGTAGCTGGTTTGGACTTTGCCTTTCCTTTCTTTGTCAATGCCATGACTGGGGGAAGCAAGAAGACGCGCGAAATCAACCGACTGTTGGGAATTATGGGGCATTTTGGCAAGATTGCCTTGGCTTCTGGTTCGGTCAGTGCGGCAATCAAGGATCCATCTGTTGCGGAAACCTTCTCCGTGATGCGTCGGGAAAATCCTTATGGTATTATTTTTGCCAATCTAGGTGCCCACCACAGTGTTGAGAATGCCAAGCGGGCGGTGGATTTGTTGGAGGCAAATGCCATTCAGATCCATGTCAATGCACCCCAGGAGATTGTCATGCCTGAGGGAGACCGTGACTTTACTATGTGGTTGAAGAATATTGAAACTCTGGTGCGGGAGATGGAAGTACCTGTCATCGTCAAGGAAGTTGGTTTTGGCATGAGCCGTGAAACAGTAGCCCAGCTGGCTTCTGTCGGTGTCAAGACCATCGATGTGTCTGGGACTGGGGGGACGGATTTCGCCAAGATTGAAAATGCCCGTCGGACCTTCAATGATTATGCCTATTTAGAGGGTTGGGGGCAGTCAACTGTGACATCCTTGGTGGAAGCCATGTCTGTTCCTGAGGAACTTCGTCCAAGCCTGATTGCATCTGGTGGTATTAAGACGCCACTAGATATTGTCAAATCATTGGCCCTCGGTGCAGACCTTGTTGGTATGTCCAATCATTTCCTACAGTATGTCAAGGATGGTAAGGGGCATCGTTTTGACGACGGTTTGCAGGCTATTAAAACCTTCCAATGGCAGATGGCTGAAATCATGACCATGCTGGGTGCTAAGAACATTGCGGAACTCCGTCAGAAAGATTTGGTCTTGGCTCCAAATGTACAAAATTGGTGCGAAGCGCGTGGGATTGACTGGAAAGCCTATGCCCGTCGGTCACAATTGGCAAAATAAATAGGTACGTTAGAGGTAGAAACTAGATGATTTCTACCTTTTTCTGCATATTTATGATAAAATAAATGAAAATTTAGAAGAGGTGTTCAGATGAAAGCTATTGTTACAGTTGTCGGTAAGGACAAGTCAGGGATTGTTGCGGGTGTTGCGACTAAGATTGCGGAGTTGGGGCTTAATATTGATGATATTTCCCAGACGGTTTTGGATGAGTATTTTACCATGATGGCGGTGGTGTCATCAGATGAGAAGCAAGATTTCACGCAACTTCGTTCAGAATTGGATGCCTTTGGTCAATCCTTGAACGTGAAAATCAACATTCAAAGTGCGGCGATTTTTGATGCTATGCACAACTTGTAAGGAGAACAATCATGGACATTAGACAGGTTAGAGAAACCATTGAGATGATTGAGGAGCAGCACTTCGACATTCGGACCATTACCATGGGGATTTCCCTCTTGGACTGTATCGACTCGGACATTGATAAGGCTGCGGAGAAAGTTTACACTAAAATCGTGACCAAGGCTAAGAACTTGGTAGCGGTCGGTGATGAGATTGCGGCGGAGCTAGGAATTCCCATTGTCAACAAACGGGTGTCGGTCACGCCTATCGCTCTGATTGGTGCAGCGACGGAAGCCACGGATTATCTTCCCTTGGCTCATGCCTTGGACAAGGCGGCTCATGAGATCGGCATTGATTTTATCGGAGGTTTTTCAGCTCTGGTTCAAAAGGGCTACCAAAAAGGGGATGAAATCCTCATCAACTCTATACCGCAGGCATTGGCCCAAACGACAAAAGTCTGCTCGTCAGTCAACATCGGCTCGACCAAGACGGGCATCAATATGACTGCCGTGCGGGACATGGGGCGGATCATCAAGGAGACGGCGGAGGCTTCTGATATGGGGGCGGCTAAGCTGGTGGTCTTTGCCAATGCGGTCGAGGACAATCCTTTCATGGCGGGTGCCTTCCATGGTGTCGGTGAGGCGGATGTGGTTATCAATGTCGGTGTGTCTGGGCCTGGTGTGGTCAAGCGTGCCCTTGAAAAAGTGCGTGGCGAGAGCTTTGATGTGGTGGCTGAAACCGTCAAAAAAACGGCCTTCAAGATTACCCGTATCGGTCAGTTGGTCGGCAATATGGCCAGCGAACGCCTGGGTGTTAAGTTTGGTATCGTGGACCTGTCCCTTGCTCCGACGCCAGCTGTTGGCGACTCAGTAGCACGGGTTTTGGAGGAAATGGGCTTAGAAACCGTAGGTACGCACGGAACGACTGCTGCCTTGGCTTTGCTCAATGACGCAGTCAAAAAAGGTGGGGTCATGGCCTGCAACCAAGTCGGCGGTTTATCAGGTGCCTTTATCCCTGTGTCTGAGGACGAGGGTATGATTGCAGCGGTGCAAAATGGCTCGCTTAACCTTGAAAAATTAGAAGCTATGACGGCTATCTGTTCTGTAGGTTTGGATATGATTGCCATTCCAGAAACAACGCCTGCTGAAACTATTGCAGCTATGATTGCGGATGAAGCGGCTATTGGGGTTATCAACCAGAAAACGACTGCGGTCCGCATTATTCCGCTCGGAAAAGAAGGGGACATGATCGAATTTGGCGGTTTATTGGGAACAGCTCCTGTCATGAAGGTCAATCAAGCTTCGTCTGTGGACTTTATCAACCGTGGCGGACAAATTCCAGCACCGATTCATAGCTTTAAGAACTAAAAACGCAAACCGATTGCGACAAGCAGTCGGTTTTTTGTTATACTATATAGTAAGAAATGACAAGGAGAATGCTATGGCAGACGTAAGATTATATATTTCTCGACATGGGAAAACCATGTTTAATACCATCGGGCGCGTGCAGGGCTGGTGTGATACACCGCTGACCAAGGCTGGTGAGGAAGGGATCCGTGAACTGGGCTTGGGGTTCAAGGATGCGGGCCTTGATTTTAAGCTGGCTGTTTCTAGTGACTTGGGAAGAACTGTTCAAACTATGACCATTGCCCAGCGTGAGTTGGGAATTTTGGGGAAAATCCCATATTACCAAGACAAGCGTATCCGTGAATGGTGTTTCGGTAGTTTTGAGGGCATGTATGATGCCGAGCTTTTCCAAGGTGTCCTGCCTCGTTTGAAAGGGACAGTTGATGCGACAGGCATGTCCTTTGCGGAAATCGCAGCAGGTATCCAAGAGGCAGACACAGCTGGCTGGGCAGAATCTTGGGAGGTCTTGAGCAATCGTATCTTAACAGGTTTTGAATCCATCGCCCAAGACTTGGAAAAACAAGGCGGAGGCAATGCTCTTGTGGTCAGCCACGGTATGACCATTGCAACATTGGCTCATTTGTTGGAGCCAGAGCGTGGGGCTAACATTTTCCTCGATAACGGTTCAATCACCGTTCTCAAGTATGAAAATGGCAAGCTCTTGATTGAAGCGGTTGGGGATATGTCCTACCGCCAACGTGGGGCAGAATTGATTGCCCAAGGGAAATAAATGTGAAATGAAAACAGGTATGCCATACGTTTTTTCGGATGTGTGACATACCTGTTTTTTATATATGAAATCTAAGTTACATCATTTTAACTCTTTCCTGCTGAAGATAAAGTAACTCAGATAGAGATATAGTATAGTAGCCATAAAGCTAACACCCATGGATAGCCTTGAAATATGGTCCCCTTGTTGGAGGGAAAGGAATAGAAAATAATCTGTTGGTAATTTCATATGGAGTAGATTACTAGTAATGAGGTTGGAGATATTGTCAAAAAGAAGGCTAATTAAACTAAAGGCAAGATAGGCTTGATTGACCTTATTGGACTTGACAAATATCAGGATGGATAACAGAGAGATACAGATAAATAAAGGTGTTTGAAAAATGAAACTTTGTATTATTACTGCAAAATCAACACGATCACCTAGAAGTAAGCCAACACTGCTGCTCAATAAATAGGCTAGAAGGATATAAGCGAGATCTAGTACAAGGGTTGCTAAGACTTTATAGAAAAACACCCTTTTTCTTGTTTGTTGCTTGATAATAATATTATTGATGGTACGGTAAGTAAAATCTTCTCCAAAGAATAGGTTGGCTGGAACGATAAAAAATAGTGTGATAAATTGAGAAAGCAATTGAATAAGAGAGCTAGTGAAGTCTTCGTTGCCATGTAGCAAAAAAGCGGATAAAAAGGACAGTAAAGCCAATATTCCCAATGAAATCGTTAATCTCTGTTCTTTTTGAATCTTAAATAAATCAGCTTTAAAGTAATGTATCATGCTCTTCTCCTTCTTGAATCAATGTCAGGTAATAATCTTCAAATGACATTTGTTGTTTAAAAATTTCTTTGACCTCAATCTCATGGTTTATCAAGAGATGAATGAGGCTCATAACATTCGTATTTGATGGCAGACTGATATAATCCTTATCTATTTTGTAAGCGATGCCCTGCTCTTCAAGGATAGTAAAGGTCTTAGGATGGTTGTTCGTTTGTAGATAGAGCTGTTCTTCTAGGGTTTGTTCAAGCTCTTGTTTTGAGAATTCTTTGACGATAAGGCCCTTATGCATAATAATGTATCGATCAACCACCATCTCAAGCTCTGATAGGATATGACTGGAGATAAGGATGGTCATCCCATATTGATTGCGAAGATGTAAAATAATACTTCTCATCTCTTTGATTCCAACAGGGTCAAGACCATTAATCGGTTCGTCTAGGATTAAAAAATCAGGCTTATCTAGAATAGCTAAGGCAATAGCTAAACGTTGACGCATTCCCAGTGAAAAATCTTTAGATTTTTTCTTAGGATCAATATCCTCTAAACCGACAATTGCTAATGTCTCTAAGATTTTTTCATCCGCTTGCTTGAGATTTAATTGCAGAGCCATGTAACGAAGATTATCGATCGCAGATAAATTGGGTTGTAGAGCAGGGGATTCAATTAAAGCTCCAATACGACAATCTTTTGAACTAGTAATGGTACCTGAAGTTTGGGAAATGAGGCCCGATAACATTCTGAGGAGCGTTGTTTTTCCAGCACCATTTTCACCGACTAAGCCACAGATTTCACCTTTATTAATCGTTAAAGAAACCTGATGAACGGCCTTTTGTTTCCCATATTGCTTTGATAATTCTTGGGTAGATAAGAGAGATGACATAACTACCTGCCTTTCTATAAAAAAATGATAAATCTATGATATACTAGATTCAAAAGTTGGCAAATTTCGTTACATAAATGTAACGCGTGGAGAATATAATGGGAACTTACGGAAAAATTTTTAAACTCATTCGTGAATCAAAAAATATGTCTCTAAAAGAAGTGGCAGGGGATTTCGTGACACCTGCTCAGTTATCACGCTTTGAAAACGGAAAGAGTAATCTTTCTGTAGATACATTTTTTAATTGCTTAAGACGGATGAATGTGGTAGAAGGTGAATTTTCTACCCTCTACCAGTCCTACTTTCAGATAGATAATTTGTTTTCATCAGAGCGATTTGTTCGTGCAGTTTATAGTCACAATGCTCAGTATATGGATGATAGAATTTTGTACCATCAAGCAGAGTATGATAGGGATGGACGTCCGTTTGATAGGGTGATGGTTGCGGCCTTTCATATTTTTAAGCAACAATGGTGCGATCCTGATTATGATGTTTCTGAGGATGAAAAAGCTATTCTATCGGACTATTTAATGTCCATAGATGATTGGGGGAAATTTGAACTCTGGATTTTCGGAAATTGTAGCAGAGGTCTTCCTAGCAAAATGTTAGAAGTTCTGGGAATGGAAGTTCTCAATCGAACAAAGTTTTATATGGACATCACAGAAAACAGAGACAATGTCTATAAGGTGCTCATCAATATTTCGAGCAGTTTGTTAGATAGGGGAGAGGAGATTGCTGCGATTCGCTTTCTCAAAATTCTTGACTCTGTCAATATCATGGAAAAGAATATGCGAGATCGTTTGCTGCTTAAGCTCCTAAAAGCACGCTTGTCCTACATGAATGGAAATGTTGGTGGCCTAGAAATAATGAAGGAATGCCTGCATATTGCCAAATTTTTAGATTGCTATGATTTAATCCACCAGATCAATAAGGAAATTGAGAAAGTTACAGATATGTAATGAATTTTAAGTGGCTCGTCATTTCCTGTAAGATAATACTTGTAAGTTTTACAACTTTACAAAACAATGTTTAGAAACTGTATTCACAAGAAAAGTGCTTTTAGAGAAGAGATGGTTTTTCGCTAATCAAGGCAGTTTTTTTGAGGGAATACTAACTGTATTTTGAAAAAAACGAGTGGTGAGTAGCTGAAAAACTAGCCTTAGCTAGAAGTGCTGAACTGTGAATACAGGTTCTTAATTATCTTGGAGGAAATAATGATGAAGAAATTACTTGTTTTAGGTGCTCTTGCAATGCTAGGTTTTGTAACTTTTGGGCTTCTAACAACTAATAGCAGTTCAGCAAGTGCTGAAACGGAGGGCAAGGTAGTTCTGTTTGGAAAAGTCGATCTTTCAGACGATGAAGAACAGGACACGGATGAGGAAAGGGAAGAAGTAGCGACGGAGAGCGATGATGCTAGCTGGCTTGAAAACTTTATCACGACACATAAAACACCATTTTCTAAAACAATCAAGAAATGAAATCAGGGACTTTTCTCTGATTTTTTTCTTGACAACTATATCGAGGTGCGATATAATTTATATATCGAAGTTCGATGTATCGCAATACGAAAGGGATCTTATGGATGACAAATTAAAACGGGTCTATGTTCCGATGACAGAGACAGCCTTCTATATTCTCTTTCATTTACAGGAAGAACGGCATGGCTATGATATTACCCAGAAGACCAAGGAAGTCACGGCAGGTCAGGTCGTGATTAGCCCTGGAACCATGTACGGCACCCTGTCGAAAATGGAGAAAGACGGCTTGATTGCCTTTGTCAGAGAAGAAGATAAGCGGAAGTTTTATCGGATAACAGAAACAGGTAGAGAAATCCTAGACATAGAATTGGCTCGGATTGAACGGCTCTATCGAAATAGTACGGGGGAAAGTTATGGAGACTAGGACAGAAATTCATTTCTTCTTCTTGCCTGATTTTGAAAAGGAAGAACATTATTTGGCAGAGCAACATCGTCAGGGATGGAAATTTCAAAAAAATAAATTTAGCTTTTTCTATATCTTTGAGAAATGTCTGCCTGAAGAAGTTAGCTATCAACTGGATTTTAAACCAAAAGGTCAGGATAAGGAGGAATACCTCCAGATGTTTGCAGATTATGGCTGGGACTATGTCGGTGATTGCAATCATTTTTCATACTTTAGAAAGAATGAGAGTTTGGGAGAAGTTGAGCTTTATAGTGATCGTCAAAGTAAGTTCGAGATGATTGACAGAATTATTACCAGACAGTTTCTACTGGCCAGTTCCTTGTTTGTTTTCTTTATCTTGCTATTTTATGTCTTGAAGTTGCCAGCTGTTATGATTGGTATGGCTATGGTGGATATACCAGTTTTACTTTATTGTTCTATCGGCTTGATGCACTTGCGTCAGAAGTATAAGGAGGTTGGAAAATGACAAAACAAAAACGTATAGCAACCCTCATCAATGCACTTGCAATCTTCGCAGTGATTTTTCTAAATCGAAATAGTTTTATCAGCTTGATTGCAATAACGCTGATAATGATTTTAAACTTTTGGAATTTAATTGATATGAAGGAAGAAAAGTAAATCAAAAATATTTGTGAAAAAGGACTTTTATTATTAGGACATCCGCCATTCTCGGTCTTCAGACTGATTTTTAGCACTCTAGGTAAAAGAGTGCTAATTTTTTGTCTTTTTCTCTTGACAATCCATTTTTTCGGCGTATAATGAGAGTATATAGTTTAGCACTCAACCTACAAGAGTGCTAAAGTTAGAAATCAATCGTGTTCATGAAAGGAGCGGAGATGATTACCCAACGTCAAAATGATATTTTGAATCTGATTGTTGAATTATTTACGCGCCATCATGAGCCAGTTGGTTCTAAGGCCTTGCAGGAGATGATTGCTTCCAGCTCCGCTACCATTCGCAATGACATGGCTAAGTTGGAGCAGTTGGGCTTGCTAGAAAAGGCCCACACTTCAAGTGGTCGGATGCCCAGTCGGGCTGGTTTTCAATACTTTGTCAACCACTCGCTTAATCTGGAACACATCGATGAAGAAGATGTTTATCAAGTGGTCAAGGCCTTCGACTTTGAAGCCTTCAAGCTAGAGGACATCTTGGAGCGGGCAAGTCAGGTCCTAGCGGATTTGACAGGCTACACCTCGGTCATTTTAGATGTGGAGCCGACCAGTCAGCAGCTGACTTCCTTTGACATCGTGCAGCTCAGTAGCCACGATGCTCTGGCAGTCTTGACTTTGGACCAGTCCAAACCTGTCACTGTCCAGTTTGCCATTCCCAAGAACTTTTTGACCAGGGACTTGGAAGTGCTCAAACGCCTGGTGGATGAACGTTTCGTTGGACAGACAGTCTTGTCTATTCACTATAAGTTGCGGACGGAGATTCCCCAGGTGGTGCAGCGTTACTTTACCACGACGGACAATGTCTTGGATCTCATGGATTACATCTTTTCCAATCTCTTCCAAGAATCAGTCTTTATCAGTGGAAAAGTTGCCTCGCTGACCTACGGCAACCTCGCCACCTACCAACTCTTGGATAGTCCTCAGCTATTGGCACCAGAGTTGCGGCAGGGTTTGGCGCCAAACCAGCAGACCAGCATTTCTGTGGCGGAACATAGAGACCTTGCCCTAGCGGATGTGACAGTCATTCATCATCGCTTTCCAATCCCCTATCGGGGCATGGCCCAGATGAGTTTGCTTGGTCCTGTTGACATGGACTACCGTAGGCAGATGAGTTTGATTAACATCATCAGTCGCGTCCTATTTATGAAATTAACCGATTACTACCGTTATCTAAGTAGTAATCATTACGAAGTCAATTAGAAGGAGAATGCTTTGTCAGAAGAAATCAAAAACGAAGAAATCGTAGAAGAGGTTGAAACAACAGAAGAAGTTGCGGAGACGCCTGAAAAATCAGAATTGGATTTGGCAAATGAGCGTGCAGAGGAATTTGAAAACAAGTACCTTCGTGCTCACGCTGAAATGCAAAATATACAACGCCGTGCCAACGAGGAACGCCAAACCATTCAACGTTACCGTTCGCAAGACTTGGCCAAGAAAATTTTGCCGAGTTTGGATAACTTGGAGCGTGCCCTTCAAGTCGAAGGTCTGACAGAAGATGTCAAAAAAGGCTTGGAAATGGTACAGGAAAGCCTGATTCAAGCCCTCAAAGAAGAAGGGGTAGAAGAAGTCGCAACAGATGTCTTTGACCCAAATCTTCACATGGCTATTCAAACTGTTCCAGCCACAGACGATTGCCCAGCAGAACACATTGCACAAGTCTTCCAAAAAGGCTACAAGCTGCATGAACGCTTGCTGAGACCGGCTATGGTGGTTGTGTCAGAATAGTCGCTCTGCTATTTTCCAAAAAAGAAACCTGACCGAGAAGTCGTTAAACTACTTGAAAAGAAAGTAAATTAAAAAGAGGTAAAACATATGTCTAAAATTATCGGTATTGACTTAGGTACAACAAACTCAGCAGTTGCAGTTCTTGAAGGAACTGAATCAAAAATCATTGCAAACCCAGAAGGAAACCGCACAACTCCGTCTGTTGTGTCTTTCAAAAATGGTGAAATCATCGTTGGTGATGCGGCAAAACGCCAAGCAGTAACTAACCCAGATACTATCATCTCTATCAAATCAAAAATGGGAACTTCTGAAAAAGTTTCAGCAAATGGCAAAGAATACACTCCACAAGAAATCTCAGCAATGATTCTTCAATATTTGAAAGGCTACGCTGAAGAATACCTTGGTGAAAAAGTAACCAAAGCGGTTATCACTGTTCCTGCTTACTTCAACGATGCCCAACGTCAAGCAACAAAAGATGCTGGTAAAATCGCTGGTCTTGAAGTAGAACGTATTGTCAACGAACCAACTGCAGCAGCCCTTGCTTATGGTTTGGACAAGACTGACAAAGATGAGAAAATCTTGGTATTCGACCTTGGTGGTGGTACTTTCGACGTATCTATCCTTGAATTAGGTGACGGTGTCTTCGATGTACTTGCAACAGCAGGTGATAACAAGCTCGGTGGTGACGACTTTGACCAAAAGATTATCGACCACATGGTAGCAGAATTCAAGAAAGAAAATGGCATCGACTTGTCAGCTGACAAGATGGCCCTTCAACGTTTGAAAGATGCGGCTGAAAAAGCTAAAAAAGACCTTTCAGGTGTAACATCAACTCAAATCAGCTTGCCGTTCATCACTGCAGGTGCAGCTGGTCCGCTTCACTTGGAAATGACATTGACTCGTGCAAAATTTGACGAATTGACTTACGACCTTGTAGAACGTACAAAAGTTCCTGTTCGTCAAGCCCTTTCAGATGCAGGACTTAGCTTGTCAGAGATTGACGAAGTCATCCTTGTCGGTGGTTCAACTCGTATCCCAGCCGTTGTAGAAGCTGTAAAAGCTGAAACTGGTAAAGAGCCAAACAAATCTGTAAACCCTGATGAAGTTGTTGCTATGGGTGCTGCAATCCAAGGTGGTGTCATCACTGGTGATGTTAAAGACGTTGTCCTCCTTGACGTAACTCCATTGTCACTTGGTATCGAAACAATGGGTGGCGTATTTACAAAACTCATCGACCGCAACACAACTATCCCAACTTCTAAATCACAAGTCTTCTCAACTGCGGCAGACAACCAGCCAGCTGTTGACATCCACGTGCTTCAAGGTGAGCGTCCAATGGCAGCGGACAACAAGACTCTTGGCCGCTTCCAATTGACTGACATCCCTGCAGCACCTCGTGGTATTCCACAAATCGAAGTAACATTTGACATCGACAAGAACGGTATCGTTTCTGTAAAAGCTAAAGACCTTGGTACGCAAAAAGAGCAAACAATCGTTATCCAATCTAACTCAGGTTTGACAGATGAAGAAATCGACCGCATGATGAAAGATGCAGAAGCAAACGCAGAAGCAGATAAGAAACGTAAGGAAGAAGTGGACCTTCGTAATGATGTGGACCAAGCAATCTTTGCGACTGAGAAAACTCTGAAAGAAACAGAAGGCAAAGGCTTCGACGCAGAACGCGATCAAGCTCAAGCAGCTCTTGATGAGTTGAAAGCAGCTCAAGAAGCTAACAACTTGGACGACATGAAAGCGAAACTTGAAAACCTCAACGAAAAAGCCCAAGCCCTTGCAGTGAAACTCTATGAACAAGCAGCAGCACAACAAGCAGCCGCAGGTCAAGAAGGCGCTCAAACAGCTAACAACGCAGGCGATGATGTCGTAGACGGCGAGTTTACTGAGAAGTAGTAAAAACGTTCGGGGAACGTTTTTAGCCCGAGTCGAGAGATTCGGAAGCGAGGATACCAAAACTGATGGCTACTAAAAGTAGCTCATCAGTTAACGGTTACCGCTATTGCGGCTAACCTAGATGTCTTACTAGCTCGAAAACAAAGTATTATCGACTTTGTTTTCTCACGTCGTAAATGGTTCAGGAGACCTTTTTATCCCGAGCTATGAAATTCTTCACTAGGCTTCGTTAACTCTCCTTGATGGACACTAGTTCAATCTTCGTCCAGTTGCCTAAGCCTAGTCTTGAATTTCTTTGAGTATCTAGGGTTCGGAAAATCATTTTTTCCGAAGTTCTTAGCTCGAACTCAGTTCTCATCTTCCTGAGAATAAAATCATTTCGTCAATAAAATTTCCAATCACAGAGGTTGCAACCCAGCCTCTGTTTTTGGGTAAATACCCTTCTAACTTTTACAGAAAGGAAAGTGTTCGTAACTGAACACGGGCGACTTTCTATACTCTAAAGAAAGGAATACAAGTTCGGTAATTCGAACACAGGCTAAAAACCTAGTGAAAAAGATAAACTTCCTAGTGTGTTAGGCACACTGCGTCAGTTTCCTATTTTCATACGGTTTTCTTAACGCCTTTTGTATCATAAACTATGAACAATACTGAATTTTACGATCGTCTTGGTGTTTCTAAGAATGCTTCGCCAGACGAGATTAAGAAGGCTTATCGGAAGCTTTCGAAGAAGTACCATCCAGATATTAATAAGGATCCGGGTGCGGAGGATAAATACAAGGAGGTCCAAGAGGCTTATGAAACCTTAAGCGATCCGCAAAAACGTTCTGCCTATGACCAATATGGTCCTGCAGGAGCCAATGGAGGCTTCGGTGGTGGAGCAGGTGGTTTTGGTGGTTTCGACGGAGCAGGTTTCGGTGGCTTTGAAGACATTTTCTCTAGCTTCTTTGGCGGAGGTGGTGCGACCCGCAATCCTAATGCACCTCGTCAAGGGGATGACTTGCAGTATGCGGTCAACTTGAAGTTTGAAGAAGCGATTTTTGGTGTGGAACGTGAGGTGTCCTATAACCGTGAGGCAACTTGTCGAACCTGTACAGGTTCAGGTGCCAAACCTGGAACAAGTCCTGTAACCTGTGGGCGTTGTCATGGTTCTGGAGTGATCAATGTGGACACCCAAACTCCGCTTGGAACTATGCGCCGTCAAATGACCTGTGATGTCTGTCATGGTCGCGGAAAACAAATCAAAGACCCATGTACAACCTGTCATGGAACTGGTCATGAAAAACAAGCCCATACAGTGACGGTTAAGGTGCCAGCAGGTGTGGAAACCGGTCAACGCATTCGCTTGGCAGGTCAAGGGGAAGCTGGTTTCAATGGTGGTCCATACGGAGATCTTTACGTTGTAGTTCAAGTTCAGGCATCAGACAAGTTTGAACGTGAAGGGACAACCATTTACTATAAATTAGACCTCAACTTTGTCCAAGCAGCACTTGGTGATACTGTTCATGTACCAACAGTTCACGGTGATGTGGATATGGTCATTCCTGAAGGTACCCAGACTGGTAAGACCTTCCGACTCAAAGGAAAAGGTGCCCCAAGTGTCCGTGGTGGTGCCATCGGTGACCAATATGTGACCGTCAATATTGTCACTCCGACAGGCTTGAATGACCGCCAACGTGCAGCCCTTAAAGAATTTGCGGCAGCGGGAAATATTGATGTCAAACCCCATAAAAAAGGATTCTTTGACAAGGTAAAAGATGCCTTTGAAGATTTATAAATCGAGATGAAGTCTGGAGAATTTTCTATTTAGAATATTGACAAGCCCTCACAAGGTGCTTGTCTTTTTTATATGCAAGTTTGTTGGTTATAACGTCTAATAATGTCCTGAAATTATTTTTGGAATATTATCTCTGAATAACTATATTGACTGTAACATGGAATTTTTTGTATTATAATATTAGCTATTTCGAAAAGAGTTTGATGAAATAATAGACTAATACGCTGTTTTTCGATAAAGTATTAGCTTACAAAAATGATAGATTAAAATTTTTATGTAACCTGAATAATGTGTTTGTAACACTGACGATATCTGTATTGAGGAGGATCTTGATGAGTTTTATTAATCAATTAAAGGAAAAGGTTTCACAGGTTGGTGAACACGTTAAAGAAACAACTCAGGATGTCATTTCTGAACAACAAAAGAATAGAGAGACAAATAAGAAGAAAAAAGAGATTCAACAACTACAAGAAATGATTGATGACTTATATAGGCTTATAGGAATTCAGTTTATTGAAAGTCATCCAGAAGAAATTCGGGAAGGAACATTATTTCAAAAAGAACTAACCCGAATAAAGGAACTGTATAATACTCAGTTGGAAATACAGGAGAGAATTGATGCAGAATTATATGAAAGCAAAAATTGTTTATCTTGTGGTCGCAAAATAGCTAATAACCATCAATTTTGCACGTACTGTGGTGCGTTGTCAAGTAGGGAGGAGCCATGATTGAAAAATATTTGGTGAAGAGAACTTGCTATAGATGTTCTCAAACGCTTGGGATAGGTTGGAAATATTGCGGTTTTTGTGGTGAATTAGTGAATAATGATGGTGCTAAAATTCAGATATCAGTCCCTTTGGAAAACTTATTTTATCAAGGAGAAACTATAAAACAAAAGGTTTCAAATCGTTTTTCAAATGTAAGTCAAATCATGGATAGAATGAAAGATACGGTTTCTGTACATTTAAATAAAGGTGAAGAAATTAGAAATACTCATTTGGTACCATTAATCTTTAAAGTGACCATTGATGGTGTGGAAACGCTGAAAATCGATTCTTTTGTACTAGAAGCTGATAAAGGATTTGTGGCAAAAGATTACTTAGGATACTATTACCAGAATATGCGTTTTCAAGTACAAGTAAATTCTAGTATGCTTTCTGTTGGAGAAAAACACTATTTTATTAATGGTGATTGTTTGAGGATTGATGATACTTGCTATATATTCAGTTTGATGAATCAAGAAAATGTGAAGTGGAAGTCAGCCGAGTTAAGTATCGACTTGCTTCAAGAAATAAAAGCTGAATTTCTAGAAATGAATCAAGATGGTCTGATATTCATCAAGCCTAGTGAAACAGAGCAATTAACTGTCAATAAAATACACATTTCAGCAAGAAGTCGTTTAAGGGATGGGGACCTAATTAACTATAATCACAGATTATTCATTATGTTGGGTGGTGTATTGTTTTTCCAAGATGAATTACAAGAGTCTGAAAAAAGTAGTCTTGCGGAAAATATCCATGGGTTAGAACATGGGGAGGGCTTAAAGGTTAATATTCGGGAACGCAGTGCGGGAAGCAAAAAGCTATTGTCGGACATACAGTTTTCAATTAATCCCGGAGAAATGATTTTGATTCTTGGAGGGTCAGGGGCTGGAAAAACGACTCTTATCAATGCCATTATGGGTAATGAGAAAGCAGATGCGACGATTTTACTTGGAAAGAATAATCTATATGAGGATTTTGATATGGTGAAGCGAACAATTGCAAATGTTCCTCAGTTTAGTCTTCATAGAGAAAAAGATACAGTATATATGACGCTTAGAAATGCTGCAGAGATGAAGTTGGTTCGGGATTTTGTAAGAGATGAAAACTTGTTGGAGCAAAAGATTGACACAGTTTTGAAAACGGTGAATTTATCAAGGAAGCGTGACAGTTTAGTTTCAGAGCTTAGCGGAGGTGAGAAGAAACGTCTTAGTATCGCAACTGAGTACATTTCCGATCCTGTTGTATTTATTTTGGACGAGCCAGATTCTGGAGTAGATGGCAGCAACGCTCGCGTAATTATGTCTAGTTTGCGATCCATTGCAGACAATCAGAAGATTGTTATTGTTATTTCACACAATCCAGATCGGACGCCGAAACTATTTGATAAGGTTCTTGTATTGGCTAAGAGTGAGAGTGAACATTGTGGAAAATTAGCATTTTATGGATCTGTTGAAGAAGCTCTTACATTTTTCAAGACAGATCAGTTAGAGTTAGTTGTATCCAAAATTGAAGATGAACCAGATTATTATATTCAAAAATATAAAAAGTATTTAGACCAAAGAGGAGGATAAGGTAATGGATTATGCATCAAGTAAGGAACAGGTTTCAATATATTTTGGTAAGTTTAGAAGGTCATTTCAATATTCAAAAGGTTGGTATTCTTTTTTGAGTACTTTGATTATTGCAGTTGTAGCTTGTCTAGTTTCAGGAAAAAATGGATTTAACTCAGATTTTTGGACCGGTAATTCAGCTATTGCTCAAACATCTTTTATACTCGCCTGTTCATGCATCTGGATTGGTCTGTTTAATTCTATAACGGTTATTTGCAAAGAACGCGATATTATCAAACATGAGTATCGGTCTGGAATGAAATTGTCGTCATATATTGTTGCACATTTAATTTTTCAGGCTCTTATTTCCTTGTTAGAAGCGATTATTATTATGACCGTAGTCTTTTTGTTTTATGGGTCAAAAATTTCTGAATTGTCTCGATTTGGTGACTTAAGTTTATTAAGATTCTTCTCCTATTTCTTAACATTTTTTTTAATAATTTATGCGTCAGATGTGTTAGGAATCTTGTTATCATCGATTGTAAAAAATACTGAGCAAGCAATGACGATTATGCCATTCTTTATTCTTTTACAATTTTTATTCTCAGGACAAATTCAATTAGAAGGAACTCTGGCTTTCCTCACAAACGGAATGGTCAGTCGATTTGGATTAGATGCGTTATTATATTTAGCCAATGCAACTAACAGTATTTCTGATAATCCACATAACATATTTATTTGTTGGATAGCCTTAATTGTATTTTCTCTTTTTTATGCCTATTTATCTGTCAAGATATTGAAATCCGTTGAGAAGGATCAGCGTGGTACAAAATAAGAGAGAGTTATGAGCAATTCCTCAATCGTTAGAAATTGCACTCTAAAATTATAAAAATAGATTTTGTTGATTTGATGATTGAAATGTTTCACAGAAACTTTTAACATGTTCCCATAATTTAAAAAGGAATTATGTTGCTATATCGATTGATTCAGCAAGTCTATTTTTTGATTTATTGAGATTATTTTCTAATGATTGATTTTTTTTATACTCAACCAAAATCAAAACTAGCGATTTAAAAGCATTCAATCTAAACGTTTAACGTAACCGCCCAATAACAAGGTATCTATCTACTCACTCCCTCCTCCAGTATACTGTTAGAAAAACAAAACTGGAGGATTTATTATGTCACAGCCCATCGTCCCATTGACTGTTCCAAAATCGCGACGCTCTGAAAAGAAAAGCAGAAATGAGATTCTGATGAAGATTCGTCTCGAAAAAGTAGAACTCACTTTCTTTCACTCTATCAACCAAGAGGAATTGGAAATAATCTTGGATAAGGTACTGCACTATGACCATCCGACTCAGTGATTTAGGTCAAGTCTACTTGGTTTGCGGGAAAACAGATATGCGTCAAGGGATCGACTCTCTCGCCTACCTTGTCAAAAGTCAATTCAATCTGGATCCCTTCTCCGGTCAGGTCTATCTCTTCTGCGGAGGTCGAAAAGACCGATTCAAAGCTCTTTATTGGGATGGACAAGGATTTTGGTTGCTTTACAAACGTTTTGAAAATGGAAAATTGACCTG
>NZ_POPB01000192.1 GCF_002964045.1 Streptococcus suis | reverse complement strand
GAATCATAGTGCAGTACCTTATCCAAAATCGTTTCCATTACTTCATGGTTGATAGATTGGAAGAATGTGACTTCCACTTTTCCGAGACGAATTTTCATCAGAATATCGTTTCTGCCTTTCTTCTCAAAGTGTCTAGATTGGGGAACAGTCAATGGGACGATGGGCTGTGACATAATAAATCCTCCAGTTTTGTTTTTCTAACAGTATACTGGAGGAGGGAGTGAGTAGATAGATACCTTGTTATTGGGCGGTTACGATGTTATTCTGTTTGAAGTAACTTATAATACAATTGAATTTGCTTTCGCAAAAGCATATTCAATCTTTGACGTAGAATCAAGATTTCTAGAATATTTAAAATTAGTTCAAGATTATCTTGGAAAATTTGAACATGAACTACAAGGAATTGGTATTAATCCCCATTGGAAACATAACGACCATAGACCTGTTGAAATTGGTCGATATAAAATGCTAATGAATTACTTGAAATTATCAAATATGTATGAGGGCATGCATAAGTATACAGATTATGCAGGTTTTATCTGTGGGAATCAAGTGCAGTTTGATGTTTCTCAATCAAATTTTTTAGATGTAATAAATGCATTTAATAAGATTGAAGCAGTAAAAGCTTTCCTGTTTGCAAATTCGAAGTTTGAAACGTTAGCAGATCAAACAATCAGTCGTGATTATTTTTGGGAAAAATCAATGCACGGCCTATTAGAGGATAATGTTGGTATTTATCCAAATGATTTTCAGATCCTATCTGACTTTATTAACTACAAGAAAGAATCAGCTATTTTTTACGTAGTTCGCAATAGTAATTACTATTATTTTAGACCAATTGCACTGAAAGACTATTTAAATGAGATGGAAATAGTTGCCTATTCAGAAAAGGGTGAAGAGATAAAACTATCGCCTCAGTTGGAAGATTTAAATACGCATCGTTCCTATCATTATCAAGAGTTAACAAGGAGAGGAACAGTTGAATTTCGAAGTATTTGTGCACAACCATTTGATAGAACATTTACTCCTATAGCCTTTCATTTGGGGTTATTAACAAATTTAAAGGAGTTTGAAAATATTCTCGAAAAAACAGATTTTTTCATAAATTTTGGACGGAATTATAAAAATCTCCGAAAAATGTTTTCTAAACAATACCTTTCTGAGTTTGAATTTTTACAAATTCAAAAATTTGCAGAGGAATTATTCAATTGTGCAAATAGTGGTTTAGAGAAAAGAAAATTTGGAGAAGAAAAATTCTTAGAACCATTAAAACAAAAACTGATATGTAAAGCCCTTTGTCAAGTAAAAACAATCGAACTGATAAAAAAATGAAAAGTATCTAGAAAGAGCCTAGTTCTTAGCTTCGGGCATTGGCCACTCTGATAT
>NZ_POPB01000191.1 GCF_002964045.1 Streptococcus suis | reverse complement strand
TATCGGAAGATCAGTGTCTTTTAGTCTTAACCGACCGACGAAGTAGACACCAAATCATAAGATTAATTCCAAATAAAACTGCTGAATCTGTCAATCAGGCACTTAGGTTACTAATAGCTGAGTATCATATTTTATCAATAACTGCAGATAATGGTTCGGAATTTAGTCGATTGGTTGAAGTGTTTCCTGAGGAACATATCTACTATGCACATCCCTACTCTTCATGGGAAAGAGGTTCAAATGAAAACCATAATCGATTGATTCGGAGATGGTTACCTAAAGGAACCAAGAAAACGACTCCGAAAGAAGTCGCTTTTATCGAAAATTGGATTAACAACTACCCTAAAAAATGCTTGGACTACAAGTCGCCAAGTGAATTTCTTTTGGGTGGCTAACTTCAACTTGAAATTTGGGTTTTTATGATAAAAAACCAAATACCGCAAAAAACTTCATAGAGGATGAAAAAGAGGATGAAGCAATGAAGGAAAAATTCCTGGGGAAGTATATAAATGACCGGATCTTTCAACGGGTCAAAGAGCCAGGTCGAATCACCTGGAAAGAGCAGATGATGGAAGAGAACAAAAAAGCTATCAAAACCAATCAGCAAGCCCACTAGCGCAATAAGCAAAGGTGCTAGTGCCATCCATAGAAAAACAGTTCGATAGAGCTTGCCATATCCTTTTCGCACCACTTCTTTCCAAAAATAGAAAACTGCAGTCAAACTAATCAGGAAAATAAGCTGTGCCAGATGAAAGAGAACTTTCACATCCGCAAAATGTTTGAGTCCATCTTCCGAAGAAGAAAAATTTGGCATGTCTAAAACACTTGCAAAAGGATTGGTCAGATAGGTCATCAGAATATTGAAATTATAAGAAATATCCGCCGCTTTCATGTAGACCACTTTTTCCAACCCCAAAAAAGAAATCTCAAACGGATAAACTAGCCAAGCTAGGTAGATGGTTCCTAGAACTGCAGCCGACAAGACAAATAAAATCGTTCCGATAATCTGTAACTTAGTTCTCATCAAAACTCCATTCATCTAGGCTGTTGAGGACATGGGTTGGAGCCAGGGGTAAGTCTGCTACTTCTTCTGGCTTGGTAAATCCAGTCAGGACTAAAAGAGTTGGAAATCCATTGTCAATCCCTGCACGAATATCCGTCAGGTAGTTATCTCCCACCATTACCGTTTGGCTGCGTTCTGTACCTAAAATCTCCAGAGCCTTGTCCATGATGATGGCTTCAGGCTTACCGATAAAGGTCGGCTCTACTCGGGTAGCTGCTTTCAAAAGTGCAATCAGTGAGCCTGCTCCTGGCAAATGACCTCTTTCAGTCGGAATGTTCAAATCAGGATTGGTACCGATAAAGGTCGCTCCCTTTTGAATAGCCAAGGTGGCAATGGTCAGTTTTTCATAGGTCAACTGAGTATCCAAACCGACAACAACATAGGCTGGATTTTCCGTGTCTTCCACATAACCTGCCTCAAAAATGGCAGACTTGAGCCCGTCTTCTCCAATGACATAGACTGTCTTTTCCTTGCCCAAATCATTCATATAATCTACCGTCGCCAGACTGGCTGTATAGATTGTTTCAAGCGGTGTTTCAATGTTAAAGTTTTCAGCCAACATAGCCTGCACCATCTCAGGACGGCGGGTGGTGTTGTTGGTCACGAATAAATAGGGAATCTGACGTTCTTGCAAGCGATGAATAAAACGTTCACCAGCAGGAATCCGCTTTTTCCCTTCATAAATCGTACCATCCAAATCAATTAAATAACCTTGATAATTCATAATTCTTACAACCTTTTTTAACATAACAAAATATAGAACTATAGAAACAAGTGATAGAATCTGTCATTACTTAGGAAATCCACCACGAATCAATTTCATTTCTCAAACATAATTTGCAACTTTTTACTGTCATCCTGTTAAATACCGTAAAAATCAACTGTTTCAATTATAACACAAACCAAGTTACCAGTTAGCTTTTAATGTAGATAAAGAAATAAAATTCTGCAACCAATTTAACAAAATCTTGCAACAAATTAATATAATTTTGCAACCAGCCAAAATAAAAAGCAAACAAAGTTAATTTTCTGTAAAACAGAATAACTTGTTCGCTTTATTTAATTGATGAACTAATCACATTTTAAAGGACAGTTTAGATGATAGCCACTATCTCCGCAATCAAGGCTGGGTCGGTCACACCTGTCACTTCAGCTACGACTTCTGGTAGGGATTTTTCCTGCAGGAGAGCTTGGAGTTGAACAGACTGCTCATCTGTTTCATCCTTGTAGCCAAAGATATAGCTGACAGTCGCAAGGAGGTTGTCATAGGACAAGCCACGCTCACGGAGTTCACGGATTGGACGGATAAAACGTTCGTCATAACCGAGTTTACGGATTGGCGTCCGAGCCACACGGGCAATGTCATCTACGATATATGGATTTTCGAAGCGGCTGATGATGACCTTATGGTAGTCCACCAAGGCTTGCTCGTCAAATCCCCATTTGGCAATCAGAAGACTACGGATTTCCGCCAGAACAGCTTCTACCTTGCTTTTCACCTCTGGATTTTGCAGAGCCTCTAGAATGGTTGTCGCTCCAAAGTGAGCTCCTGTATAGGCAGATGTCGCATGGCCTGAGTTGACAGAGAAAAGTTTGCGTTCAATGAAGGGCTCCAAGTCCGCTTCATAGTGAACACCCTCCAGCTTCAAGTCTGGATTTTTCATGCCTTGGGTTTCGACTACCCACTCGTTGAAAGGCTCCACCACGACGAACAATGGGTCCTCATGACTTTGAGCGGGAACGATGCGGTCCACGGCTGCATTTGGAAAACCAACAAACTCCGCTGCGTAAGCCAAACCTTCTTCTGACAAGTGTTTTTTGACTTCTTCGTAAAGAAAGGCAGAGCCACCAATCATGTTTTCACAGGCCAAGACATCAAGCGGTTGGGTATTGCCTGCTTGGCGACGGGCTTCAATACCCTCAGCGACCAAGCCAGCAATGAAAGGCAGGATGTTTGGCCCAATAGCTGTCGTTACCAAATCAGCTGTGGCAAGTGCTGCAACAACTTCTTCAGGATGTTGACGATTGTTAATCCCACGCACCCCTGAAACTGCAATGTGGCGTTGGCCTTCTTCTGCAATCTCAATCTCGTAAGCATGACGCTGGTTCAAGGCATCAATAATGGTTTCATTAACATCAACAAAGGCAATCTCAAAGCCGTTTTCAAAGAGGATTTCCCCGATAAAGCCACGTCCGATATTACCTGCTCCAAAGTGAACTGCTTGTTTCATCTCTTTTCCCTCCTTATCCTACACTATTTAGCAATGCTACAACTTGCTCTTCTGACTGAGCATCCGCTAATTTGACCACATTATCAACATCTGCACAGAAGATAGAGATTTTCTGGATAATGTCTAAATGCTCGTTGCCCAAACCTGCAATACCAAATAGGACTGTCGCAATCTTTGGTGATTCTTCCGTACCAAAGTTGACACCTGCTGGCACCTGAACAATGGTAATACCTGACGAAAGAACTTCCTTTTTGGCTGCATCTGTTCCGTGAGGAATGGCGATGAAGTTGCCCATGTAAACAGACAATTCTTCGTTTCGCTCAATCATGGCTTCGATATAAGCTTCATTGACATACCCTGCTTGGACCAACTGACGTCCACAGTAGCGAATCGCATCTTCTTTGTTGGCGAAGGCTTGGTTTAATTTAATGTGGTTTGCTTGAAATTCCATGTTAATTCTCCAATTTCTTGATAGTTTCTGTAAAGATTGAGTTGAGCAACTGGTAGATGATTTCTTGGTTGCCCGTTCGGTAAATCTCCGTGTAGAGTTTGTTTTCGATAATGGATTGACTGATAGCGGTCATCAGTTCGCGGACTTCTGCCTCCACGCCTAGCGGCGTCAACATGACCAATATGCGTTGGACTGCTTCCTGCTGATTGTTCATGGAAAGCGCTGAAACACTATTTTCCAATTCAGCGATGACAAATTGACTGCGGGTCACCTGACTGGACTGGGTGTGAATGAGGGCCAGATTGGTCTGGGGAATGGCCAGCGGACTGACAGCAAAGCGGGACAAGAGTTTGTCTGCCAAGTAGGCTCTGTCGTCCACATGGTCCAACTCTGCTACAATGGCTGTCACTGCTTCTTCAAAACTAGCCTGCTGACCGATATGAGTCAAGCGGAAGGATTGCAAGACTTGACTGCTGGCTGTCAGATAGGCCTGCAAATCATAGTGCCGTTCTTCTCTGATGTCTTCCCTTATCAAGACCGTTCGATTTTCTTGAATGGCCTGCAAGGTTTCCTGTAGGTCCAAAATCTCCTGCGTATTCGGAAAGGTGGAAATCAGGTGAATGTCCTCTTGCGTTAAGGGTTTGGTGGTCAGGCAGTAATCATAGTGATCCAAGTTCAACTGGGACAGATTTGTCGTACTCTGCACATCAATCCATTCCACAAAAGGTGCGATATTTTTGATTTTTGATACCAAAACACTGGTCGTTAGTGGCCTTTCGTCCGTGACCAAAAGCAAGCGTATAGGGTAGATATCTGGGCTTCTGCGTAGGCTTGAGGCGAAGTGCAGAGTGACCAGTTCGTACTCATATTCATTGTGTAAGTAGGACGGTAAGATATCCTGCATGACTAGGCTTACCAGGCGATGTAGGAAGGGATTTTTCTGGGTAGCCAGATAGGCGACGTTGGTGGTCGCGTGGTCTGGAAAGAGCATGGGCACCGCCAAACTCAGTCGAATGTGGTTAAAGAGCAGGGGAAAGAGCAGCCTGTCCTTAATGAAATCAATCTTGGTAAAGCGGGAGACCGAGTCGATTAGCTGGGAGATGTTGTAGTAGAAACCACTGTCAAAGCTTTCTCTGAAAAGTGGCACTTCCTGTCGCTTGATAATCAGCTCATCTAAAATAGTGGCAAAGAAAATGATTTCTTGGATATTGTAGAAGCGTTTGCTAGTCTGGGCCAGGTCCATGAAGACCTTCTGGGAGAAATCCAAGGCTTCCTTGGACACACCAACTCGGTGGTCCAACTCCCCCTGATTATCCGCTAAACTCAAGAGAATAATCAGCAACTGCTTGAGCTTGGAGTCAATGTCTCCCAGGGCAGCTTGGTAGCTCTCGAAGACGTGGCGGCTTTCCTGCACCACTTCCTTGTCCAAAATTGGATAACTGGCATAATCATCCTGCCAAAAGTCCTGAATGGAAATCGCATTGGCTAGGAGAATGGCTAAAATTCCCCGTTTCTGACTGGCTGAACCTGCTAGACCATAGCCTTTTTGACGGACAAGCTCTACGCCAAAGTCCGACAAGCGTTTTTCAATGGCTGCAATGTCCTGAATAACTGTCACATTGGACACCAAGAACTGCTCTTGAAACTGCTCATTGGTCACCACCTGTGGACTGGTCAAGAGCTGATAGGTCATCAGTTCCAAGCGTTGACTGGGAGAGTAAGAATCCATGGTCTTGTAGTCTTCCAGAGCTGACAAGTCACCTGCCAGATAATACTTCTTCCCGTCCTTGACCAAGTCGATTTCATGCTCGACCAAAAAATCCGTCAAATCAGACAAGGTCCGATAGACAGTCCGCGAGGACACCTGTAAAATATCCGCCATTTCTTTCAATGAAAGCTTCCCTACCTGGAGGAAAGCTTTCATCAGTTGTTCTTCACGTTTTGTTAATAGCATAGGTTTATTATACTACATTTTAAGGTAAATGATACTCAATGAAAATCAAAATCAGGCTAGGCGAGGCAGACGCAGATAGAACTGAAGTTCATCAAGTCAAGTCAACGACGACTGAGTTTGATTTTCGAAGAGTATTACTTGTGCATACGAGCGACAATCTTGTCATATTCTGGTGTTGTTACTAAGCTATCTACAACCAAGAGTTGCGCATTTGGAGCAGCCTGTTGTACTTCTGCTTGCTGTGAAATGGTTGTGACTACAAGGATATTTTTCGCATTGTGCTCAGCTAATTGTTCAAACGGTACGCTTGCAACTGGAATACCGATTCCCTTGTTTTTAAAGATAGCAGCCAGGGTTGCTTGCCCCATTGTGGCAGAACCTTGGGATTGGCTGTAGGCAAAAACTACTTCATCAATGTAGTTCAAATCAATTTCAGCTTGGTTTGCTTCTTCTGAGACTCGAGCTGCAACTGCAACAGCAGGTTGTCCTAGCAATTGAGCAACGATTTCATCGTATTTTGGAGAAGTTAGGAAGTTGTCAACAGCGACATGAATGGCACGTGGCGTCCGTTGAGCTGCACGATCTGCCAATTCTTGCTGGGTCACAATCAAGGTATAATCTGTATCCTGCAAATTAGCGATTGCCTTGTTGGTGACTGGAATATCCAAGCCAGCTTTTTTGACTTTTTCGCGAAGGAGCGAAGCTCCCATAGCAGAGCTACCCATACCAGCATCACATGCAAAGATGATTTGTTTAACTGAGTTTGTTGAAATTTCTGCTGCGACTGTTTCAACAACTTGGCCTTTGGCAGCAGCCTTGGCAGCTTTTGTTGCAGCCTGTGCTGCCTCCAATGATTCACCTTCTGACTTGTCAGCTTTCAAGATGATAGCGGCAACTAGGAAGGAAGCAAGAGCACCTGCAAGAACACCTGCGTATACAGCAAGTACATTTCCAAGATAGCCATCACCTTTTGGTACCATACCAGTAATAGCGATGATTGAACCTGGAGATGCTGCTGCTGCAAGTCCCGCATTAAGCGTTTGGAAGACAAAAGTGCCTGATACACCACCAGCGATAGCTGCGAGGAAGAGTGCTGGTTTCATCATCACATATGGGAAGTAGATTTCATGGATACCACCGAGGAAGTGGATAACCATTGCGCCCCATGAAGAAGATTTTGCGGAGCCTTTCCCGAAGAAGGCATAGGCAAGCAAGATACCAAGACCTGGTCCAGGGTTAGCTTCCAAAAGGAAGAGAACAGACTTACCTGCTTCCAAGACTTGCTCTGTTCCGAGCGGTGTAAAGATACCGTGGTTGAGGGCGTTGTTTAGGAAGAGGACTTTAGCAGGCTCGATGATGATGTTAGCAAGTGGCAAGAGTTTCATATCCACAATTGCTTGTACGCCATTACCAATTGCACCTGTCATACTCTCAACAAACGGACCAACAACCTTGAAGGCTACCAACATCAAGGCAAAACCAATCAAACCAGCTGAGAAGTTGTTGACCAACATCTCAAAACCAGGACGGATTTTAGGTTGTACCTTTTCATCAAACTTCTTAATAGCCATAGCACCAAGAGGTCCAACTACCATTGCACCAATAAACATTGGAACACTTGAACCAGCAATAACACCCATGGTCAAGATGGCTCCCATGACACCACCACGTTGGCCGTAGACATTGTAACCGCCAGTATAACCAATCAAGAGTGGCAAAAGATAGGTAATCATCGGACCAACAATCGTTGCAAAGGTTTCATTTGGCAACCAACCTGTTGGAATGAAAAGCGAGGTCAAGACACCCCAAGCAATGAATGCACCGATATTCGGCATCACCATATTTGAAAGAGTTGTTCCGAGTTTTTGGAGACGAACTCGTAATGAAGAATTTTCCATATTATTTTTCCTCCTGTTTTTGTAATTTTATTATACAAAAAGCCTTGTCACAACAAAACTCAAATCTTGTCACAATTTTATTGACAAGTTACTCATTTAGATAAAAAAACAAATACATTGGTATTATCCAATATATTTGTTTTTGCTATATTTTTTATTCAACTGTGACCGCTTTTGCCAAGTTACGAGGTTTATCGACATCCAAGCCACGTTGGAAGGATGCGTAGTAGGCAATCAACTGAGTTGGAATTACCATAGAGATGCTTGACAAGAATGGGTGCACCTTGTTGACCACGATATCATCGCCTTCACGGTCCAAGCCCTCTTCCACTACAATCAAGGTATTAGCGCCACGAGAAACAACCTCAGCAACGTTTCCGCGGGTGTGAGCTGCTACTTTTTCATTGGCAGAGAGCAGAGCGATCACTGGAGTACCGTCTTCAATCAAGGAAATTGTTCCGTGTTTCAATTCTCCAGCCGCAAAGCCTTCTGTCTGAATATAAGAGATTTCTTTCAACTTAAGAGCCGCTTCAAGCGTCACATAGTAGTCATTGCCACGGCCGATATAGAAAGCATTGCGAGTCGTTGCCAAGAGTTTTTCAACCTTTTCAGCAATCAAGTCTTTCTCAGAAAGAGTAGCTTCGATAGACTGGGCAACAATTGACAATTCATGTACCAAATCAAAGTCGATTGCCTCTTGCTTGCCATTAGCTTCACCAACTGCCTTAGACAAGAAGGCAAGAGCTGCCACCTGAGCCGTGTAAGCCTTGGTTGAAGCAACAGCAATCTCAGGACCAGCATGGAGCAACATGGTATAAGTCGCTTCACGTGAAAGGGTTGAACCAGGAACGTTTGTAATAGTCAAACTTGGAATGCCTAACTCGTTAGCACGCACCAAGACCTGACGGCTATCTGCTGTTTCACCTGATTGGGTCAAGAGGATAAAGAGTGGCTTCTTGCTGAGAATTGGTAAGTGGTAAGCCCACTCAGACGCCACACCCAACTCAACAGGTGTATCTGTCAAGGCTTCAATCATATTCTTAGAGGCGAAACCTGCATTGTAAGAAGTCCCAGCCGCCAAGATGTAAATGCGATCTGCCTCTTGAACAGCTTTCACAATCGCAGGATCCACTATCATCTTACCGTCTGCATCTGCGTATGTTGAAATCAATTTACGCATAACAGTTGGTTGCTCGTCGATCTCTTTGAGCATGTAGAATGGATAAGTTCCCTTACCGATGTCTGACAAGTCAAGCTCAGCCGTATAGCTATCGCGTTCAATGGCATTGCCTTCGTAGTCTGTCACTTGGACATTATCTTTGGTCACAATAACCAATTCTTTGTCGTGGATTTCCATGTATTCGCTGGTTTCACGAATCATCGCCATAGCATCTGAGCATACCATGTTGTAACCATCGCCCAAACCAATCAAAAGTGGAGATTTGTTTTTGGCAACGTAAATCGTATCAGGATTTTCAGCATCAATTAAGGCAAAGGCATAAGAACCTTGAATGATATGAAGAGCTTTTTTGAAGGCTTCCAAAACAGACAAGCCATCTTCTTCTACGAATTTACCAATCAAATGAACAGCGATTTCCGTATCTGTCTGACCCTTGAAATCATGACCAGCCAAGTAGTCATTTTTCATCTCAAGGTAGTTTTCAATCACGCCATTGTGAACCAGGACGAAACGGCCTGTTTGTGAGGTATGTGGGTGAGCATTTTCCTCAGTTGGTTTCCCGTGAGTCGCCCAACGAGTATGACCAATCCCTGTTGTCCCCTCGGTCGTATCACCCACTTTAGCAGACAATTCTGCAATGCGTCCAACAGCCTTTACCAAGTGTGACTGGTCGCCACCTGTTACGAAAATACCTGCTGAATCATAACCACGGTATTCTAACTTTTCAAGACCTTGAATCAAAATGTCCGTTGCGTTTGTATTTCCTACAACACCAACAATTCCACACATATTCTATCACCTTCAATTCAGACGAATTGAGCTTTCTTAATTTTTTCTTAAATTGGTATAGTCAAATTCAAATCTAACAAAACCATTGAAATCAGTATATAACAAGATTTCATCCTTGTCAATATTTTAATTGGTCTAGTCAGATTCTGAAAATTGCATTGACAACGAGACCACTGATTTTCAAAAATGAAAAGGCCAGTTCTACTGAACTAGCCCTGTCTTAATAAATCCAAATTCTGAAAGGGGACTTAGCCTGAATGTCAATCTCCCAATAATATCTTCTGCAGGAATCAATCCAAAACTACGACTATCCTGGCGATTGGTTCTATTGTCATTCAAAACTAAAAAATAATTTGCTGGAACAGCCTCATACGCTCCATTTGTTAAGGTCGCTATAGTAAAATCTTCTGTATAACTTTCTTGTGAATGAGGTGTTTTCAAATAAGTTTCTGTCACAATCGCATTATCTCTATAGAGGACATCATCCATATAGGTTACGGTTTCATCATTTAGAGCGATGACCCGGCTGACATATTCCTTGCCATCATATGTATAGAGCACAAAGTCACCATGTGTCAAGTTTTCATTCCGAACAGTAACTATAAAGTCACCTTCTTTAATATAATTGTTGGCCATCTGTGTAGTAATCGTAACTGGTTCAAAGAACCACACTCTCAAACCAATCAATCCTACTATCAACAGAATAAGCAGACTAAGTTGCTTTACTAAATCTCTCTTTACCATATTCTCTCCAATCATTACCCATTATATCATATTTTCTGGACTAATCATTCATAAGATGATGATAAATTTCCTCAGCGATAACTTGATTTCCAAGCGGTGTCAAATGCAGACCGTCACTATAGTATTCCAAATGCCCCTTGGTCAATGGATAGAGATTGATGACTGGAACTCCCAACTCTTGACCAATTGCTGGAATAATGGTTTGCAATTCATCTTCAATAATCTGATTATTTAGCCCAAAACGGCTGGTTGGCACGAAAGGTGGAATGACCAGATAGACATCAGGCTGGCTAGGTAAATTCAGGTATCGCTCTGCCATTTCCCTGTATTCGCAAATAAATCGCTCCCTATTCCAGTATGGACCTCGGCTGTCATTACTCCCAATCATGATAATGACAATATCTGCATCACTTTCCAGCGATAGCTGAGCATTTTTCTCATTAAAATAAGGGAAATCTGCAGTTGACTGTAGGGAGCGACCGCTCAAGCCAAAATTGGATACTTGATAGTGATGGCCCAGCTTTTCAGCAAGAATGCAGGGGTAGGCATCTTTTTCACGATTCTCAAGCCCATATCCGTAGGTCAGGCTATCACCAACTGTCGCAACTTTAATGGCCCCGCTTCCAACTGTCAGGACCTCTGGATACATAATATCTGACACGTCAACTCCTCTGATTATATTTTTTTCTATTGTATCATCTTGAAAAAAATAAATAAACTCCTGAATTTGTGATATAATGAACATATGAAAAAACATGTAATTATTATAGGTGGAGGGATTGTCGGTTCAACTGTTGCATTCTACCTCTCACAAGAACCATCCATTAACCTAACACTTATCGACCATGGGGTTGGTACTGCCACCCGAGCTGCTGCCGGGATTATTTGTCCCTGGATGGCACAAAAGAAAAACAAAGACTGGTACAAGCTGACATCAGAGGGGGCTGTCTTCTACCGCAAACTGGTCGCAGATTTAGAGGCGGCCGGTGCTAGTGACATCCCCTTTAAGCAAACCGGAACTATCGGCTTAAAGAGTAAACCTGAATTGCTGGATAAGATTCAAAAGATTGCAGAAGATCGCCGTGTAGACACTCCAACTATCGGACAGATTACAACCATGCAAGGGGCAGAAATCACCGACTACCTCCCACCACTCAAACCTGATTTTTACGGCATTCACTTAGAAGGAGGTGGCCGTATCGATGGTGGACGATTGATTGACATACTGCAAGAAGAGGTTTTGAAAAATGGCGGAGCGCGATTGCAGGGGCAGGCAAAAATGCTAGATGAACACACAGTCGAGCTAGATGGTCAAAAACTGTCTGCCGACCATATCATCCTAGCTGTAGGAGCCTGGCTACCACATATCCTTGACCCCCTGGGCTATCAGGTGGATGTACGACCTCAGAAGGGACAATTATTAGAATTAGATACCGAATACGACACCAGCACCTGGCCAGTCTGCATGCCCTATGGGGAAATCGATATTTTACCATTTGAAAATGGAAAAATTATTATTGGTGCAACTCATGAAGACAATATGGGATATGACTTAGAGTTGGATTCTGAAAAAATAAAAGCCATGCACATTAAGGCTAGTGAATTCATGCCCGATTTAGCAAATTATCCTGTGGCTAGAACTCGAATTGGTACCCGAGCATATACTTCAACTTATTCACCTTTCTACGGAAATATCGAAGATAAACCAACTGTATGGGTAGCAAGTGGTTTAGGCTCTACTGGGTTGACAAATGGACCATTTATCGGCTGGCAAATTGCTCAGGAAATTTTAGAAAATGATACCAACTTCGACCGATCAGCCTATTCACCTAATAACTATATTCAGAAATTATAAAATAACCAAAGGCCACTCGAATTGAGTAGCCTTTTTATTATATGCATACATTGTAAGTAAATAAAACAACATTACAAATCAAAATCCTCTTTCAACTTATCAATCACCTGTTGAAGTAAATCCCGATTGACACTGTATTTGACATTCTTGTCTTTGGCATTAAAGAGAAGCAGGTCGCCGTTAATCAGTTTCTGGGTGTGAAAGGACACTGCTGCCCCTGTAATAGCCAGACGTTCTGCAATATCCTTGCTCTTGGCATGGGGCTTGGTCAGCTCCACCAAGACCTGATAACGCGTACTATCGCTAATGACTTTAAGAGCCGTTGTCAAATCATCCAGATCCAGCTCGTCATTTGAGAGCATAATCTGGTCAATTCGACAGGAAGCTAGAAGAGCAACTTTCATATTGTCAAATTGCTCATTACCATAATAGGCAAACCAATAATTCCAAGGACTGAGAACGAAGAATTGGGCAGTTTCCACACCCAGAGTATCCAGACTGGTCATGGCTAACTGCTTGGACTCTCTGTATAGTTTTTCAATGTCAAATTCCTGAGCAAAGGCTTCACGCTCCGCCCTTGCCTGCTCAAAGTAGGGCTGGTAGATTGGAAGCATCTTGTCCAAGAGAGCGACAGACCGCTCAACAGTTTCTAGTGGATTGCGGATTGCCAGCGACCAGTACCATTTATCAGCTGGTTTTTTGCCCGTATTCTCCAAGAGTTCCATGGGGCTGAGGTCCTTCTCGCGATGACCTTCATTTTCTGATGCCAACATGGTCCGCATAGTCTCTTCTACTTCTTCTTGAGACAGCTTTAAAATCAACTGACAAGCTTCCTCGACTGTCTTTGGATCCTGCCCATCATTCAAGAGATAGAAATAAAGACTATGCAAAATGTTAAAGATATGACCCCAAACAAAGACCTCGTTAACTTCCTGACGAAAATCGGCCAGTTTTTCCTCTATTTCATCTCGAATTTCCAAAGCATCTTTGAGAATGTCTTTTTCTTTCTGTGAAAAATCCGCCTCAATCGGTTCCTCACGTTCCGTGACAATTAAAGGAATAAAGAACTTTTCAACAATCTCGCTTCTATAATCTCGGTAATCTAATTTCATATTGCTTCTTTCTAAACTTGAACGAACTCTTTTTTGGTTTAATAACAGTATAGCCCAAGAGTCCCACAGAAAGCAAGAGGAAGATAAGGGAGATGCTTGTGACAGACAAAAGTGTCACCATCAGAGCTACCAAGGCTTGACCTGCAAGCATCCCAATATTAAATATGGTCCCCATTCCTGCATTGATAGTCGCCAATTTATCCTCTGGTAGTTCATTCATTATCAAGGCATACAATTTTGGATTGATAATACCAGCCGTCATGGTATTGAGTAAGATAACTACCATTACAATATAGATATTATGAAAGTAAAATCCGACAAACAGCATGACCGACAAACCTGTGCAGAACTTGAGAAGATTGGTCAAGCTGACATGTTTGAAGAAAGCCACACCTAGACTAGAACCAAGGATGTAACCAACAGAAAATAGATTGAAGACCAAGGCAAGAGTTATGCCAGAATTGACAATCACGAAGTCTGGAAATTCCTTCATAGCCAGGATAACCAAGGGAGATACAGCACTAACAACCGTATTGATACCCGCAATGGTCAGAATCGAAACCTTTAGTACAGGGATGTTTTGAATGGCTTGATAGGATTCTTTGAGGCTCAGACCAATTCCCTTGATAAGGCCTGCTTCTGTTTCGGTTTGTTCAACTTCTTGGATAGGATTTTCTTTCAACAACTTGGCAAAAGCTGGACGCAAACCTGCCATAATCGCAAGGCTGACCAAGAAGGTCCCAGCATTGAAAAAGGCAAGATGTTGGTAAGACATATAACCGATGAGAATGGCACCACTGGATCGAAAGACAATCATCAAGATTCCGCCAATGGTATTCTTAAAAGCCATAGCTGTTTCACGGTCTTCTGCCTCCAAGACCCGCAGGCTAAGTGGCATATAAAGACCATTTTCATATTGGCCAGCCAAGTCAGACAAGAAATTCACCATACAAACGACTGCTACAATCCAAAGGGCAGGAGCAAAGCCCATTAAAAAGCCAACAAGGGCATAGAGACCGACACGAACCAGCAGGGTTGCAAGAATGGTATCCAATTTATTTTTCGTCTTATCTGCCCAAATCCCGATAAAGAGACCTGCTAAAATCGGCAAAGTTTCAGAAGCCGTAATCATAGCCAAGGCAAACTTGGTATCTGGTAAGAATAAAACATAATTCATCAAAGCCAGATAGTAAAGCGTGTCTCCAAAGTTGGAAATCAAGTCTGCCACAAAGCTAGATAGGAATAATTTATTGTTGATTAGTTTTTTCATAAACATCTCCTTAAATATCAATTAAACATTCGTTTAATTTTATTTTACACTTTATTTTAATTAAGTCAACACTTAATTTTATAAAAATTAAATATTTTTTAAACATCCATTTAATTTTTCTTCTATCTGGCTTTTTCTTGACAAGATGAGCACATTTTGTTATAGTATTGTTCGGGCACCTCTTTTGAGAGGTCGGAGAAAAGGCTCCCTAGTTTTAGGGAGCTATTTTTGTTTTTCCCAGAGAACATTACACATTTGGAGGACTTATTGGATGAAGAAAATCGCATTTGATTCAAATAAATATTTGAATTTGCAACGTGACCATATTTTAGAACGAATTGCTCAGTTTGATGGCAAGCTCTATATGGAATTTGGTGGAAAAATGCTGGAAGATTTCCACGCAGCCCGTGTTTTACCAGGCTATGAACCAGATAACAAAATCAAACTCCTCCAAGAGTTGAAAGACCAAGTAGAAATCGTCATCGCCATCAATGCCAGCAATATCGAACATTCTAAGGCACGTGGCGACTTGGGTATTTCTTATGACCAAGAAGTCTTCCGCTTGATTGACACCTTCAATGATATTGATATTTATGTCGGTTCTGTCGTCATTACCCAATACCGCAACCAACCAGCCGCAGATGCCTTCCGCAAACAGTTGGAAAAACATGGTATCAAGTCCTATCTCCACTACCCAATCAAGGGTTATCCTTCTGATATCGACCACATCATCTCACCAGAAGGTATGGGCAAAAATGACTACATCGAAACCAGTCGCAATCTTGTCGTTGTCACCGCACCTGGACCTGGTTCAGGTAAATTGGCGACTTGTATCTCCCAACTTTACCACGACCAACTACACGGCGTAACATCAGGCTATGCTAAGTTTGAAACCTTCCCAGTATGGAACTTACCACTCCACCACCCCGTTAACTTGGCTTACGAAGCAGCCACTGCCGACCTAGACGACCTTAACATGATTGACCCCTTCCACCTGCAAACCTACGGCAAAACAGCGGTCAACTACAACCGTGATATCGAGGTTTTCCCTGTCCTCAACCGTACCTTTGAACGTATTTTGAACAAATCACCGTATGCTTCACCTACGGACATGGGGGTCAACATGGTGGGCTACTCCATCGTGGACGAGGAAGCGGCTATCGAAGCATCCAAGCAAGAAATCATCCGCCGCTACTACCAGACCTTGGTTGATTTCAAGGCAGAGCGGGTTAGCGAGCAAGCAGTTAAAAAGATTGAACTCCTCATGAATGAAGTCGGTGTGACACCAGCCGATCGTAAGGTCGTTATCGCTGCGCGCGAAAAAGCAGAGCTGACATCCAGCCCTGCCCTAGCTATTCAGTTACCAAATGGAGAGATGGTAACAGGAAAAACATCCGACCTCCTCAAACCAACTGCAACTGTTCTTCTCAATGCTATCAAGCAAATCGCTAACATCGATGATGAAATACTTCTTATCGAACCAAACTACATCCGCCCAATTCAAGAATTGAAGGCAGATTATCTGGATAAGACCAATACACGACTCGATGCAAGTGAGATTCTTAACGCCCTTGCCATCACGGCACAAGACAGCCCTCTTGCTGCACGTGCCATGAAAGAATTGGGCCAATTAAATGGCAGCGAAGCTCACTCAACAGTCATTTTATCTGATGAAGACAAGAGCGTCCTTCGTAAACTAGGTATTAATCTTACCTTTGACCCTATCTACCAACATAACAAGTTTTATCAGGCTAAATAACCAATCAAGTTCTAATCTCTTTTTGAGGTTGGAACTTTTTTCCCAAATTTCAAGTTGAAGTTAGCCACCCAAAAGAAATTCACTTGGCGACTTGTAGTCCAAGCATTTTTTAGGGTAGTTGTTAATCCAATTTTCGATAAAAGCGACTTCTTTCGGAGTCGTTTTCTTGGTTCCTTTAGGTAACCATCTCCGAATCAATCGATTATGGTTTTCATTTGAACCTCTTTCCCATGAAGAGTAGGGATGTGCATAGTAGATATGTTCCTCAGGAAACACTTCAACCAATCGACTAAATTCCGAACCATTATCTGCAGTTATTGATAAAATATGATACTCAGCTATTAGTAACCTAAGTGCCTGATTGACAGATTCAGCAGTTTTATTTGGAATTAATCTTATGATTTGGTGTCTACTTCGTCGGTCGGTTAAGACTAAAAGACACTGATTTTTCGCTC
>NZ_POPB01000190.1 GCF_002964045.1 Streptococcus suis | reverse complement strand
TGCACTTTTTACACTAAAATTTAGTCCAAAATAAAACAATTTCCTTATTTTGACTATTGAACTCAAAATATTTTTCGTCAAATACCTTGATAAGCTTGACAAACGGTAGAAAAAAGCCCACCTAAAAGGTGGGCAAGGGCATCGTTTCCGATGAGGTTAGAAGGTTCACAGCATCTAACCAAGGTCCGCTCCTGCGTTTCAATTAAATGGAGACCTCCCTAGCGTCGAATGTGACATAGTCACTACTCGGCTCATCGCATGAATCTATTCTACCATAATCTCAAGGATTTGCAAGCCTGATTACTCCATTCGTTCTTGAATGGTTACTTGTACTCTATCACCAGGCTGTTTTCCAATAGCTGCTCGAATAGCCTTTTGAACGCCAATAATGTAACAGATATTGCCTGCTTCATCCTTTACACCCATATTGACAATAGAGCCATCATAGGGATGACCATCAAATCTGGCATGCACTTTTACTCTCCCTTTACCAAACTCTTCTCGTATATCATAGGGAAAGATGACATAAGCTCCACCCTTGTCCGGTACGGGATGGATAAGGGCTTCAAATTCATAGACTTTAGACATGGCTCCTCCTAGATGTACTTACTTGCCTCACGAATGGATAAACCTGCCATTTGGGAATGGTATTTGTCAAGGAAAGCCCGCACCCAGTCAGGATTGGTCTTAGAATAATCCCGTAAGCTCCAGCCAATCGCCTTGTTGATGAAAAATTCTGTCTGATTGAGATTGTTGACCAGGATTTTCTCCAATAACTCTGTATCTGTCTTTTCTTTCTGCAAGAGTTGGTGGTCAATGGCAATTCGTCTCAGCCAGAAATCATCATCCACACTCCATTCCAAGATTGTCTCCTTGGCCTCTGGATTGTCCAACACAATCTTACCGACTAGTTTATCTAATCCATCAATACTATCCCACCAAGACTTGGTCTGAGCTAACTGTTTCAATCTTTGTAAATCAGCTAAAACCAAGTCTTTTTTCTTGGTAACCAGATAATCAATGGCAACATACTGAAACTCACGGTAGGGTTTGTCCCAGCAAGCCTCTATAAAATTCCAGTCAATCCCCTGAGCCTTAAAATCTTTGAAGAATTGCTTGGCAACTTTGCGGCGGTTAGGTGTCCGAACACCTAGAAAGTCAAAGTTATTTTTCATGTAGGCCTTCATAGGCTGGGCTTGACTGGCATCTGCCACCGCCAACAAGCGTTTTTCTAGTTCTTCAATATTCATCATTCTCACCTACCAAGGATTTTTGGAGCCAGACAATATCATGCCAGGACCCAAATTTATACCCCACCTTTTTAAAATGTGCTACCTGTTCGTAGCCCCTCTTCTCATGGAGGGAAATGGAAGCAGGATTTGGCAGGGCAATGCAGGCCAAGAAGTTCTTAAAACCACGCGCCGTCAATTCCTCTTCCAAGGCATCATAGAGCATGGAGCCGATTCCTTTTCCTCGAGCTTCTTGCTGGATATAGACAGATAATTCCACCGTCCAGTCATAGGCAGCTCGGGCATAATAGGTTGAAGCGTAGGCATAACCAAGAAGTTTCCCTTCTTCTACTGCGACCAGATAGGGAAACTTCCCCACGGTCTTTTCAATCCGACTGGCAAATTCACCCACAGTCGGTACTTGAGTCTCAAAGGTAATGGCTGTCTTTTCTACATAAGGAGCATAAATTGCCACCAGCTCTGCAGCATCCTCTAGCCGTGCTGAACGGATTTCTATCATTTAGTTCTCCAATAATTCTCTATCATAAATGGTATAGTCACAACGATAGATAATTAACCGTTTACCGTCAATCAAAAGCTCGGAAGTTTTTGGTGCATCAGATGCATAAAGGGATACCTTATCACCAACATAGGTCGCTAATGGTGTTCCATTTTGCGAACGAATCAAAACCACCTTTGCCTTACCTGTAAAATCATTTTTGAGACTAGATACCATACGGTTAACAAGCGGAATTGCACGATCGTAATTTGCAATATCTACTGTGGTCTGATACTTCGCATACAAGTCTTCCAAACCTTCTTCTGCTGCAATCAAAGATGAGCCTACGTGGTCAATTTCATAATTACCTAGTGTCACCTTCAAAACAGACGAATCCGCATTAGAAAAGCCTTCGGCATCTACTGAGTCGAATTCTTCATTCCGCGAAATCGATAAGGACTTACCAGACATTTCGTCTATTAGCTGAGAATTCTCATCAAATGTCCGAACTGTCATTTCCAAGCCAATCCATTCTTCCTTGGTATTTTTCCACCAATTTGAAATCGACTGACAGGCTGACAAAGTAAACAAGCTTGCTACGAGTACAGCACTAAGTGCTATTTTTTTATTCCATTTCATATAAAACCTCCAATGGTTGATACCTTATTGTACCATGAAAATCAGTAATGTAATATCTGAGAAACCTTTTCAAGCACAGCTTACTCTTTTTCGCTTAATAATTCTGATTAGTTCATTTCAAAGTAAGTCTTCCAAATTATCTTTCCTTATCTTACCAGCAAATAGCTAAACCAAAAAAGTGCAAAACATTATCATTCACAACAAATTGAAATCATGTCATTTCAATTTGAAAACAAGCCAAACCAATCATTTCATTGCAAAAACAATTTTTAAATAAGCAAAACAAACTGAATTGCTACTTTTAAACATTTAAATCATTGCATTTCAATGCGATTTCTTAAAAACAAAATTTTATTATAGGTAAATGTACTGTTTTGACAAGTTTTAAAAAATTTTTTAAATAATTCTATTTTTTTCTACTTATTTACGAATATATAGATGACCGGAAAAAAAGATAGTGAGGTACACAAATGAAAATCCGAATTCCATTATATGCACAACATCTGAATCAAGCAGAATTTACACAACTCATCACCAGTAGTGTTGATACCTTGAAACAATATAGTTCAGCCACCAGCGACCCCATGGTAACGGACTTAATCAAACAGCTTGAAGAATCCTTACCCTTACTGAAAAAAAGTCTTAAACAAAAACGTGGCTCAGACATGACTAGTGACTTAAACAAGGCTCTAAAGAATCGAAAGGCTGACTACTCTGCCTTTGTCAGCGGACTCAAACTCTTTAAAAATACTCGGACACCCGAGAAATTACAAGCCTATCACCGACTACAAGAACTCATTAAACTATACAAAAATACAAGGTCTACAAATATGCAAGAATCATCAGCTTTGATTGATTCTTTGCTAGCCCGACTGGCGAAGCCACCCTACTCAGAAGATATTAGCCTACTTATGTTAGATGAAGCTGTTGCCAATCTCCGTGAAAGCCATGAAAGTACTTATCGTCTCTATCTGAAAAGAAGTCAGGACACCAGCACTCGCGAAAAGATAAACAGCTTGGAGGTCAGAAAAACAGCCTTCAATCTGTACACCCTCCTTTATAGTCACTTGGTCAATAAAATAAGCTATGACCCAACGGCACCAGAGAAAATTATCCTGCAAGTCTTAAATGACATTCGTCAAGATTTTTCAGAAAGAACACGACAGAAAAATCAAACAGGAACAAATACCGCTACCATAAACATTGTAACATCCTTACCGCAAGGAAAAGAATTGGAGACAAGATAGAAAATTCCCCCTAGTCAAATGATTAGGGGGATATTATGTTTCAACAAAATCATCCTAAAAAATGATTAAAAATTAAAGACATCATTCAAATTCTCAGCCATAGTCGGATGGGTGAAAATCTGCGTTTTGAAGTAGGTATAAGGAATCTTATTGTCAATCGCCATGGCAATCAAGTTAATCAGCTCCTCTGAATTGCGACCAAAGAGAGTCGCCCCTAGAACTAGCTTACTTTCCTTATCCACGATAACCTTGAAAATACCTTTGAGGTCATTATTGACATGGGCACGCGGCATATTAGCAACAGGTAATTCATTGGCAATGTAGTCGTAACCTGCTGCCTTGGCTTCCTTCTCGGTCAGACCAACACGAGAAAGCACAGGCGTGATAAAGACGCTGGTTGGAATAGACTTACGTTGGCTCAAGCTATAAGTTCCAGTCCCAGTCAACTTGCCGAAAACGATACGGAAGTCGTCTAGGGATGTGTAAGTGAATTGTGGACCGCCATTGACATCGCCCACTGCGTAGACACCTGGAACAGTGGTTTCACAGTAGTCATCCACCTTAACAGCACCATTTTCCAAAACCTTAATCGCTGTATGTTCCAAGCCCAGATCAGCAGTGTTTGGCACACGACCTGTCGCATAGAGGACAGCATCGAAGATTGCCGTTTCGCCATTAACCGTCACGGCAACTTGCTCGCCCGCAGCTGCTACTTGCTCGATTTTCGCACCCAAGACAAAGGTCACGCCAGCTTCTTCCATATACTCCTTGGCTAGTTTAGCGACCACTTCTTCTTCTCTTGGTAAAATAGCAGAGCTGGCTTCATATACTGTCACCTGACTACCGAGTTTGCTGTAGAGTCCAGCAAATTCCAGTCCAATGTTACCACCGCCGATAATAGCCAACTTGTCAGGACGAGTGTTCAAGTTCTGAATACCTGTACTATCATAGACGTGAGCTGTGTCCAACAAACCTGGAATTGGAAGCACGCGCGACTTAGCACCTGTATTGATGACAATAGTTTCCGCAGTTAGTTGGATGGATTCCTCACCAGCTGACACTTCCACAACCTTATCCGCCACAAACCGCGCGTGTCCTTGATACAAACTAGCACCGCTGCCTTTCAAGACTGCCTCGTTTTTATTTCGCAGGCGAGTGGTGACGGTTTCCTTTTGCTCCATGACCTGCTCAAAAGTCCAGTTTTTATCTGCTGCTACCAAGAGAGTCTTGGTTGGAATACAGCCAATATTGATACAAGTCCCGCCAAACATAGCAGGATTTTCCTCAACCAAGGCAACCTTTTTCCCAGCTGCAGAAAGCTTACCTGCCAAGGTCTTACCTGCCTTGCCAAAACCAATGACTACTAAATCATATTGTTCCATAAGATACTCCTTTATTATTTTTCACCATTAGTCTATCAAAAAAGAAAATTTTTGGCACAATTCTGCTACGAGAGAGTTTTTTGTAATTTTTAACTAGAAAACACAAGAATAGTAGACAAGGGAAGACCATTTTTGATACAATGTATCCAAATACTAATCGCTTAATACAATAATAAGGAGAAAAAAATGTATAACATCGTTCAAAATTGTAAAACCTACTTCCCTATTCTGTTAGCCAGCTTTGGCTTTGTAAAAGGCTGTCAAATTATCTTTGAAGAACTGGCAACACCAAATGGCATGGAAGCCAAGTATCCCTTATTCTTGCTGACTATTTCTGTTGCTGCCCTTTATATCATTCCTCTGGTCTATTTCATCCGCTACTTGGAACAACGCTATGCTATTTCTAAAAAAGTCAGTCAGTTGAGTTGGATTTTGGGTCTGACTGCCGGAGTGGCATTTTCAGATTATGGTCACACTGCTATCGGCTACTTTTTGCTAGAGATCATTAAGGTCAGTGATGATTTTCGTTATGACTGGGGCGCTGCTGTTTCAGGTCCATTGGCAGAAGAAATCGGTAAAGGGCTAACTGTTCTACTTGTACTGCTTATTTGTAGAAAAATGACACTCAAACATGCCTTGGTCAGCGGTATGATAGCGGGTCTCAGTTTCCAAATTGTTGAAGATATCATGTTCACCTTCCGTGATATGTTTATTGGAAAATTAGATGGATTTGAGACCATTATCGGTCGTGTTGGCCAAGCTGGTTGGACTCACTGGGTATTTACCTTGCTCTTTGCCATTGGCTTAGTAGCCCTTCTCACGAAAAATACAGGTATGTCAAAAGCACAGGGAGTATTTTGGATTGGTGCTAGCTTTGGAATCCATTTTCTCTTTAATTCACCATTCAACACTGGTATCTTCCAGACGGTGTTTCCTATCTTGAGTATCCTACTTGGCTTACTTGCCTATCAAACGGTTGAGAAACTATCTGAATAGACAAAAAAATCCGCCCAATGATATACTCCCCTTATAGTGGACAGCGAAAAAACAAAAATTTTCACTAGAAACTATGAGGGGAGTTTTATTATGTCCAAAAGAAGTCCAAAATCTGTCTCTGAGAAACTAGA
>NZ_POPB01000019.1 GCF_002964045.1 Streptococcus suis | reverse complement strand
CTATTTTATCATGCATGGCTTGGATTTTTTCAGGGTCTAGTTCTAAATCGTACCCCATATCATCTTCATGAGTTGCACCAATAATGATTTTTCCATTTTCAAATGGTAGGATGTCAATCTCTCCGTAAGGCATACAAACTGGCCAATTATCAGTATCGAATTCTGTATCTAATTCTAACAATTGTCCTTTTTGTGGTCGAACATCCACTTGATAACCAAGAGGTTCAAGAATATGTGGCAACCAGGCCCCTGTAGCTAAGATAATGT
>NZ_POPB01000189.1 GCF_002964045.1 Streptococcus suis | reverse complement strand
TTTTTCTTTGTGTAGCATAGGAGAACCTCATAAGTCCTTTTTCTTATATTATACTCCTAAATACGAAGAAAAGCCCTTAGAAAATCAATTCTAAGGACTTTGTCTTCAGTCTGAGTCACTCTATTGAGTGACTTTTTTAGTGCTTAGAAAATTTTGTATTAAAATGAGTACTAATACCGAAGTGTGAGTTCTGAAATTGATACAATACAATTTAACTTTTTTTTTGAAAAAAATTCCAAAATTTATTTTGCATTGCGAATATAATAAGTGAGAGCAAGTTGCTTACTTAATAATGATGAAGAGGAAAATTAGAATGACAACAATTTTTTTAACAAGAACAAGCTGCAGCAATTGTGGAAAACAAAGTACATTTGAAAGATTTGATAAAATTTTGTATAATAGGAATTGAAGTTAAATTAGATGCTAAAAATTTGTAATTAAGAAGGAGGGATTCGTCATGTTGGTATTCAAAATGCGTAATGTAGATAAAACATCTACTGTTTTGAAACAGACTAAAAACAGTGATTACGCAGATAAATAAATACGTTAGATTAATTCCTACCAGTGACTAATCTTATGACTT
>NZ_POPB01000188.1 GCF_002964045.1 Streptococcus suis | reverse complement strand
AGATAAGCACCGTGCTCCTAGAAAGGATTTGGATAAAATTAGGGTACTCTATGTACCCGCTTCAAGAACGCCTGAGAAGGAGTTGGGAAATGCTTCAGGTAGTATGTTAAGTAGGCTAGTAAATAGTATAAATTGGACCGACGATGAGATAAAAGAAATTACAAACAAAATTGATGAGTTGAATAATACCTTTTTATCTGAAAGCGGAGCATTAACCCAAATCAACCAAGAAATCCAGAAATCGTGGAAACTATATCATGAAGACAACCGTTTTTCTCAGGCAGAGTTGACTATTAATTCTTCTGAGATGGCGGGAGCCCTTAGACAAATTG
>NZ_POPB01000187.1 GCF_002964045.1 Streptococcus suis | reverse complement strand
AGCGTATCTGGGCTGGTGCTGAGGCTGTTGTGACATTGGCTACTCTTGGTAGCTTTGCGGCAGGTCAAGGTGCCTTGCGAGCAGGTAAACAAATCCCGACGACCGTTCAGACTATTGGTAAGTTGGCTGGCTATGCGGATGAGGGTGTGGAACTTGGACAATTGGCATCTGGTATCCTTAGTGGAGACGGTACGAATGCGACCTTGAATTACATCGGAGGTAAAGCATTTGAAGGCATTGTAGAGGGCTCTGTTAAGGGACTCCAAAGCCAACTTTCTTACATTGAAGTCTCAAGCCCAAGCCAAATTCAGCTCAACGCTCGTCAGGGTCAGGACTTTGTGGACTTACAAACGGTTGAGTTTGGTAAAATCGCCAGCAAGGTTGAGAATAACATTACTATCAAGATGACGGTTGATGGCGTTGAGCAGAAAATCCGCATTGATGCGATTGGTTTTGACGAGGCGGG
>NZ_POPB01000186.1 GCF_002964045.1 Streptococcus suis | reverse complement strand
TATCGTGAAATGATAGGTTATTTTTTTTTGGAGGAAAAACCAGCCTTTGCGATATGTATCAGTGAAAAAATGGAGACAAAGCTCAACATGAGCAATGTATAGAAAAATACAAAAAAAACAGGTGCGCAGCAGGTAAAAGATAGCTATGACTGGTATACTTTGTACGGTCCATATTTTGAAGTGCCATCATCTATCCAGAAATGCGACAACATTCATGTAAACGCATTCAGTAGATGAGTGGGAAAATGTATAAATCTATATTTTA
>NZ_POPB01000185.1 GCF_002964045.1 Streptococcus suis | reverse complement strand
CCTGACGAATACCCTTAGCTTTCTTGCGTTTATAGGTGATGGTCTCTGTTTCAACTGGGTATGTCAGCTTCTTCTTCAGGGAGACTTTCCTCCCCAAACAAGCTCAGCTGACCGGGTTGATACACAATCTTCTCTGATGATTTTCCGTAGAGTTTCTGTCTCAGATACTCAACCTGTTCACGAAGGAGGGTCAACTCGTTGGTCAAGATTTCAATGGTTTTTGTTAGACTTTCAATCACTTTATCTTGTGTCTCCATGGACTTACCTCCTTCTTTTTATCTCATTATACACAAAGAAAAGGCATGATTTCAATAGAAATCACGACTTTTTGAAACATTTATTTTTGGATTGATTGAAAATCCTTTCATGAGCCAGTCTACTTGCTCGGAAGTTAGAGCCTTGACCTCTTCTTCATTGTTTGGCCAGGTCAATTTTCCATTCTCAAAACGTTTATACAATAACCAAAATCCTTGTCCGTCCCAGTAAAGAGCTTTGAATCGGTCTTTTCGACCTCCGCAGAAGAGATAGACCTGACCTGAAAAGGGATCCAGATTGAATTGACTTTTGACAAGGTAGGCGAGAGAATCAAT
>NZ_POPB01000184.1 GCF_002964045.1 Streptococcus suis | reverse complement strand
TCGTTTCAGCATCCATAGGCTCAGTAATGCCGACGATGCGGCCGTCTGGGCGGACATCCCATGTGTCTTGAGGTAGGTCGCGGTAAATCTCGATGCCATTGCCTTCGGTGTCGGCTAGGTAAATGGCTTCACTGTAACCGTGGTCGCTGGCGCCTTGGAGGGGAATCTTATTGTCGATAAAGTGGCGGAAAATGGTCCCGAGGTCCTCACGGCTAGGTAGGACAATGGCCAAGTGGTAGAGGCCGTAGCTGTGGCTGACTTCGCCGTTCTGCTCT
>NZ_POPB01000183.1 GCF_002964045.1 Streptococcus suis | reverse complement strand
ATCTAATTCTTTTCGCATCGATTGATAAATACGGCTGGTCATAACAGAAATGACTGTCACTATAAAAATCAATAGGATAATCATTCCTAGAAAATAGGCAGATAGACTTGGGCTAATATAGAATGCCATGATGAGCGAACCAAATACGACAATTGGAGCACGTAAAAACAAACGAAGAAAAGTATTAATACCTGTTTGAATTTGTAAAGTGTCGCTGGTCAATCGTGTCAGCAAGCTGGATGAGGAAAGAATATCTCGGCTAGACTTGGGAAGGGAAAGAACCTTCTGATACAAGTCATTCGTCAGCT
>NZ_POPB01000182.1 GCF_002964045.1 Streptococcus suis | reverse complement strand
TTGCCTAACAGCTTCAAGCCTGTTATCAAATGAAATCATCAACTTACTCAAACATAGTGAAACATCTAATTCTTGACTAAGGTAAGGTGGCTAACTTCATTATAGAACTTTCGTTTATCATAAAAAATGTGACATTCGATAGGAAATGCCAATAAAAGTCTTGACAATCGATTTGTTTTACAGTAAAATGATTAAGACTTTGAAATTGAGGGGAGTGAAAATAATGTCAAAAACAGTAGTACGCAAGAACGAATCACTTGATGATGCTCTTCGTCGTTTCAAACGTGCGGTTACTAAAGCTGGTACTCTTCAAGAAACACGCAAACGCGAATTCTACGAAAAACCATCTGTAAAACGTAAACGTAAATCAGAAGCAGCTCGCAAGCGTAAAAAATTCTAATTGAATTTAGACAGCCTTAGGGCTGTTTTTTGTGGCTCTTTGTCAACTGTAGTGGGTAGATGAAAAGCTAACACCTAGAGGCTGGGCAAAAACTAGCTGCTCATACATAAAAAAACGAGCAATTCCAATTAGGAGTTGCTCGTTTTCCATTTCATGCTTTATAATTATTATAACGACAAAACAACTAGA
>NZ_POPB01000181.1 GCF_002964045.1 Streptococcus suis | reverse complement strand
TTGCTTACTCTAAACAAACAGCTAACTCACCAGTTCACCGCGGTGTATTCCTCAACGAAGATGGTTCTGTTAACACTTCTAAAGTGGAATTCTTCCCACCAGGTGCCAATCCAACTTCTAAATCTCGTGGTGGTTGGTTGCAAAACTTGAATACTCTTTCTAAACTCAACTTCAAACATGCCAACGACGGTATCTCATTGACAACTCAAGTTTCACCAAAAGCTCTTGGTAAAACATTCGATGAGCAAGTGAACAACTTGGTGACAATCCTTGACGGATACTTCGAACAAG
>NZ_POPB01000180.1 GCF_002964045.1 Streptococcus suis | reverse complement strand
CGGCACGGATTCTACTTTAAAAGGATTGCTAGAGATTGATGGTGTATCGAGCTATTATTCCAGTATCAGTAACATGGCTGAAGTCAGCTCAGGCAATAAAAAAGCAGAGAATGTCACCATTACTGGTGTCAGTCAGAATTACTTTGCTGTGAAAGAATATGAAATTTTAGCTGGTCGTCAATTTACAGCTAACGATTATAGTCGTTTTTCACGTATGATTATGCTAGATACGGCACTAGCTGAGAAGTTGTTTGGTTCTATAGAGGACTCTCTCAATCAGACGATTAGTGTCAATAGCAATGCTTATCTCGTAATAGGAGTTTACAAAGATCCAAAAGCAGGGACAGCTATTTATGGAATGAATTCAGGTGGAAATGCCGTCATGACTAATACGCAGCTGGCTGCTGAAACAGGTATGAAAGAGAATTCTCAAATCTATGTCCATGTTGAAGATGTTACTCAGGCAACATAAGTTGGTCAAGATCGGAA
>NZ_POPB01000018.1 GCF_002964045.1 Streptococcus suis | reverse complement strand
CAACTGCTTCAATTAAAAGCTTGCCATTTTCGTATTTGAGGACGGTGATCGAGCCGTTATCCAGGAAGACATTGACACCACGCTCTGGCTCCAACAGATGGGCCAGGGTTGCGATGGTCATACCATGACTGACCACAAGGGCATTGCCGCCGCCCTGCTTTTCCAAGTCTTGGGCGATAGCCTCAAAGCCTGTCAAGATACGATTGCTCAAAACCTCCCATGATTCCGCCCAGCCAGCTGTATCTGCTTCTTGGATACCTGCTGCGA
>NZ_POPB01000179.1 GCF_002964045.1 Streptococcus suis | reverse complement strand
CAATGAAAAAGAACATCAGGAATCCCGTTCATGACACTGGTGTGGTAATACTTATAGGGCAACAAACGGCTGTCATAGTCAACGGCGTGTTTGAAGTTATTATCCGTCAATGGTGGTTGCATACAATTCTCCAATTCGTAGGATAGTATCATTATAGCATATTATTTGAGAAGAAAAGGGTTTCAAATCTGTTTATACTATATTTATCAGAAAAAAGATAAGGGAGAAACTTATGTCACGATTTCCAAAAAATTTCCTCTGGGGAGGAGCTATTGCAGCCAATCAGGCAGAAGGTGCCTATAATGTAGACGGACGCGGTTTGGTCCAGACAGACGTTACAACTGGAGG
>NZ_POPB01000178.1 GCF_002964045.1 Streptococcus suis | reverse complement strand
TTATACTTTAGAAAAGTTTTAAAAACAGTTTTAAAGGCAGGATTGACAAGCTCCAGATTGTCTTCTAGAAGCTCGAAGAAATATTTCGAGTTCATCTCTTGGAAATGGAAGAGGAGAATCTGGTAGAGGTCATAATAGAATCTTAGTTGATCTGAGAACTCGAGTGTTTTCTGAACAACCTCTTTCGGTGTCAATATTTGCCCAAAGGTACGAGAATAAAAGAGGTTCTGAGACAGTTTACGGCTATCTTTTTGAAGAATCCGCCAGTGATTTTTCATGGATCGATAAGGTAGGGAACGCGTATCGAAAGTCTTCATAATATCAATTCTAGTCGTCATCATAGCACGGCTCAGGTGCTGGATAATGTGAAATCTATCAAGAACAATTTTAGCTCTTGGAAATAGTTTTTTGATGATGGGAATATAGCTACCCGACATGTCCACTGTTACGACCTCGACAGTTTCTCTGACTACCCTAGGATACTTGTAGAAATAGTTCTTGATGGTGGTTTGGCGGTTGTTGTCAAGAATGGTCACAATCGATCTCGTCTCAAAATTCTGAGCAATAAAGGCGAGTTTTCCCTTG
>NZ_POPB01000177.1 GCF_002964045.1 Streptococcus suis | reverse complement strand
CAATAGCTTCTCCATCAGAATCTCCTAAAAGCAAAACTTTGAGGCCTAGGAAAATTGGAATCAAACCGAGCAAACCTAAAATCTCTTTACTAGGAATATAATCTAAGACAAATGCAAAAAGCAAACTTAGTAATATTAGACTAACAGAGCCTAGAAATTGTCCTAAATAGATGTTGATGATGTCTTTTCTGCTTTTTCTTTTGGCAAAAAATAACATTAGGATAATAAGTAAGTCTACGGCTGTCCCAGAATACAGGATTATTGAAGTAACAACATTTTGAATCATAAAACACCTCATTCAAATATATTTTTGAATGAATTTTAACATTAAACTTTGTAGATGTCAACTTCAGCTCCACCAA
>NZ_POPB01000176.1 GCF_002964045.1 Streptococcus suis | reverse complement strand
CAATCTATTCATCTGATCAATGAAAATTACTCAAATCATCAGATGAAATCGGATAGTTTACAGGCCCACAGGAATATCTTAATGGCTATCAAGCAACGCCACCCTGTTGCGGCTTATGACAGCATGTTAGCACATATTATATCAGTAAGACAGGTTGTTTTAAGCGAATGGTTCGATAAAGATATGACCTTGCATGGTCTCAACGATCATAAATAGAAATACAAAATAGATAGCCCAGAAGAATTCTTCTGGGTATTTTTTGCTTTTTTTATTGACAAATCATCTGATGAATTGTATACTATAACTATAAATGACAACGCTTTCTAATTGGAGGTCAAGATGTTAAAGCAATT
>NZ_POPB01000175.1 GCF_002964045.1 Streptococcus suis | reverse complement strand
GACCTTTGGAGATTTCTGGGACGTCATGCGGGAGACATCGCTCTTTGGGCTGGTATTGCTTCTGGTGCAGATGTTATCGTTGTTCCAGAAGAAGACTTCGATATCAAGGATGTTGTTGACCGTATTAAAGCGGGCTACGACAATGGTAAGAAACATAGCATCATTGTTTTGGCTGAAGGTGTTATGCCAGCTGCACAGTTTGCTGAAGAATTGAAAGCAGCAGGCGATACAAGTGATCTTCGTGTGACAGAACTTGGTCATATCCAACGTGGTGGTTCTCCAACAGCGCGTGATCGTGTACTCGCTTCTCGTATGGGTGCTCATGCCGTTAAATTGCTTAAAGAAGGCCGTGGAGGTCTTGCAGTAGGTATCCGTAACGAGCAAATGGTTGAAAATCCAATTCTTGGAACTGCAGAAGAAGGTGCATTGTTCAGCTTGACTGCTGACGGTAAGATTGTGGTTAATAATCCGCATAAAGCAGATTTGGAATTGGCTGATTTGAACCGTAATTTGTCAATC
>NZ_POPB01000174.1 GCF_002964045.1 Streptococcus suis | reverse complement strand
AAAGATCCGTCCACAATCTCAAAAGAAGTTCGGAGAAATAGAGTGGTGAAAGAGAACTCTAGTACTTCCAATTGTGAGGCCTGCCCTCTGCTCAAAAAGGCTCCCTACGTTTGTAATGCCTGTCCGAAAAAGAGAATCAATTGTGGATACCAGAAACAGTTCTACTATTCCAAAAGAGCTCAGCTTGATTATGAAGCTAAGCTATCAGATTCGAGAACAGGCATTGCCCTAAACAAGGAAGAATTCTACCGCATGGACGAGATTGTCTCTTCAGCCATCCAAAAGGGACAACATCTCAACCACATCATCGCCTCAAACGAACTTTCGGTATCCAGAGCTTCTATCTACAGATACCTTGAAAAAGGGTATCTGTCCACTAAACCTATTGATTTCCCCCGTGTCGTGAAATTCAGAAAACGGAGAACCAGAGATCTTCCTCCTATTCCTAAAAAAGTCAAAGAAGGACGGTCCTACGAGGACTTCCAACGCTTTCTTACTAAAGAAGGCATCAGCTATTGGCTGGAAATGGACACCGTGACTGGAAGGATTGGAGGAAAGGTGCTTCTCACCTTTAATCTATCCTTCTGTAACTTTATCTTCGCTCGATTACTTGACAACAAAACGGCCAATGAAGTCGCTAAACACCTCTACGTTATCAAGAACGACCTGCATCAGAAAGAGAAGGACTTCTGCGAACTATTCCCTGTCATTCTGACCGATAATGGTGGTGAGTTCGCTAGAGTGGACGACATCGAAATGGATGTTCGCGGAGAATCAAAGCTATTCTTCTGTGACCCCAATCGTTCTGACCAGAAGGGGAGAATTGAGAAAAATCATACACTTATCAGGGACATTCTTCCTAAGGGAAGTTCTTTTGACAACTTGACACAGGAGGACATCAACCTGATTTGTTCGCATGTCAACAGCGTCAAACGAGCTGCTTTCAACGGAAAATCCGCTTATGAACTCTTTACATTTACCTACGGTGAGGAATTAGCAACACTTCTGGGTATCTCTAAA
>NZ_POPB01000173.1 GCF_002964045.1 Streptococcus suis | reverse complement strand
ATGAAGACATTAGGGGAGCTTTATTTTTAATAATAGCGGGAAGTAGCTCAGCTTGGTAGAGTACTTGGTTTGGGACCAAGGTGTCGCAGGTTCGAATCCTGTCTTCCCGATTTATATGGGCTCAATATTTTCTGTAGTGGGTAAATGAAAAGCTAACACCTAGAGAGGACGAAATTCGTTCTCTCTTTCTTGGCTCTTTGTCAACTGTAGTGGGTAGATGAAAAGCTAACACCTAGAGAGGACGAAATTCGTTCTCTCTTTCTTTATGTTCAAGGCAATCAAAATCCGTTTTTTAAAGTTTTCAAAGTTCCTGAAACCAAAGGCATTTCTCTTAATGACTTTGATGAGATTATTGGTAGCTTCCAGTTTGGCGTTGGAATAAGGCAATTCTAGTGCATTCAAAACCTTGTCTTTATCCTTTAGAAATGTCTTAAATACCGTCTGGAAAATAGGATTAACAGCGGTTATTTCCTGTTCGATAAGTTCGAAGAAATGATCTGAATTTTT
>NZ_POPB01000172.1 GCF_002964045.1 Streptococcus suis | reverse complement strand
ACAGTTGGGGGTTACATCGCAAAAGAAGCAACCAACAACGGTACTAAGGTAGAACTTGATTCAACTGTTGCCAATGTCGCTGCGACAGAAACGACAGGAAACATCACAGAAGTTGTCACTTATGTGAAACTCGGTTCATGGATTCCGAAACCACCAACTGGAACAATTGAAGTACCATCAACGGTTTACCCTAACGATCCAAATGATCCAACTAAACCAGGTACAGAAGTTCCAACAATTCCATATATTCCAGGCTATGTCCCAGTAGGACCAGATGGAACAACTCCATTAGAACCAGTAGATCGAGACGATCCAACTAAGGGTTATAAAGCACCACCAGTTCCGGGTGATCCAACAACAGATACGAAGATTCCGTATGTGAAAGCATCACAAACGGGTAGTGTGAAGTTTGTGGATACGACAGATGGTTCAGTGAAATTCACAGAAACCCTCAATGG
>NZ_POPB01000171.1 GCF_002964045.1 Streptococcus suis | reverse complement strand
AGTTAATCCCAAGGCTGCTGGTGGAACTATTTTAGGCGAGTTGGTCTATAGTAGTCTAGCAGAGATTGACCAACCTATTGATATTGTAGATGTTTTCCGTAGAAGTGAATTTTTACCAGAGGTAGCACAGGAATTTATCCAGTCGAACGCCAAAGTTTTCTGGGCTCAACTTGGTTTAGAAAGTCAAGAAGCAGAAAAACTGTTGCGTCAGGCAGGTCGTAACGATATTGTCATGAATAAATGTATCAAGATTGAATATCTTGAAATGAAAGAACAATACGAATAGAGGCTGGGCAAAAAGCCCAGCGGCTACTACTCAGAGTTCGTGTCAACATCTCAGCGCAGTGGTTGATTGGCAGATTT
>NZ_POPB01000170.1 GCF_002964045.1 Streptococcus suis | reverse complement strand
ATTTTCTTTGTGTAGCATAGGAGAACCTCATAAGTCCTTTTTCTTATATTATACTCCTAAATACGAAGAAAAGCCCTTAGAAAATCAATTCTAAGGACTTTGTCTTCAGTCTGAAAGATTGCAAAATGCAATCTTTATCTATTAATCTGCACGAATAACTTCTACTCTGTAGCCATCCGGATCTGTTACGAAATAGTAGCGACCTGGGCTCCCTGGCAAGCCCTTAATATCTGTAGTTGGATAGCCCAGCTCCTTGTGCTTGGCATTATCTCCTTCTAAGTCATCGGAAGAAAGAGCTAGATGAGAGAAGCCGTCACCGACAATGTAAGGGCCGTGATCATAGTTATATGTTAATTCAATCTCAAATTCATCCCCTTCAAGTGCCAAGTAAACCAAGGTAAACTTGTGTTCTGGGTAGTCTTTGCGACGAGTTTCTTTAAATCCAAATGCTTCCTCGTAAAATTTTTGTGAAGCTTCTAAGTTTTCAACACTCAAACATGCGTGTAACATTTTCTTACTAGCCATCATTGTCTCCTTTACTTTTATTAGTTCAAGTATAACACAATCTTTATCAAAGCGTACACAAAAACACCCGAGATAATCTCGAGTGTTAATGAATTATGCTTCCAAGTAGTACTCTTTCACAATGTTCAAGTTTTCATCCAATTCGAAAACAAGTGGTGGGAAGTTTGGAATTTCCACATCCATGATTTCGTCATCAGACAAGCCTTTGATGTGTTTTACAAGGGCACGGATTGAGTTACCGTGTGCACCTACGAATACGTTTTTACCGTCTTTCAAAGCTGGAGCAATTTTATCTTCCCAGAATGGAAGAGCGCGCTCAAGCGTTACTTTCAAGTTTTCAGCATCTGGAATGACTGTTGAGTCAAGGTGTGCGTAACGACGGTCAGTATGTGCTGAATACTCATCGTCTTTTGCCATTTCTGGAGGCAATACATCGTATGAACGACGCCAGATGTGTACTTGCTCATCACCGAATTCTGCAGCTGCTTCAGCCTTGTCTTTACCTGTCAAACCACCGTAGTGACGCTCATTCAAACGCCATGATTTTTCAACTGGTACCCACAATTGATCAGATGCTTCAAGAGCCAAGTTTGTAGTCTTGATAGCACGTTTCAAAACTGATGTGAAAGCAAGGTCAAATTCGATACCAGCTTCTTTAATCAATTTACCAGCATCAATCGCTTGTTGTGTCCCTTTTTCAGACAAATCAACATCAGCCCAACCAGTGAAAAGGTTAGCCTTGTTCCATTCAGACTCACCGTGGCGAGCAAAAACCAATTTTACCATTATTTGGATTCTCCTTTTCTTTTGAGGTTTCCCTCATATACTTCTCTATTTTACACGAAAAGGTAAAAAAATGCTAGCTTTTCCATAATTTGTTTTCGCTTTCATTTCCCTTTCATGAAAATTCAGTCCCAAGACCTATCTTTCTTCTTATGAAAAAATACAAAATAATGGTATAATGGTAAGGCTGAACACGACCGTTCAAAACGATACAACTACAGGAGTTATCATGAAAAAAGTAGCTATCGTGTCTGCCTATCGTTCTGCTATTGGTAGTTTCGGAGGTAGTCTTAAAGATATTCAAATTGCGGATTTGGGAGCCCAAGTTCTCGAACACGCACTGGTTACCAAACACATACCAAAAGATGGCATTGACGAAGTGATTTTCGGTAATGTCCTTTCTGCTGGGCATGGACAAAATATTGCCCGTCAAATCGCCCTAAAAGCTGGACTTCCAGAAACCACCTCCGCTTACTGTGTCAATAAAGTTTGCGGATCAGGTCTCAAATCAGTCCTCCTGGCTGCCCAATCCATCATGCTTGGTGACAATGATGTCGTTGTTGCTGGAGGCATCGAAATCATGAGCCAAGCTGCCTACCTCTCCAAATCCAGCCGATTTGGAAGTAGGTTTGGCCATATTACTTTAGAAGATTCCATGTTGACAGATGGTTTGACAGATGCTTTCAACGACTATCACATGGGCATTACAGCAGAAAATGTGGCTGAACGCTATCAAATCAGCCGTGAAGCTCAGGATGCCTTTGCATACTCTAGTCAAGAAAAAGCTGCAAAAGCTATTGCTGATGGAAGATTTGTTGACGAAATCGTTCCAATTAAGCTAAAAAGCCGCAAAGGGGAGACTATTTTTGCAACAGATGAGTATCCTCGTCTATCGCCACTTGAAAAACTAGCGACCTTACGACCTGCCTTCAAAAAAGATGGTACGGTTACCGCTGCCAATGCTTCTGGCATCAATGATGGTTGTGCAGTCCTCGTTCTCGTGTCTGAGGAAAAGGCTAAAGAGCTAAACCTCACACCACTGGCCTATATCGAAAGTTATGCTACAAGCGGTCTAGATCCTGCCCTCATGGGAATGGGACCAGTTACTGCAAGTAAAAAGGCGCTTCAAAAGATTGGTAAAACTGTAGAAGATATTGATTTATTTGAACTAAACGAGGCATTCGCAGCCCAGTCTATACCAGTTGTCGAACAATTAGGAGCCGACCCTGCCAAGGTCAATGTCAACGGCGGTGCCATCGCTTTGGGTCACCCAATTGGAGCTAGCGGCAGTCGAATCTTGGTTAGCCTCATCCATGAACTCAACAAACAAAACAAAGAGCTGGGCCTCTGTGCCCTCTGTATCGGAGGCGGTCAGGGTATCACCCTTGTCGTTTCCAATGCACAAAAAAATAGCAACTAATCATTTGTAAACAAAGGATAAAGTATGAACATCGGTATTGATAAAATCGGTTTTGCGGCACCCGATTATGTTTTAGATTTGGCTGATTTAGCCCTAGCCCGCAACATTGACCCCAATAAATACAAAATCGGACTTCTCCAGTCAGAGATGGCTGTTGCACCCGTCACACAAGACATTGTCTCACTCGGCGCTCAAGCTGCTGCAGCTATCTTGACAGAAGAAGACAAACAGACCATTGACATGGTCATCGTCGGAACTGAGTCAAGCGTAGACCAGAGTAAGGCCGCTGCTGTATCTATTCACGGTTTGTTAGGCATCCAGCCATTTGCTCGCTCCATCGAGATGAAGGAAGCCTGCTATGGAGCCACAGCTGGACTAAGTTTAGCTAAGAGCCACATCGCTCAATTTCCTGATTCAAAAGTCCTGGTCATCGCAAGTGACATCGCCAAGTATGGATTAGAGTCAGGTGGTGAGCCAACTCAAGGTGCTGGCGCAGTTGCCATGTTGGTCACTGCTAACCCACGCATCATGGTCCTCAATAATGACAATGTTTGCCAGACTCGCGACATTTATGACTTCTGGCGACCAAACTATGACAAGTACCCTCGCGTTGATGGTCGCTTCTCTACAATCCAATACACCGACTGCTTGACCACAACCTTTGATTATTACCAGAAAAAAACAGGTCAGTCGCTTGAAGATTTTGCAGCCATGTGCTTGCACATCCCCTTCTCCAAGCAAGGTCTCAAAGGTTTGCAAGCCATCGCTAAAAATGAAGAAACCCTCAACCGCTTGACAGAGCGCTTCCAAGAAGCCATCGTCTATAACAAGGTTGTCGGCAATATCTACACAGGCTCCATCTTCCTCTCTCTCCTTTCCCTTTTGGAAAATAGCAGAGCGCTCGAGGCAGGGGATCAAATCCTCTTTTATAGCTATGGTAGCGGTGCTGTCTGTGAAATTTTCAGCGGTTCCCTTGTTGAAGGATACCAGAAACAATTAGACCAAAATCGCTTAGAAAGCCTCAACCAACGGACCAAACTCAGTATGGAAGAATATGAACAAATCTTCTTCCAAGAAATCAAATTGGACGAGACAGGTACATCAGTTGACCTTCCAGAAGATCCAAAAACCTTTGCTCTCATTCAAGTAGACAAACACAAACGAATTTATCGTAAATAAGTATTTTACCTATCATTCATTGGAATAATGAATGATAGGCTGATCGAATTTCCAGCACACTTTTCACAGTTAGCGTCAACATCTCAGCGCAGTGGTTGATTGGCAGATTTATTCGTGTTACCACACTCTAAATCTGACCTAATCAACTGTGCGGGGGCGGGAAGACGAACTCTTTTCTATCAGTCAAGTTCTTTCCCGCTCCCCAAAACGGCGCCCTTTGGCTCTCACCAAGGGCGCTTTTCGTTAGAAATTAGAAAGAGGAAACCATGGCACACTTCTCAGGATTCTATAAAAAATCACGTCAAGAACGCATTGACATCCTCCACCACCATCATTCCCTATCCGAAGATAGCCTAGACATTCTTTACAAGGACGAAAACCTACCTGAAGCAATTGCAGGCAAGATGGCTGAGAACCATCTGGGAACCTTTGCCCTACCCTTCTCTGTTCTCCCTGAACTTCTTGTGGATGGACAAATGTATTCTGTACCAATGGTCACTGAAGAACCTTCGGTGGTCGCGGCTGCCTCTTTCGGAGCCAAAATCATTGCCCGGTCTGGCGGGCTTACAACCACCATCCACAACCGCATCATGATTGGACAGGTAGCACTTTTTGATGTTCCTGACCATAGTAGAGCAAGACAAGCTATTCTTGACCAAAAGGAACACATTTTAGAAACTGCCAATCAAGCCCACCCATCTATTGTCAAACGAGGCGGTGGTGCCCGTGAACTGACGGTGGAAAGCAAGGAGGAATTTCTGATTGTCTATCTCCAGGTGGATGTTCAAGAAGCCATGGGCGCCAATATTCTCAACAATATGCTGGAAGCCATTAAGGATGATTTGGAAGTACTTAGCAATGGACAGGCTTTGATGGGGATTCTATCTAACTATGCAACGGAATCTCTGGTCACTGCCCAGTGCCGTCTTTCCATCTCCAGCCTTGCAACTAGCTCGGCTATTGCCCAAGAAACCGCTCAAAAAATCGCCCTGGCAAGCAAACTGGCACAAGTGGACCCTTATCGAGCAGCTACCCATAACAAGGGGATTTTTAACGGGATCGATGCCGTGGTGATTGCGACTGGAAACGACTGGCGGGCGGTGGAGGCTGGCGCTCATGCTTTCGCGAGTCGTGATGGCCACTATAAAGGCCTGTCCACTTGGACAATTGATGGGGAACACTTGGTCGGATCCATCACCCTACCCCTGCCGATTGCTTCGGTCGGTGGTTCCATTGGCCTTAATCCCAAGGTAGCAGTTGCTTTTGACCTGCTCAAGAAGTCCAAGGCCCGCCAACTAGCCTCCATCATCGCTTCTGTCGGGCTCTGTCAAAACTTTGCAGCCCTGCGTGCCCTAGTCACCTCTGGCATTCAGGCGGGACACATGAAACTCCATGCCAAATCCCTAGCTCTGCTTGCTGGCGCTGAGGAACATGAAGTGGACCAACTGGCCCAACTCCTGCGCAAAGAAAAACACAGCAACCTAGAAACTGCACAAAAACTATTATCATCTTTGAGACAACATAAAAAAGAGGGGTAACCTCTTTTTTAGTCAATTATTTGCTCCATGCGGAACTTTTGCGGATTCATACCCAAGCGTTCATAAAATCGAACGGCTCCCGAATTGTCAGCCCATACGTCCAAGGTTAGATTGTGGCAGCCCTGCTCCTTTGCGTAGGAAAGGGCAAAGTTGTAGAATTGCTCACCAATTTTTTGACCACGCACAGAAGAAGATACACACAGATCATCAATATACAATGTCTTGACTGGTTCTAATACATCACCAGTCGCAGTCGTAATTTCACAAAAAAGATGACCAACAACTTGACCATCCAGTTCATAAACAAAAACTGACTTAGCGGAATTGTCCAAAAGTTTCCTTAAGTCTTCCTCAGAATATTTTTGCCCTGAACTTCTAAAAATATCCGGTCGTGCCTGATGATGAACCTGTAAAATCTCTTGCAGCAACTCATTCAATGCTGAAATATCAGACTGTCGAGCTCTCCTAATAGTCATAACTTTATCCCCCTAATTTTTGATTTCTATTATAACACATGTTCATTTTTTTCAAAATAGGTCTAAAGACTGATGAATTATCTGAAAATTTGGATATACTATAAGTGTATCCTAAAATTTTTCATAAATCTCCTAAAAAACCAGTCCACCAAGGCTGGTTTTTTTGTTTTTCCACTCTATCTTAAATGTCATCGCAATTTAAATCACTTAATTACACTTATAGAATAGCTTTTCTTGCTTGGCCAAACACTTCTCAATCAGTGCATTCAATTCCTCTTGAGTGAATAATTTTTCAGTAGTCATTCTTTTTCATCCGCTGATTCATGGCGACCTCCTTTCTATTTTTCTGCAACAAAAAAGCACTTAGATTTCTATAGGTGCTTAATAATCTCCAAATGTTGAGCGAGTGCGTTGGTATTCTTCACGCCATTTCAAATATTCATCCCTTGCCTCAATAGCTTCCTGAGGAGCATTTGGTACTAATTCCATGGTACCGTACTGATAGGGTACCAAGAAATCGCGGAACTTTTGCATCAGTCTATCCCCTTTATCAATAACCATTTCCATGCTACCAGTCCTCCTTCTCTAAAAAGTTATTTATTGACTTACCCTTACTGTTGTTGCTCAACAAATCTAACGTATTCGCCTCTGAAATAATTTCATTTGTTGATAACAATCTACCAATATGTTCATCCAAATGTTCTTGGGTGTAACCACTCACATCTTCACCGATATTTTACCTCTTTGACCTCAAAAACTCAAGTAATTTCTCGTTAAATCTACGTTTTGATTCTGCATACGTAATGCCGTTCGCTTTTGAGTGATGTTCAATGTACATATAGTGTTTATAATGCCCTAATTCATGGACCAAAGTTCCTCTAGCAACATTATCAACTGTAATCTTGCCATTCTGCTCAGTCACAGCCGACATAAGCAAATGCTCACGAACTAATCATTCAGCTAAGCAAGCGTTTCTTCTTGATACGTTTGTTGCTCATGGCGACCTCCTTTCTATTTCCAGCAACAAAAAAAGAGCTGTATAGTTACAACCCTCACTTCATTTATTTTACCAATCTTGCGAAAACAACGGTGGATTTTCTTTTTTATACTTAGCCAACTCACGCTTGTACTCCTCAAATTTTAAGACTACATCTGCAGGTGCTTGTGGAAGTAGTGTTGGTTCTGAAGATGACACGCTAGTATCTAACCAATCTTTTATTTGGCATTTTAATTCAAAAGCTTTGCTAAAAACCCAACTTGCATCCATGTCTCCAACTCTCCATTTCTAAAAATCCATTATTGCTTTTGCACTATATTTAGAATTCAAAAGAGCAAGCGACGTGGATTCTTACATTACTCCGTTTGTCGTACTTAAGCCAGGCATACTCTCTAAATGCAGAAGGGCATTTCCGCTAATATCTATACCATCATTGTACCCCTTTATATTAAATAAACTCAAGTAATTTCTCGTTGAATTTACTTTTTGATTCTACATAAGTAATATCGTTCACTTTTGCGTGATGTTCAATGTGCATATAGTGTTTATAATGCGCTAGCTCATGCACCAGCGGACTTCTAGCATCATTATCAACTGCAATCTTGCCATTCTGCTCAGTCACAGCCGACAAAAGCAAATGCTCACGAGCTAAACACTCAGCTAACATAATTTCAAGCAAGCGTTTCTTCTTGATACGTTTGTTGCTCATAGCGACCTCCTTTCTTTTTTTACAAAAAAAAAAGCACCCGTTTTCTCGAATGCATATTAAATAATTGGTCTACCTTCTGCAAATGCTTTTTTTGCTTCTTCCAAAGTCATTTTATTAGGACCTCCGTCTATATTTGTTTTTCCAGTGTTTTGCCATTTACAAGTATCACAAATATCATAAACAGCAGTTAAAGTTCCGCAAACTGGACAATAAACATACTCCATATCGTCAATAATCACCAAATTTTCTTTGCCAATCTTGCTCATAATAATCCGCTCCTTCCAAAAGTTTCAGAATAGTAGTAAATTGACCACGTTTGGTATCTCCTAATACAAAAATATTTCTAGCGATATCGTAACTAACTCTACGATATTCTGTATCATACCCCATTATTTGATCGCTAATCGGACCTGATAGCAATTCCTAAAAAATACATCAAACATTATTTTCATTATCTGTTCTTCACTAAATCCCTCTGGATGTCCTACTTTTGCAGCTGTTTCACCGTTCATTTTAATTTCAGCTTGTACATGTCTGTTACTCATAGCGCCCCCCTTTCTATTTTCAGCAACAAAAAAGCACCCGTTTTCTCAAATGCATATTAAATAATTGGTCTACCTTCCGCAAACGCTTTTTTTGCTTCTTCCAAAGTCATTTTATTAGGACCTCCGTCAATATTTGTTTCTCCAGTGTTTTGCCATTTACAGGTGTCACAAATATCATAGTCCATGACATCATGACCGCAAACAGGACATTGTAGCCATACATATCCATCAACTATCCAAGTCTTTTGCGACTTCTCTGTCATAGCAAGCTCCCCCTTCATCTGGTTTTAACATGGTTGTAATTTTCACTCCGCCAGCTGGATTTATTTCTCCAATAGCAATTGCCCCTGTTTCCTTATCATTTCTGACACGTCTTGTATCTGTATCATATCCCATTATTAGGTCACTAACCAGAACTGATAGCAACTCCTAAAAAATACATCAAACATGATTTTCATTCTCTGTTCTTCACTTAATCCCTCTGGATGTCCTACTTTTGCAACTGTTTCACCGTTCATTTTAATTTCAGCTCGTACACGTTTGTTACTCATAGCGACTTCCTTTCTATTTTCAGCAACAAAAACGCACTCGATATCTCGAATGCTTAAATTATTATGCTGTTAACAACATCCAACTTTCTCTCAATGTTGTTCCATGTAAATCAATGTCTAACAATTCATCGAATGTGTTGAACTTTTTCTCATTTACTCCAAATGACTCAGAAATAACGTTGGAATCGCCAGAATACCCGATATAATACTCAATTCCATTTAATTTCAGATTGAATTCTTCACCACATTCTATACTTTCTCTAAAATCATCAATTGACGTAAAAAAACTATTCATTGTGTCTGATTCCTTTCAAATCTTTATTTGCAATTCATTCAGCGAATGTTAAATCTCTTTCTTTTGAACGTTTCTTCCTAGAAATACCTTTGTTATCTCTCCACCAAGTCCAATCATGAGAATGTGGGACCAGCTTATTAATATCCGGCCTCTTATGATCTGTATTATCAATATCAAATGTAGCTATACCAGTTTTGTCAAAAAATCTCCGCTGGATTAACTCACCTTCTTTGAATACATCAACAACGCTGTTCGGACTCGATTATTTAGGAACTTTCGAACCGTTAATATCAATGGTATTTTTTCTTACTTTTTTCATCCACTCTACATCGCGAACATTAGTCTTCAACTGTATATATTCCTCAGTCTTATTATACCTCACCTTTTGATATTCATCAATTGATGACAGCGCATTTTCTCCTAATAAACTATTAATATTATCATATTCGTCACGAATTTTTTCAAGTTGCTGCCTCTGCTTCAATTCCGTCTCTGCCCAACTCACAGGGTCTTCATGATATCTCTCTATCTCTATCCTGATAAAGAAAAATTCTCCACGGATCAGAAAAGAGGCCCAGAAAATACTGGATGCAAAAATAGCGGACATCCTCAGCAAGCTGAAAAGCTCTGAAATGCTATTTACAGACCTTTTCGACCAATGGTGGACTTTCTACCAGCAAGAAATCAAACGTACTTCAATCGCTTCTCTGAAGGGCAATATTAAGGAAATCAGAGACAGTTTTGGTCTGGATATCAAAGTAGTCAATATTGACCCAAAATACGTCCAAAATTACCTAGACAACCTGGATTGCTCCAGGAACAAGAAAGAGCGTACCAAATCTATGTTGAACCTTGCTTTTGATTATGCAGTTGACTTGGATATCATCAAAGACAATCCTTCTAGACGGGCCAAACTTCCACGGATTAAAAAGACCTTGGAAGACTGGAAAAAGATTGAAGAAAAATATCTTGAGGAAGACGAAATAAAGCCACTCCTTGAAGAACTCTGTCGCAGACCTAGCACATACCGGATTGGGTTAGCCGGGGAATTTATGAGCTTGAACGGTTGTAGAATTGGAGAGTTAATCTGTATTGAGCCTGAAGACCGAAATTTTGAGACCAGGCAATTGGAACTCCATGGAACTTATGATCATACTGAAGGCTATCGCAATGGCGAGAAAACAACTCCAAAGACCGTCGCTTCATACCGCGAAACACTCATGACCAAACGAGAAATGGAAATTATTCAAGAGTTTGAATTTATGAATGAGTTAGAAAAAAATACCAACCCACGATATAAAGATATGGGCTACATCTTTACGACCAAGAATGGTGTACCGATGCAAACAAACTCTTTCAACTTGGCTCTTAAAAAAGCGAATGAACGGCTTGAGAAACCTATACAGAAAAACCTAACCAGCCACATCTTCCGTCATACCCTGGTCAGCCGTCTAGCTGAGAATAATGTCCCTTTAAAAGCTATTATGGACCGTGTGGGGCATGCAGATGCCAAAACAACTATCCAAATCTACACCCATGTTACCAAGAAAATGAAATCAAATGTAGCCGAAATCATGGAAAATTACTGATTTTATGCCCCAAAAATGCCCCAAAACACAGAAACATACTAAGATTAGTAGTGAGGAAATCTCCGACGGGAGAAAGTACTCACTACTTTTTCTTTATGATAAAGTAGAGGTGTCTTGTTAAGTCGTAGGGCTTTTTGACGCTAG
>NZ_POPB01000017.1 GCF_002964045.1 Streptococcus suis | reverse complement strand
CTAGACACATCTCCCTGACCAGACTGGTCACTAGAGAAAATCAAACGAAAGGCGGTTGGTAACTTGCTAACTTGAAACATCCCTAAACGGAGTGTAAAGTAAACACCCGTACCGACCAAAAGTATTAAGAGAGGCGGTCCCCAAACAAGATTGTTGATAGCCTTAAATAGTTCTAACATAGTTCCTCCTAAGCATAATTCTTAATCCGATAAAGCTGCCGGAAAAACAAAAAGAGGCTGAACCCTTCAACCTCTAGAATCAACGTG
>NZ_POPB01000169.1 GCF_002964045.1 Streptococcus suis | reverse complement strand
TGTCTATCATTGATTGTCTTCATTGTTGCAATGATTTTGATTTTCGTTGCGCAGCGTGGATTATCGACTTTCTTTGTTGACGGTGTGAGCATCACTGATTTCTTATTTGGAAGCAAGTGGGAACCAAGCTCGAAAATATTTGGTGCCCTGCCAATGATTTCAGGTTCTTTCATTGTTACGATTCTGTCAGCTGTTGTTGCGACCCCTATCGCAATCGGTGCAGCGGTCTTCATGACAGAAATATCACCAAAACGTGGTGCAAAAATCTTACAACCTGTTATCGAACTTTTGGTTGGTATTCCATCGGTTGTATATGGTTTCATTGGTTTGCAAGTAGTTGTACCATTTGTACGTTCAATCTTCGGTGGAACAGGTTTCGGTATCTTGTCGGGTGTATTTGTACTTTTCGTTATGATTTTGCCAACAGTAACCTTTATGACGGTTGACAGTTTGCGTGCAGTACCTCGTCACTACCGCGAAGCAAGTTTGGCTATGGG
>NZ_POPB01000168.1 GCF_002964045.1 Streptococcus suis | reverse complement strand
TGGGCCGCTGCCCCAACTGTGGCTCCTGGTCTAGCTTTGTCGAGGAAGTGGAAGTCGCTGAAGTCAAGAACGAGCGGGTCAGCCTGACAGGTGAGAAGACCCGTCCCATGAAACTCAATGAAGTTTCCTCCATTCAAGTGGCTCGCACCAAGACTAACATGGAGGAGTTCAACCGAGTCCTCGGTGGCGGTGTGGTGCCGGGCAGTCTGGTCCTGATCGGAGGCGATCCAGGAATCGGGAAATCCACCCTGCTTTTACAGGTATCGACCCAACTTTCGACCATTGGTACCGTCCTCTA
>NZ_POPB01000167.1 GCF_002964045.1 Streptococcus suis | reverse complement strand
TATAATCCAAATACAGATGAACACTTTTATACAGTTAATTATTTAGAAAGAAATCACCTTATTGCTGTTGGTTGGGGGTATGAAGGTGTTGCATTTAAAACTAAATAGGTTGGAGGAAGTATTATGAAAAAAATTTTTTTAGGTTTGGTAACAGCATCTTTATGTTTATTGGCGATCCGTTCGGTTTCTATTAGTGCCGAAGAGACGGTTAGTAGTGTTTATGCGGTAAATCAATCTGATAGTGCATTAGAATTTGTCGCAACTTTTA
>NZ_POPB01000166.1 GCF_002964045.1 Streptococcus suis | reverse complement strand
TTCGTACCCTTCTCAATGCAGGTGAGGTAGTCGTAGCTGCTGGTGGTGGAGGTATTCCAGTTGTCCAAGAAGCAGATGGCACCCTGACCGGTGTGGAAGCAGTTATTGATAAAGACTTTGCTTCTCAATGTTTGGCAGAATTGGTTGATGCAGACTTGTTTATCGTCTTGACAGGTGTGGACTATGTCTTTGTCAACTACAACAAACCAGATCAAGAAAAATTAGAAACAGTTACCGTAGCTGAATTGGAAGAATATATCAAACAAAATCAATTCGCACCAGGTTCCATGCTACCGAAAGTTGAAGCAGCTATTGC
>NZ_POPB01000165.1 GCF_002964045.1 Streptococcus suis | reverse complement strand
TAAGACTTCCAAAACCTTCAAAATCGTATCTTCCTCATCAGGAACACTAAGGAATAAATCGTAGAAAGAATCAACACCTGCACGCTTGTGAATTTCCATGGCTTTACGAGTTTGACGCCCCTTATCAAAAAAGTCCCAAATTGCTTTTTGATCGCCAGATCTGAGCACATCTGAAATTTCTGAAAGACGTTCTTGAAATTCCTCGATTCGATTTAGAATAGAATCTGCATTGGTTAGCAAAATGCTAGTCCACATGCTCGGCTCACTTTCCGCAATCCGTGTCATATCTCTAAATCCGCCAGCTGCAAAATTATTCGTAA
>NZ_POPB01000164.1 GCF_002964045.1 Streptococcus suis | reverse complement strand
ATTTTCTTTGTGTAGCATAGGAGAACCTCATAAGTCCTTTTTCTTATATTATACTCCTAAATACGAAGAAAAGCCCTTAGAAAATCAATTCTAAGGACTTTGTCTTCAGTCTGGAACTTATCACTTTAAAAGTGGTAAGTTTTTTATTTATTGGTATTGCAAACGTTTTCGCTGTGGGGTATAATAGAAAAAATGTTGTCTAAAGATTAGGAGAAAGATATGAAAAGTTACAAAAATTATATTTTTGATTTTTATGGTACCCTGGTTGACATTGAAACAGATGAGAACAAACTCGAACTATGGGACCAATTAACTCAAATTTATAATTCCTTTGGTTGCTACTATGGTCCAAGACAGCTAAAAACAACCTATCTAAGATTTGTTGAGGAAGCAGAAGAAGAACTACTGAAGAATGCCGAACATGATTTTATCGAAATTGATCTAGAACAGATTTTTGTTCGATTATTGACCGAAGCACCTCAAAAAGTACAAACTGAGAATGTACCTAAAGATATAGCAACTTTTGGTCAATTAGTTGCGACTGTCTTCCGAGTTCTATCGCGACAAAAATTTGAAACATTTAAACATACAATCGACAGTTTACATCGATTAAAAGAAAATGGTGCAAAGTTGTTTATTTTATCAAATGCTCAACGTATTTTTACACAAGTAGAAATAGAATCTTCGGGCTGTTTTGAATTGATGGATCAAGTTTATCTTTCCTCAGACTACCAAGTGAAAAAGCCAGATCCTGTATTTCTAAAATTAGTAATAGAGGAAAATAACTTGGATGTAAATGAAACAGTCATCATCGGTAATGATTTAACGACTGATATTGCTATTGCCCAAGAATTTGGCATGAAAGCAGTTTTGCTAAATACTTTCCCATATTCACAAGCCGATATTCAAGGTTTTCGTGATATGGGTTGGGACTTCGATGTTATTGACGATATAGCGGAATTAGTTACTTAATAAACAAGAATATATTTACATAAATTATTTTATGTAATTTTAATAACTACTTTCATGATAAAGAGAGTAGTTTTTTTCTTTTCCAGCCATTTTTTGATATACTAGATAGGTTAAAAAATTTAGAAAGGTTCTGTTTTGGGTCATTCCCAAACAGTAGTCAGGATTCTGGCTAGAGGTATTAGTTTCATGTCTCAAACCCACATTAATGTTATCGGAGCTGGTTTGGCTGGCTCAGAAGCTGCTTATCAGATTGCCAAGCGTGGCATTCCTGTCAAACTTTACGAGATGCGGGGTGTCAAACCGACTCCTCAGCACAAGACCGACAAGTTTGCTGAGTTGGTTTGTTCCAATTCATTCCGTGGTGATAGTTTGACCAACGCTGTCGGTCTTCTTAAGGAAGAAATGCGTCGTTTGGATTCCATTATCATGCGAGCTGGTGAGGCTCACCGTGTGCCTGCTGGCGGTGCTATGGCCATGGACCGAGAGAATTTCTCTCAAGCTGTCACAGATGAGATTCACAACCACCCGCTGATTGAGGTCATCCGTGGGGAGATTACAGAGATTCCCGAAGATGCTATTACAGTCATTGCGACGGGGCCTTTGACGTCTGACGCCTTGGCAGAGAAGATTCACGCACTTAATGGTGGTGACGGTTTTTACTTCTACGATGCGGCAGCACCTATTGTCGATAGCTCGACCATTAACATGGACTTAGTCTATCTTAAGTCCCGTTACGACAAGGGAGAAGCTGCCTATCTCAATGCTCCCATGAACAAGGAGCAGTTCACCGCTTTCTATGAAGCCTTGATTTCTGCTGAGGAAGCACCGCTAAACTCCTTTGAAAAAGAAAAATACTTTGAAGGCTGTATGCCTATTGAAGTCATGGCTAAACGTGGCATCAAAACTATGCTCTATGGCCCAATGAAGCCAGTTGGTCTGGAATATCCAGAAGATTACAAGGGACCACGTGATGGCGAATACAAGACACCTTACGCAGTTGTGCAACTCCGTCAGGACAACGCAGCAGGTAGCCTTTACAATATTGTTGGCTTCCAGACTCACCTTAAGTGGGGCGAGCAGAAGCGGGTCTTCCAGATGATTCCAGGACTCGAAAATGCTGAGTTTGTCCGCTACGGCGTTATGCACCGCAATTCCTACATGGATTCGCCAAACTTATTGGAACAGACCTTTGCGACCAAGAAAAATCCAAATTTGTTCTTTGCAGGTCAAATGACAGGAGTAGAAGGCTATGTCGAGTCTGCCGCCTCTGGCTTAGTGGCCGGTATCAACGCTGTTCGCCGTTTCCGTGGCGAAGAGCCGGTCATCTTCCCGCAAACAACAGCTATCGGAGCTCTGCCATTCTACATCACCCACACCGAAAGCAAGCACTTCCAGCCTATGAATGTCAACTTTGGCATCATCAAGGAGCTGGATGGGCCGCGTATCCGCGATAAGAAGGAGCGTTATGAAGCAATAGCAGAGCGTTCCCTCAAGGACTTGGAAGAGTTTTTGGGTTATTAAGGTAATCAGTTAACTCCAGACACCTTCGGGTGTCTTTTGTTTGTCTGGAAAGTTGATTGACATTTTTCTTATTTCAGACTATAGAGGCTGGGCAAAAACTAGCCAATAACTAAAAAAATACACAGACAGATTGAGCTGCTTCAGATGAAATCCAGCCGAACTGTCTGTGTTTTTCTTTCTGTTTCTACTCTCTTGG
>NZ_POPB01000163.1 GCF_002964045.1 Streptococcus suis | reverse complement strand
ATCCGCAGCAATCTTCAGCTGGTGTTGACCAATACTCTCGAAAAATTGCCCAGACAAGTTGAAATAGACATGGTTAGTTGGATTAAAAATCGTATCCTTGTCTGATCTTGCAAAATAATCAACATGAACATCATTGCTTGCTGATAAACAATAGCGAACTCCAACCTCAATCCGGCCTGGAAAACCATTAAAACCATCTTCTAAAACGGTTGTAAAGAGGACTTCTTCTTTGCCATTACACTCCCATTCCCAGTTTCGCAAGTTTGCCGTATTAACGCCACCATGT
>NZ_POPB01000162.1 GCF_002964045.1 Streptococcus suis | reverse complement strand
AGAAGATGGGTTATTATCAGATGAGCCAGTTAAAACGGAGCAGGTGGATGAACCAGTTGTTGAAGAGGGAGTGGTCGAAGAAGTTGTAGACACAGAGGCAGATGAAGAATCAGGTCTTCTCACAGATCGAACTGCGACCGAGATAAAAACTACAGCTGGTAAGACAACAGAGGAGTCAAGGGAAAAAGAAGACATTAGCGGAAAAGAAGCTAGTGCTCCTCAAACAATCCCGCAGGAATCACAGCTTGAGCCAGAAGAAGTGACAACAGGGCGCTATATTTTACAATTTTCCGAAGAGAACCGAAATCTTGTATTGGATAAATTAAAGAAAATTGATGGCGTTAAAATTGTTCATGAGTATAAGGAGGTTTTAACGGGAGCATCTGTAGAGGCGGGGCGAGAAGGCTTGCCTGATATAAAAGCCATTGCTGAATTAACTTCTTTGGAAGAGAGTCGCCGTATCCGACCGACTCTTCATACTGCTAAA
>NZ_POPB01000161.1 GCF_002964045.1 Streptococcus suis | reverse complement strand
TTTTTACATATTTACTTGTACAATCAGATTATACTACTTGTAAGAAGAAAAAAATGCCAAATCGTTCACATTTTTGGGGCAATAGTACATATTTTTTTAAAATTTTAAATGGTATATTTTTACTAGAGATAGAGGATGGTATCCTGGAATTTATTTTGATAATTGGTGTCTTAATCATGTTCTTTTTAGCAATGTAATATTACTGTGTAGAAATTTTTCCAGATTTGTTTGTTTTATTGTGTTTTTATCTAAGAATACTGTGTATCCTAGTGCCAAACCTTGAAAATTGCCTAATTTTCTGCTACAATATATTATTGACTAAAATTGAAATAGGATGAATGATATGGTAAC
>NZ_POPB01000160.1 GCF_002964045.1 Streptococcus suis | reverse complement strand
CAATAACAAAGTATATTGAAAAGGCTCCAAAGTCCTATCGACTCTGGAACCTTTTTCTATTTACATGCTCTCTTAATTTTTTCCTTCCATGGCAAATAAGCCTCCAGCACCTCCTTTTTTGCGAGTGTCTCCTCATTAGGTAAGTGTTCTAGAAGATAGTTCATATATTTCTCTGCATCAAGTCCGTGTCGCTTAGCTGTTTCTAAAAGACTCAGAATGACAGCTGTCGATTTGGCTCCCTCAAAGCTCTGAGAGAATAACCAATTTTTTCTGCCAATCACTAAGGTCTTCATTGCCCTCTCAGCCATATTGTTAGACAAGACTAAGTCACCGTCCGAGAGAACGGTTCGGAAAGTGGTTTCGTAGTTGAGGCTATACTCTATTGCAGTGCCCAATTTGGAGCCTGGCAAAACAGATTGCTCACGACACCAGTCAAAGAATTCGTCCATCAAGGGAGCCAACTCTGTCTGGCGTTTATGCAGTCGCTCCTCGCTAGACAAGTCAGCCCAGTCATTCTCTAAGGCAAATAGGCGGTCGCAATAGGCTAATCCCTTGGCTCCTAATGAAGTCTTGTCGGTCTTCTTAGGAGTCGCCTCAAAAAACTTTCGTCTGACGTGAGCCCAACAGCCAACCAGCTGAGCCTTGTCTAATTGACGATAAGCACTCCACATGTCACAATGAACGTAGCCCGCATAGTCCCCAAGAAATTTCTCCACAACTAAGCCACTCCGTCGTTTGTCGTGATGATAGAGGGTGATACCCTTTTTCTCATGCTTACCAGACAAGAAGGTCCAGTAGAAGGTTAACTCACTATCATTTTCTAAGACCTTGTAGGAGGTCTCATCCGCATGAAGAATAGGCTGCTCCAACAATTTCTCGTGCAACAGGTCATAAATTGGTTCGAAATAATACTGACTAGACTTGATGTGCCAGTTGGCTATTTCCTTCCGACTGATTGGCAGACCAAGCTTATGCCAGTCCTCTTCCTGACGGTAATTGGGCACCTTAAGATTGAACTTCTGATGAATAGTATGGGCGATAATAGAAGCCGAACCCAAGCTGTGTGCCAAAGGTGCCTTAGGAACGGGAGCCTTGATAATCTTATCGCTTAGATTCTTCTGACTACATGCCTGACACTTGTATGCGTGTTGAACATGGTCAATCCGCTTTAATTGTGCGGGAATAAAGACCAACTCTTGTCGTTGAACAGTAGAACCAATCTCTTTCAACTGTCCATGACAGTCTGGACAAGTGCAGTCTTCACCCTGCAGTTCGTGATGAACAATCTCTGGAGTGAACTGACTAAAAATAGCCTGACGAACTCCCTTAGCTTTCTTGCGTTTATAGGTAATCGTTTCTGTTTCAACTGGGTAAGTCAGCTTCTTCTTCAGGGAGACTTTCCTCCCCAAACAAGCTCAGCTGACCGGGTTGATACACAACCTTCTCTGATGATTTTCCGTAGAGTTTCTGTCTCAGATACTCAACCTGTTCACGAAGGAGAGTGAGTTCATTAGCCATCATCTCTATCGTTTTTGACTGTGTTTCAATAATTTTTTCTAGTGATGACATAACCAATCTCCTTCTTTTTGTCTTATTATACACAAAGAAAAGCCATGATTTCAATAGAAATCACGACTTTTTGAAACATTTATTTTTGGACTGATAGAAAAACCTTTCATGAGCCAGTCCACCTGTTCGGAAGTGAGGGCTTTAACCTCCTCTTCATTGTTTGGCCAGGTCAATTTCCCATTTTCAAAACGTTTATACAATAACCAAAATCCCTGTCCATCCCAGTAAAGAGCTTTGAACCGGTCTTTTCGACCTCCGCAGAAGAGATAGACCTGACCTGAAAAGGGATCCAGATTGAATTGACTTTTGACAAGGTAGGCGAGAGAATCAATCCCTTGACGCATATCTGTTTTCCCGCAAACCAAATAGACTTGACCTAAATCACTGAGCCGGATTGTCATAGAACAGTACCTTATCCAAGATTGTTTCCAATACCTCTTGGTTGATAGAGTGAAAGAAAGTGAGTTCTACTTTTTCGAGACGAATCTTCATCAGAATATCGTTTCTGCCTTTCTTCTCAAAGTGTCTAGATTGGGGAACAGTCAATGGGACGATGGGCTGTGACATAATAAATCCTCCAGTTATGTTTTTTATAACAGTATACAGGAGGAGGGAGTGATTAGATAGATACCTTGTTATTGGGCGGTTAC
>NZ_POPB01000016.1 GCF_002964045.1 Streptococcus suis | reverse complement strand
TCTTTGACGTGGAAACAACCGGTCTATCTGCAGTCAACAATGCCCTGATTCAGATTGCGGCGTCTAAGATGCACAAGGGCAATATTATTGCGGAATTTGATGAATTTATCGATCCAGGTCATCCGCTCAGTCAATTTACAACAGATCTGACAGGAATCACTGATGAGCATGTGCGCGGTTCTAAACCTCTGGAACAAGTCCTGCGTGAGTTTCAAGATTTCTGTCAAGATTCCGTCATGGTTGCCCACAACGCGACCTTTGACGTT
>NZ_POPB01000159.1 GCF_002964045.1 Streptococcus suis | reverse complement strand
ATTTGTCTTAGATTATATTCCTAGTAAAGAGATTTTAGGTTTGCTCGGTTTGATTCCAATTTTCCTAGGCCTCAAAGTTTTGCTTTTAGGAGATTCTGATGGAGAAGCTATTGTAAAAGATGGTTTGCGCAAAGATAATAAAAACCTTATTTTTCTAGTCGCTATGATAACTTTTGCAAGTTGTGGTGCTGACAATATTGGTGTATTTGTCCCATATTTTACTACCTTAAATTTAGCGAATTTGATTGTAGCTTTACTTACCTTTCTAGTCATGATTTATCTCTTGGTTTTTTCTGCCCAAAAATTGGCACAAGTCCCTTCTATTGGAGAAACCTTGGAAAAATATAGCAGATGGTTTATTGCCGTTGTTTATTTAGGATTGGGGATATATATCCTGATTGAAAACAACAGTTTTGACATGCTATGGACTGTGTTAAACTAGGAGCAAATATTATGAAAAAAGATAGTATCTGCCAAGTGAATGTTATAAATCAACAAAATGTTACAACCGCAACGAACTACCTTGAAAAGGAAAAAGTCCAAAAATCACTTCGCATTTTATCAAAGTTTACCGATAATAAACAGATAAATATCCTCTTTTATCTCCTTGCTGTTGAAGAACTCTGTGTCTGCGATATAGCCTGTTTACTAAATCTCAGTATGGCATCTGCCTCCCACCATCTTCGTAAACTAGCCAATCAAAACATCTTGGACACTAGAAGAGAGGGGAAAATTATATATTATTTTATAAAAGATGAGGAAATCAGAGATTTTTTTAATCAACTAGGATAACAACTATTCAAAATGATGGACAAGTCAATCAATACTATGTGGAAGATAGCCACGAAGGTATTATTGATGAGGAGATTTGGGAGACTGTTCAACTGGAAATAGCTAGACGCAAAACTTATCGAGAGGAACATCAGCTCAAGTCTTATATCATGCAGAGTGAGGACAACCCATTTACCACCAAGGTTTTCTGCCAAGCCTGTGGGTCTGCCTTTGGTCGAAAGAATTGGGCAACCAGCCGAGGGAAACGTAAAGTTTGGCAATGTAACAACCGCTATCGCATCAAGGGAGTTGAAGGGTGTTACAGTAGCCATTTGGATGAAGCGACACTTGAGCAGATTTTCCTAAAGGCGTTAGAGATACTGAGCGAGAACATTGATTTGCTTGAGGGCAAGTGGGAGAAAATCTTAGAAGAGAATCGCCTGCTTGATAAGCACTACAGCATAGCATTGAGTGACCTGATTAGGCAGGAGCAGACAGACTTCAATCACTCAGATATGTGCCGAGTGCTAGACCATATCAGGATAGGGCTTGAAGGAGAGATAACCGTTCGCTTCCTGGAAGGAACTGAGGTAGACTTATAGAATAGCTGAAATTCCCTACTTTCATAGAGTACTACGAACGTATCTAAAAGAGCAACTGTATCCAACCTTGATGCAAAAGAGTGGATACCAGAAGGGTAATGTACCTATTGAATATTATCAGGAGCTTATCGGTGTCTGTTTTATCGAGACGGTTCGCTGGGGTATCAGAAACCGTATTGCTTCAACAGAGGAACTTTGCACCTACTTCTTGAATTTTTTAAACATTAAAAAACTGTCGAGAATATTTTTCTTGACAGCTCATTTTTTTTGATGATATAATTACAAATGTAATCAATCGACTACAATTGTAGTCTGTCGAAAGGAGGAAAGGTATTGAAAAGAGCTTTGTTGAAGCGCATAAAGGTAGTATAACTGTAAAAAGTAAATTAGGTCTAAGAACTAAATTTGTTATAAAGTTACCATTTCAATAAAGGAGGAGAGTTATTTATTTCAAAAATAGATAAAAAATGCTAAACTAATATGTGAATGTTGGTCAAAAAATATTTTTTCAACTGATTTCAATAGATAGTGTCGAAAAAGTTCATTTAGATATCTTATCAAATTCTGTAGTAATCTTTTCTAAGAAGGACTTATCAATAGCTACAATTAAAAAAGAAGTTTTTGGATTACAAATTTATGAGATGACTTAAATGTGATTAATTAAAGGAGGATGAACACAGTGAAAAAGATGATAAAATTAGTATTTGTAAGTCTTGGAATTATTGTATTTTTAGGAGCGTGTAGCAATCAAAGTGAATCGAATAATTCTAAAAGTACAAACGAGGAATCGACTTCTATAGCGTCTAGTAAAATGAATAGTATGGAGGGAATGAATCATGAGGGAATGAATCATGAAGGTATGGTTCCTTCTTCAATGAAAGATGCTGCGCACCCTAAATTCCCGGTGGGAAGTAATGTTATACTGCTAGGCGATCATATGAAAGGGATGAAAGGTGCAAAAGCTCAAGTTGTAGGAGCCTTTGATACTACAATTTATGAAGTAAGCTATAAGCCAAAAACTGGGGGACCAATGGTTAAGAATCATCGATGGGTAGTACAAGAAGAGTTAAAAGATACTAAGACTGTAGCAAATGAGGGCGATACTGTTATCTTGAATGCCGATCACATGGATGGGATGATGGGAGCTGAAGCAAAAGTAGATAAATCTATTACAAGAACTGTTTACGTTGTTAATTACACTCCAACCAATGGTCAAAAAGAAGTTAAGAATCATATGTGGGTAACTGAAGATGAGATGGAATATGACAAAAATAATTGATTTACAAGCTCCAGAAACAGATATTGAAACTATTCGACAAGGGTTTGAATCTGTTATTCAATATATAAAAATTTCATAAAAATAATCCTCTGAAGTCAAGAGTAACTTCAGAGGTTTTTACTGTTCAATAGGCATAAAATTTCCAGTAATCTTTCCCACAATCCTTGGTTAGTCTTCTACTGGCGCAAACTTGTCTGGGTAAGCCTTATTGATGGAAACGAGACGGTAACCATCTTCTTAAAGATATTTTATACAATAATAGTCAAAATGTCGCAATTTGTTTTGGAGTTTCAGTTCTTTTGAAGTCAAACCGTATTGCTTCAACAGAGGAACTTTGCACCTACTTCTTGAATTTTTTAAAACATTAAAAGACTGTCGAGAATATTTTTCTTGACAGTTCATTTTTTAGATGATACGATTACAAATGTAATCAAATGACTACAATTGTAGTCTGTCGAAAGGAGGAAAGGTATTGAAAAGAGAAATTAGTTTATCAGAATGGCAGGTCATGAGGGTTTTATGGGCAGAAAATCAATTAACCAGTCGTCAAATTGTTGAACGGTTGATTGATGATATGGATTGGAATGATAAAACCATCAAGACGCTCTTAAATCGATTGGTAAAAAAAGGATATGTTACCGTTATTGTAGAAGGAAGATATTATACCTATTCACCTGCTATATCCGAAATCGATCATGTTCAGACAGAGATAAAGCTGATTATAGAAAATATCTGCCAAACAAAACATTACGAACATTTAAAGGAGTGGTTAGATTATTTGGTATTGTCGCAAAATGATATAGATCATCTCATCTCAATTCTTGAGGAAAAACGTGTAGTAGCACCAGAAAAAGTCACCTGTCATTGCCAAGCTGGACAATGCAATTGTTAACAATCGTAAGGAGGAAATACAAATGGAACACAATCATCATATGCATCATCATTCAAATATACACCAGCACCAAGTCTCACAAAAGGAAGCGCACTCTTGTCATCATGATGGGCACAGCGGGCATGATCATAGCGGTCATGGGGAATTATTTAGCTGTTAAAGAACTTAGAAGACGCGGTGTTGAAGTAATCATGATTACTGGAGATAACAAACGAACAGCCAAATCGATTGCTAAGCAAGTGGGTATAGACAGTGTATTAAGTGAAGTATTACCTGAAGATAAAGTCGAGGAAGTCAAAAAACTACAAGAGGCAGGCAAGAAGGTAGCGATGGTTGGAGACGGCATTAACGATGCACCCGCATTAGCTCAAGCAGATTATTATTAATTAGAATAATAATTTATGGAGGAATAAAAATGAGTAAGAATAAACATATGTTATTAGGTATTGGACTTACAGTCGTATTAACTGCAGTTGGATATATTACACTTTTAGAACCAATGATTAGTTATTTTAAAATAAACCAGAGTGCAGTTAATATAGATATTCAAACAAGTAAAACAAAAAGTACACTTCCTATACCACCACTATTAGAGGATAAAAATCCAGATCCTAATATTGCGGATTTTACTTTAGAACCTCAAGAAAGAGAAACTTCATTTTTACCAAATACCAAGACACGAACTATGGGGTACAACGGAAGTTTCTTAGGCCCTGTCATCAGAGTAAGTAAAGGTGAGCAAGTAAATGTGCACGTAAATAACAAGCTAAAAGAAGCAACTACAGTTCACTGGCATGGACTAGAGGTAGAAGGAGAAAAGGATGGGGGCCCTCATCAAGGAATTGAACCAGGAACAACTTGGGAGCCTAGTTTTACAGTAAATCAACAGGCTGCAACATTGTGGTATCATCCGCACTTTGGAGGAAATACTGCTACCCAAGTTTATAAAGGTTTAGCAGGACTATTCTATGTGGATGATGAAGTATCAAAAAGCTTAAATATTCCTAAGGAATATGGAGTAAATGATATACCTTTAGTAATTCAAGATAGAAGCTTTGACAAGGACGGCAGTTTTATTTATAATACAAATATGATGGATGGAGCAACAGGGGATACTATCATAGTTAACGGAGCTATTAAACCTAATTTAGAGGTTAATAGAGTCAAGATGAGATTTAGAATAGTTAATGGTGCTAATGCAAGTAACTTTAATTTGAAGTTAGATAATAGAGATGGATTCTATCAAATAGCATCTGATGGTGGATTTTTAGAAAAACCGGTTAGCCAGAGAAATATTATGTTATCACCTGGGGAAAGAGCAGAGATAATAGTGGACTTTTCAAAGTATGAAAAGGGAACGCAGCTATCACTTATGAGTAATAAGGAAGCCATTATGACCTTTAATGTTAAAGGCGATGGGAAAGATGATACTGAAGTACCTAGCACTTTAACGAATATAGAAAGAATGTCAGAAGCACAAGCTACTAAGATAAGCAGTTTTGAGCTTCAAGGTATGGGTCACATGGTATCAATAAACGGTAAAAAGTTTGATATGAATAGAATTGATGAAACAGTGAAGCTTGGAGATACAGAGATTTGGGAAATTACAAACCCAGGATCTATGATGCATGAAATGGGACACCCATTCCATATTCATGGCACCCAGGTTCAAATTCTATCAAGAAACGGTAATGCGCCTTCTCCAGAGGAGAGCGGATGGAAAGATACTGTATATATTGAGCCTAACGAAAAAGTAAGACTTATAGTTAAGTTTAATAAGAAGGGTAGTTATATGTACCACTGTCACATTCTTGAACATGAAGAAGCAGGTATGATGGGACAAATTAAAGTAGAATAATAAATAATATTGAAGATCATGTCTTAAGCTTCGATGATATAGATCGACTAGAAAAAATATTAGAGATAAAAAAATCTTTCGCAGTAGAAGAAGTGGATTGCAATTGTCCAGAAAGACAATGCGAGTGTCATTTACATCATCATTAAGAATAAGGAGGAATTTAAAATGAACAATAACAACAAACATTTATCCCACTGTCACCATAATCATGGCGACATGGATCATTCAAAACATGAGCACGTAAGCACGGAAGAACATGGAGACCATAAGAATCAACATCAAGAACATCATGCTGAGCATGATCACAGCGGGCACAGTGGGCATGACCACAGTGGGCATCACGGAGGGCATGAACACCATCATCACGGTAACTTTAAGGAACTTTTCTTAAAATCATTGCCACTAGGAATCATTATTATGCTCTTATCCCCTATGGCTGGGTTTGACCTACCATTCCAGTTTACTTTTCCATATTCTGATATTGTAGTAGCTATTTTATCTACTATATTAATTATTTATGGTGGACGTCCATTCTATCAAGGCGCAGTTGACGAATTTAAACAAAAAGAACCTGGAATGATGGCTCTAGTTTCTTTAGGTATAAGTGTTTCATATTTATACAGTATTTATGCTGTTATCATTACCTACGTAACGGGTGGACACGTGATGGACTTTTTCTTTGAATTTGCTTCATTATTATTAATCATGTTATTAGGTCACTGGATTGAGATGAAAGCTATTGGAGAAGCAGGAGACGCACAAGCAGCATTGGCTAAGTTGGTACCAAAAGATGCTCACGTTGTGTTAGAAGATGATTCAATTGAAATACGTCCAGTTGCTGACTTACAGGTAGGCGATTTAATTCGTGTTCAAGCCGGAGAAAATGTGCCAGCAGACGGAACTATCGAGCGTGGCGAATCACGTGTGAATGAAGCTCTTTTGACTGGAGAATCAAAAGCAGTTAAAAAAGGTCCTGGCGATGAAGTAATCGGAGGCTCAACAAATGGAGAAGGGGTTCTTTATATTAAAGTGAATGAGACAGGTGATCAATCCTTTATCTCTCAAGTACAGACTTTAATTAGCCAAGCTCAAAGTCAGCCTTCCAGGGCAGAAAATATTGCGCAAAAGGTTGCAGGGTGGCTCTTCTATATTGCTGTTATTGTCGCGCTAATTGCTTTTGTAGTGTGGATGATTATTGGAGATATCCCAACGGCAGTTATATTTACTATTACTACATTAGTTATTGCTTGTCCGCACGCATTGGGTCTGGCTATTCCATTGGTAACCGCCCGAAGCACAAGCTTAGGGGCTAGCCGTGGCTTACTAGTAAAAGACCGCCAAGCCTTAGAAATAGCTCAAGATGCAGATGTGATAATTTTAGATAAAACGGGTACTTTAACAACTGGTGAATTTAAAGTATTAGATGTAAAACTTCTTAATGACAAATATACAAAAGAGGAAATCATTGCCTTATTGGCAGGTATTGAAGGAGGATCTAGCCACCCAATTGCTCAATCAATTATAAGGTTCGCCGAGCAGCAAGATATACGTCCAGCATCTTTTGATTCGATTGATGTGATTTCCGGTTCTGGAGTAGAGGGTAAAGCAGGTGGGCACCGTTACCAATTAATCAGTCAAAAAGCCTATGGACGTAATCTTGATATGGATATTCCAAAAGGAGCAACTCTTAGTGTCTTAGTAGAAAACGATGATGCCATTGGTGCTGTAGCTTTAGGGGACGAATTAAAACCAACGAGTAAAGAGTTAATTAAAGCTCTTAAAAAGAACAATATTCAACCAATTATGGCAACAGGTGATAATGAAAAAGCGGCTCAAGGCGCGGCAGAAGTTTTAGGGATTGAGTATAGATCAAATCAATCTCCACAAGACAAATATGAGTTAGTTAAAACACTTAAAGATGAAGGAAAGAAAGTTATCATGGTAGGTGATGGTGTAAATGATGCTCCTTCTCTTGCCTTAGCAGATGTTGGTATAGCTGTAGGTGCTGGAACTCAAGTTGCATTGGATTCAGCTGATGTCATATTGACTCAATCCGATCCAGGAGATATTGAATCATTCATTGAATTAGCACACAAAACAACTCGTAAAATGAAACAAAACCTATTTTGGGGAGCTGGTTATAACTTTATAGCTATCCCTCTAGCTGCAGGAATTTTGGCTCCTATTGGTATCACATTAAGCCCTGCATTAGGAGGAATCCTAATGTCTGTGTCAACAGTCATCGTCGCCATTAATGCTATGTTATTAAGTTTAGATCCAAAAAATAACGGTTAACAGATCGAATGATTGAAACTCATTAAAGTATCAAGATACAATAGTTTTACAGGAGAAAAAGAGATGTAAGTACTGGCTCTTTGTAAAATCGTGTTGGTAGAAGTAGACGATTTTTCGGCTCTTTGTCAACTGTAGTGGGTAGATGAAAAGCTAACACCTAGAGAGGACGAAATTGGTTCTCTCTTTCTTTATGTTCAAGGCAATCAAAATCCGTTTTCTAAAGTTTTCAAAGTTCCTAAAACCAAAGGCATTTCTTTTAATGACTTTGATGAGATTATTGGTAGCTTCCAGTTTGGCGTTGGAATAAGGCAATTCCATAGCGTTTAAAACCTTGTCTTTATCCTTTAGAAA
>NZ_POPB01000158.1 GCF_002964045.1 Streptococcus suis | reverse complement strand
CTCCTTTGTCGAATGGGTTGAACAGCCGTTATTGACAATGATAAATTCTTCCTCGGTGTCAAAGCCGAGCTGCTCTACGAATGGCTTAACACCAGCCAAGGGCCGACCAGTACAGAGAACAATCTTGACGCCTGCTTCAACAGCCTGATGAATAGCATCAATCTGTGGCTGCATCAGTTCCTTTTTCTCATTTAAGAGGGTTCCGTCCATATCAAGAGCGATTAGTTTAACCATATAAACCTCCTTGTTTTCAATACATCTAGTATAGCATAAAATGAGAAAGGAATGATTGAAATACTAAACTCTGTTCTATATTGTAAAATAAATTGGGTGGCGGATAGCTGAAATGAAAGTGTAAAAAATAGAAGTGTTTCAAAAATGACAATGTTCATTATGTGGTAGGAAAGTCTAACATTGCTAGGGGATACAAAACATGGAGTATGAGCCATATAAACAAAGGTAAGGACTGTCTATGAAAG
>NZ_POPB01000157.1 GCF_002964045.1 Streptococcus suis | reverse complement strand
AAGGATCCAGATGGAAACTACATCCCACCAGTACCGACTGACCCAACTCAGCCAACAGTCATTACTTACAAGGCCCTTGAACAGAAGGCAGTCATCCAATACTTGGAAGAAGGCAGCAATAAGGTTCTCTCTCCAGCTGATGAAGTAACTGGTCTAGCAGATCAACCAATTGTATACAGCACCGCAGAAACCATTGCCTTGATTGTGGAACGTGGCTATGAATTGGTACAGGACAACTTCCCAACTAATGCGACATTTGACCGTGATACTACCAGTCCACAGGTTTACACAGTTGTGTTTAGAGAGAAGGTTGTCACAACCACCCCAGATAATCCACAGACCCCAGGCACGCCAGTCGATCCGACTAATCCAGACGGACCACGTTGGGAAGAAGTGACCAAGA
>NZ_POPB01000156.1 GCF_002964045.1 Streptococcus suis | reverse complement strand
AAAGATCCGTCCACAATCTCAAAAGAAGTTCGGAGAAATAGAGTGGTGAAAGAGAACTCTAGTACTTCCAATTGTGAGGCCTGCCCTCTGCTCAAAAAGGCTCCCTACGTTTGCAATGCCTGTCCGAAAAAGAGGATCAATTGTGGATACCAGAAACAGTTCTACTACGCAAAAAGAGCTCAGCTTGATTATGAAGCTAAGCTCTCAGAGTCGAGAACAGGTGTTGCCCTAAACAAGGAAGAATTCTATCGCATGGACGAGATTATCTCTTCTGCCATCCAAAAGGGACAACACCTCAACCACATCATCGCCTCCAATGAACTGTCGGCATCCAGAGCTTCTATCTACCGATACCTTGAAAAAGGATATCTGTCCACAAAGCCCATTGATTTCCCCCGTGTCGTGAAATTCAGAAAGCGGAGAACCAGAAACCTCCAACCCATTCCTAAAACTGCCAAAGAAGGACGGTCTTACGAGGA
>NZ_POPB01000155.1 GCF_002964045.1 Streptococcus suis | reverse complement strand
TGACATGGGATCACCTGATTTCTTTTTTATTTATTAAATTGTCTGACAATTTAATTTATCTGATAATTATTATAGCACCATGATTTTTAAATGTAAAGAAAAAAATGATAATTTCTCTAAACTTTCTGAGCAAGTTGCGAGTAGACAAAAAGTAGACTTTCTTTACATACGAACATTGACAAATGAGGAATGATAGTATAATATAAAAGTTGTAAGTAAAATATAGGGGTAATATATATGAAAAAGAAATCTGTTGCTATTCCAGTAACGCTTGCTACAGGTGTTTTAGCTGTTGGGACAGTTGGTTTTCAAGCAAACCAAGTCAGTGCCGATACTATTGTTCCTACTGTCTCAGAAGAACAAGCTGCACCAGTAAAGGTTGTTAGTGAGCAAGAGCTTGCAAGTGCACAGGCAGCTGTGACAGAAGCTGAGCAAGTTGCCCAAGCTACTTCAAATACTGCTACGGCTAAGGAACAAG
>NZ_POPB01000154.1 GCF_002964045.1 Streptococcus suis | reverse complement strand
TGTCGGTAAACCTGATCAGTTTAAAAAAGATATTTACAACTTGACTCTGGAGGCTCACATGGCCGCGGTCAATATGATTAAGCCTGGTGTGACTGCTGGCGAGATTGACTATGCCGCTCGCTCTGTGATTGAAAAAGCAGGTTATGGCGAGTACTTCAACCACCGACTCGGTCACGGTTTGGGAATGAGTGTCCATGAATTCCCATCGATTATGGAAGGCAATGATTTGGTCATCGAAGAAGGTATGTGTTTCTCTGTCGAGCCAGGTATTTACATCCCTGGAAAAGT
>NZ_POPB01000153.1 GCF_002964045.1 Streptococcus suis | reverse complement strand
ATCAAGTGTCATTGATAGTCGTCAGGCTGAAGATGGCAATACCATCCGTCGTCGTCGTTCCTGCGACCAATGTGGTCAACGTTTTACCACCTATGAACGGATTGAAGAGAAAACTCTAGTCGTTGTGAAAAAAGACGGAACTAGAGAGCAGTTTTCACGTGAAAAGATTTTCAATGGGATTATTCGTTCTGCTCAAAAGCGCCCTGTGTCAACCGATGATATTGATGAAGTGGTGAATCGGATTGAACAGAAGGTTCGAGCACAAGGTGATAGTGAAATAGAATCCGATGTCATCGGGAATTTGGTAATGGAAGAATTGGTCGAATTGGATGAAATCACCTATGTGCGTTTTGCATCGGTTTATCGTTCTTTCAAAGATGTTGG
>NZ_POPB01000152.1 GCF_002964045.1 Streptococcus suis | reverse complement strand
AGTTAGGATAACGTAAACGTCCTAACTAGTTTTCGATACATATTCTGCTGGAACTCCTACAGAGCATAGGCCTGTAATTCTGGATTGATAGGAGTATTGATGAGATTGTTGGCATAATTACAAAGAGTTGCAAGACTGACTCCTAACACCAGATCCAAGGCGTTTTCAGCCGTGTAGCCCTCTTGGAAAAATTCCTCTAGCAAGGGCTGTCCAACCTTACCTTTTTCATGAATAACAGCCAGAGTAAATCGAGCGAGAACATCTAATTTTGCATCCGTTTCGATGGGAGTTCCCTGGCGTAGAGCTTGTAGAAT
>NZ_POPB01000151.1 GCF_002964045.1 Streptococcus suis | reverse complement strand
TCTATTTTATCATCATAAATTACTATATTATTTTTAAATCTATATAAAGGATATTTTTCGAGACCAGATATTGAAGAAAAAACTTTCAGCAATTGGTATTTTAAAGTATTTTAAACTAAAAATAGCATAAAAATCTAGTTATCCGCATAAAAACTGGACTTATCACACTTTATCAAGGTCAAAACCACTCAATTTACTACTAATTTACTACTTATGAATGAGCTTTGATACGACGATTTATCCTTGAAAAGTGAAGATATAAAGATACTTCCAATAAAATTTGAATATTTAATAGGTAGACACTTCAAAAAATGAGGTGTCTATTTTTTTACCCGATTTTGAAAGGAAGTGAACTTATGAAAACAAAAAATCAAGAATCAAAAGGTCGTTCCCCACT
>NZ_POPB01000150.1 GCF_002964045.1 Streptococcus suis | reverse complement strand
CGAAGCTATGATGCTTCCTTTATTAATAAAAACAACCTTATCAGTTACCGCCTCTACTTCTGAAAGTATATGTGATGATAACAATACTGTCTTACCAGCACTTGCTTGTTCTCTAATAAAATTTCTAAACCATCTAATTCCACTAGGATCTAGACCATTTGTAGGTTCATCTAAAATCAGGTACTGAGGTTTTCCCAACAGCGCTGTTGCAATACCTAACCTCTGCCCCTCTCCTAATGAAAGGTTTCCTATTTTTGAATATCTTTTATGTTCAATATCAGTAATGGATAATACCTCTG
>NZ_POPB01000015.1 GCF_002964045.1 Streptococcus suis | reverse complement strand
ACGCCTTTGTATTGACATAGATGACGGAAAATATCAATTAAGTCCTGCCTAATTTTGTAGTAAATGGACTTTCTCCGGTACTTAGGTGTGAAAACTATGTGATATTTGCACATCCATTTGGTATGTGATAAACTGTAACTGGTTTTAGCCATTTCTTTTTCCTCCTTTATCTAACCTGAACAATTAGATTATAACAGGAAAAAGAAATGGAAGCTCAAAGCCTTGTCAGCCACCAGCATAGCTGGTGGTTTTCTTGTTTTTCTCTA
>NZ_POPB01000149.1 GCF_002964045.1 Streptococcus suis | reverse complement strand
ATCCTGCGATGGCAACATCGTACTGGTTCGATTCCGGTCCTCGGCATGAAGATTATAATAGTTAGCACCCTTAGCTCAACTGGATAGAGTACCTGACTACGAATCAGGCGGTTAGAGGTTCGAATCCTCTAGGGTGCATCACTCGCTTAATGGAGACGTTAGGGGAGCTTTATTTTTAATAGTATCGGGAAGTAGCTCAGCTTGGTAGAGTACTTGGTTTGGGACCAAGGTGTCGCAGGTTCGAATCCTGTCTTCCCGATTATTGTGGCTCTTTGTCAACTGTAGTGGGTAGATGAAAAGCTAACA
>NZ_POPB01000148.1 GCF_002964045.1 Streptococcus suis | reverse complement strand
CTTTTATTCTCGTACCTTTGGGCAAATATTGACACCGAAAGAGGTTGTTCAGAAAACACTCGAGTTCTCAGATCAACTAAGATTCTATTATGACCTCTACCAGATTCTCCTCTTCCATTTCCAAGAGAAGAACTCGAAATATTTCTTCGAGCTTCTAGAAGACAACCTTAACCTTGTCAATCCTACCTTCAAAACTGTTTTTAAGACCTTTCTAAAGTATAAAACTTATATCACGAACGCCATTGAGCTACCCTATTCCAATGCTAAACTGGAAGCGACCAATAAACTCATCAAGGACATCAAGAGACAGGCTTTCGGGTTTAGGAACTTTAAGAACTTTAAAACTAAGATTTACATCGCTTTGAATATTGAAAAAGAGAGAACGAATTTCGTCCTCTCTAGGTGTTAGCTTTTCATCTACCCACTACAGTTGACAAAGAGCC
>NZ_POPB01000147.1 GCF_002964045.1 Streptococcus suis | reverse complement strand
TCAATTCTTTGATTGAATGTGGATTTTTAATGATGCCAGGATGGGCAGCAAAAATACCATCGACATCTGTAAAGTTTTCATAGAGGTCAGCCTTAACCCCGGCAGCAATGATGGAACCTGTAATATCCGATCCACCTCTTGAGAAGGTACAAATCTGGTTATCAACAGTTACACCGAAGAATCCTGGGATAATGAGTACTTCATCTGTATCACGAAGCTCTTCGATTTTGTCATAACTTGAAGGCAAAATGCGAGCATTTCCTGGTTCGGAGCTGACAATAATACCAGCTTTTTTAGGATGGACATAGCGTGCAGGCAATCCTCTGTGGGTAAAATATTCGGCAATCAATTTGGCATTATTATCTTCACCAGCTGCTAAGAAAGCGTCGTAAAGAAATTCGTTATCATTAATTGGTAGGCTGGCCAAAGAGATGATGCTGTCTGCGATTTTCTTCATGCTGTTAGCTGTGAAACCAAGTTCGTCAA
>NZ_POPB01000146.1 GCF_002964045.1 Streptococcus suis | reverse complement strand
TGCACTTTTTACACTAAAATTTAGTCCAAAATAAAACAATTTCCTTATTTTGACTATTGAACTCAAAATATTTTTCGTCAAATACCTTGATAAGCTTGACAAACGGTAGAAAAAAGTTGGTCTCCCAACTTCTTTCTATTTTTTCCAAGCAGATCGTTCTGCTACAACTGTAAACAAGACATCGGTTGATGAGTTGAGTGCTGTTTCACAAGAGTCCTGAATCACTCCGACCACAAATCCGACTCCAACTACTTGCATGGCTAACTCATTTGGAATGCCAAAAAGACTACATGCTACTGGGATGAGGAGAAGCGAGCCACCTGCTACCCCAGATGCTCCTGCTGCTGATAGTGATGCAACAACGGATAAAAGAAGAGCTGAACTGAAATCAACTGTGATTCCTAGTGTATTTACCGCAGCCATTGTCAAAATATTGATTGTAATGGCAGCTCCAGCCATATTGACAGTAGCGCCTAAGGGAATGGATACGGAGTAGGTATCTGAATCTACTCCCAACCGTTTAGCCAGCTGCATATTGACTGGAATATTGGCTGCTGAACTTCTTGTGAAAAATGCTGTTACCCCACTCACTCGAAGACATTCCAACACTAAGGGGTAAGGATTTTTCCTCATGACCATAAATGCAATAAAGGGATTGACCACCAGAGCGACAAAAGTCATGCAACCAACTAATACTAGTAATAGAACTCCGTAATTCTTAAGAGCTGCCAATCCATTATTTGCGACTGTGTCAAAAACCAAGCCTAAAATTCCGAATGGTGCAAGACCAATAATCCAACCGACTACTTTTGAGGTTACTTCCGCTGTTGATTGCAATAAATCCTTGGTGTGTTGACTCGCATTCCGAAAGGCAAGTCCGAATATCGCTGCCCAAGTCAAAACACCAATATAGTTGGCATTCACAAGCGCATTGATTGGATTGTCAACAATGTTCAATAGTAAGTCTTGAAATACTTCTGAAATCCCTTGAGGTGGTGAAATTTCTGTCGCAGTTGCCTCGGTAAGAACCAATTTTAATGGAAATAGGTAGCTGGCAATAACTGCAACACTCGCAGCTGCAAACGTGCCAATCAGATACAGGAAAAGGATAGTTCGAATGTTGCTTTTTTGACCATTAGGTGCCTGAGACAGGGCGTGGGCAACCAGTGTCAATACCAAAAGTGGGGCAATAGCTTTTAAAGCTCCAACAAAGAGACTTCCTAAGAGAGAAATCATCGTAAACTGAGGCACACTCAATCCCAAGACTAATCCTAAAAAGACCCCAATACTGATTTTCCGAATTAAACTCATCTTTTTCCAAATAGAAATTATATTTTTCAAACAATTCCCTCCAAACAAACATTTTTCCATATTAGCAGAAAAACGAACGTTGGTCAATAGAATAAAAAACGAGTATGGGCTGAGAGTTTTTTCAACATACAGTCATTATTCCCTCAAAAAACTACTTCATATATTAAAGCACTTCACTTGTGAGTACCGTTCTAAGATATAAAAACTACATGTGGTCACTCCACATGCAGTTTACAAGGTATTCTTATTCAAACTCCAACTGGGCCTTGTCGGTAAAATAAGTTTTGTAGGCAGCGTAGGAGGCAATCACAGAAGCCAGACTGGTCGCAGACAGCAACATGAACATGACCATAATCTGATAACGAATGGCATGGACCGGATCTACTCCTGCAAAAATCAGACCAGACATCATTCCAGGTAGGCTGACCAGACCGACTGTCTTGGCTGAATCAATGGTGGGTTGCATACCTGTTTTGATAGCCTCTCGTAAGATATCCTGTGAAGCAAATTTAACAGTTGCTCCCAGACTGAGTTTTTCCAAAACTTGTTGGCGGTTGTCTGTGAAAGACTTGTACATAGCCCGATAGGACAGGCCGATGGCCGTCATGGCATTACTAGCCAACATCCCCGAAATGGGAATGACTTGCGAAGGAATAAATTGGATTGCCCCTGAGAAAATCAGGATTGTCAGAGTCAAACCAGTCGAAGCAAGCAGGGCTAGAAAGGGATAAAGCAGGGATTTCTTGCTATTGGGATTGCGTTTGTTGGCTTGGACACTGGCATTGTAAAGAATAATCAAAACCATTGCCAAACTAAGAAAGACATTGGAGGCTTGGAAGATAAACTTGAGAATGTAGCCGACAAAAATCAGCTGGAGGACAGTTCTGACAACGGCCATGAAAATATCCTTAGTCAAACCCAGTCTTTCCTTTTGACTGATGCTAATTGCTACCAAGACCAGCCCGAATACAAGGGCTAGGGATAGGTTATCTACTGAAACGTTCATACTTGGACCCGACCTCCTTCTATTCTCAAAATCCTTTGGGCTGCCTCAATCTCTGACTGGTCATGAGTGACTTCAATCAGGGTATTTCCAGCAGCTTGGTAGTCTGCCAAGAGCTTGTTGACAATGGCCTTGGTTTCGGCGTCCAAGCCTGCAGAGATTTCGTCCAAGAGTAAGACTTTGGGCTCGAAGAGTAGATTGCGGATGAGGGCAACTCGCTGCTTTTCTCCACCAGATAGTTCTGTGATTTTCTTGCTTAAAAATTCTGGTGCTAGATGAACAGATTCTAGGGCCTTGAGGGCTTTGGTCTGGTCAAATGCCAGCTGACGAATGGTAAATGGAAACTGGAGATTATCTTGGACGGTCTGGCCAAAGAGAACTGGCTGTTGAAAACAATAGGAAACCTCTCTCCTGTAAGTCGGCATATCCAGCTCTGCTATGTCCCTCCCCTGGAAGAAAATAGTCCCACTGGTCGCGGATGTCAAGCCTGCCAAGAGTTTTAAGATAGAGCTTTTGCCGCTGCCTGAAGGTCCAACCAGGGTTAATCGCTCGCCTGCTGCAACGGTGAAGCTAATGTCAGTTAAAATCGACTTATCTTTATCCGATAAGCCGACCGATTGAAGTTGAAAAATGTTCATCTTAATGACCGTGCTCTTCTGCTTCTTCAGCAGCGATAGCGATGGCTTGCGTTTCGTGAACTGTCCCATGAGCGTGGTGGGCTGGTCCATAGATAGAGTAGATTTTTAGGTCTTCTTGACCGATGTTGATGACATTGTGGTAGGTACCGTTTGGAATCAAAATGGCATCTTCTGGTCCAACTTCCGTATCAAGCGTAATCTTATCAGCTGATTCACCCATGATAACACGGCCGTGACCTTGCTCAATGCGGAGGAACTGATCGTTTTCATTGTGGACTTCTGCACCAATGTCGCCACCAACTGGGATAGACATGAGGGTAACTTGCAAGAGTTCCCCAGTCCAGAGGGCTGTGCGGTAGTTGGTATTTTCAAGCGTTGCTGTTTCAATATTGGTTACAAATGGAGCTTTTCCATAGTCTTTTGTAGTCATAATTGTTTACCTCTAAATTATAATTATTCTAAACTTTCTTTAGAACAATTCTAATTATACTCCTTTTAAAATACTTGTCAAGCTTTTTTATAAACATTATAATTTTCAGACAAAACTTAGAGACCTGATAAGAAAAAGCCACCTTTCGGCAGCTGTTTTCTATATTATCGAAGAGCAGTATTCACAGTAATTTTCTTGCCCCAGTACAATTGTATTGGTTGCACCACATTGAGAGCATTTGGAGGTTGTTTGGCTTGTAGCCTCTACCTTTTCTTCTTTACTGACTTTCTTATAGTTCCTTTTTGAAGTGGCCGCTTTATTCTGACGCGCTTTGTTCCTAGACTCTTTCTTTACATTATTGATGACCTTTCGGTCTTGGTAATCAATTCCAATCCCTGTAAGAGCTTGCCGTTTCAGTAACTCTTCTAATATCGTAAGTACCCGGGTATGTGACTCCCCAGTTAAACGCTCCAATTCTATAAAATCAATCTCCTCTGCTTCCGTAAAAATAATTTGATAAGACTCTGCCTTGGTTAACAATAGCTGAGCAGTCTTGTACTTTTTGAATAAAAAGAGTGTCAATCCGATGAAAATTATTGCTGTAATAAGGTAAGTAATCGGACCAGAAGTTGATGTTTCCGGCGGTGAAAAAATGTTCATCAAACTTCCAATAACAGTCAAACCTGTTAGAATTGTACCGATCAAGTAATTTCTACGTGTACTTTTTAATTTAGCAAGATAAAACATCGACTTTCTCCTTTATAAACCTAAAATTTCTTTTTTCTTTTTTGCAAATTCGTCTTCTGATAAAATTCCCATATCAAACAATTGTTTTAATTTTGTAACCGCCTCTATTTGCTCATCAAGATTGAGCTGGGATTGATGACTAGCACTGGAGGAAGATTGACCTAGTTGCTGTGCTAGATTCATTCCCACTAGTAAACCTCCCGCATCTCCTAGACCATGCTGATTCACGCCGTCAGCAATTTTCTGTTGAGCTGCAATATCTGCACTACGCTGATTGGCATCATCATAGGCTCTAAGATGCATCTTGTTGGCAGAAAAATCATGTACCAATTTCTTCGAATCTGGTGAAAATTCTATATTTTCAATGGCTACTTTAACAATCTTTAGCCCAAATCGTTCTAGCCAAGTACCAGCATTGTAATCATCTTTTTCAATTGCTTCAGCAATTGCCATTGATTTTGTGGGTAGCTGGGAAATGCGAAATTGGTCAGATAGAGAAGTTACCGCAACCACAAAAGAGTGAAGGAATTCAGATAAAATTTGTTCTTTAACCTTTTTATCTGAAAAAGAATAATACGAAACGTTCGGAGGAAGAAAATTACGTATAAAGGTTTCAGGCTGAATCACCTGTAAGGAAATATTTCCCCGTGCAAAAATCTCTAAATCTGTACCATAATAAGCATCATTGTAAACAATACCACCTCTAGTTCCAAATTTAATATTACGAATTTCACGAAGATTCACAAAAGCAATACGCTTATCCGCAGAGGCTTGGCCACCAAAGGCCAATCGATCACCAACCTGTCCAATTAAATCGCTTGCCTTTTCGCCCACTTGCTTCCAGATGTCAGCATTTTTATCCTTGCTTCCACTAAAAATAGAGGATTCTCCATTTTGATAGATAAACTCTCCTGGGGTTGTTATGATTTCTTCAATACCTGCATGATCAAAAATAAAGGCTGCTGTATTTTCAGGGACAGAAATTTTAGAGCCAGATGTAATGACACCTATGTTGCCTTTATAATTTTCTCCTCGCCAATTATTCATAGCCTGATACACACCTGGGGTTACAACCGTATGTTCATCGAAAGGTCCAGCTGTAATAATCTCTTTCCACTGATCGTGAATAGTTCCATCAATCGCACTATTCAGCCCTCTTCCCAGTACATCTTTGACATCTTTTAGAATACCCATTATATCTCTACCTTTCTTCTATTTTTCAAAATTATTATATCATTTATTTAATGTTTTAACAGCTTTTTTCAAAAAAAGCCACCTTTCGGCAGCTGTTTTCTACAATTTTACAGACAAATTAGCCAGATAATCTGGACCAAATTGGGACAGGCGATTGCGACTGTCTTTGGATTCATAAAAATCAATCATGGCAAAACCAGCTCGTAATTGCCCTGCAATCTGTTCTTCTAAGGTGTGACTAAATTCATAGCCATATTCTGGGTCAATCGTGATTTGTCCTGCTTCTTCTAATTGTCGTGCGTTGAAAGGTAGGCTATACTTGGGCACCAAGGTCTTGTCTGGACTGTCCCAAACATCGTCCCCGTCAAAGATATAAATCCAAGGGTTCATGTAGCCAACCATGAGCAGTCCGCCTTTTTTCAAAACCCGATAGGATTCCTGCCACATATTTTCAAGGTCTTCAATATAGACATTTGAAACAGGGCAAAAAATGATGTCAAAACTCTCGTCTTCAAAAGGAAAAGGCTGTGTCATATCTGCCTGGACCGTCTGCAAGTTCAGATTTTCCCGCTCCGCAACCAAGCGATCCTTGTCCAACTGTTCCTTGGAGAAGTCCATAATGGTCGTTTGGTAACCGTGAGCCGCAAACATTGGCCCCTGTTGACCGCCACCGCAAGCTAGACCCAGCAATTTCTTACCTTGGGCTTTTTCAAACCAGTCAAGCGGCACCGTCTTTCCAACCGTCAGGGAAACGGTCAGGGGCTTCGCTTTTGACTTTTCAAATTCCTCAGGACTGAGCGGAACCGTATAGGCATTTCCCTGTCTAGCTGAAACCCGATTCCAACGTTCTTGATTGTAGTTTACATAATCTGTCATTCTTATCTCCTCTGGAGAGGCCTAGCAAATCTGACCTCGTTCTGTTCTTTTCATTTTTCCCTCCTTTACTATGCTAATTCTATTATAGTATAAGCACAAAGAAAAAGCTACCTTGCGATAGCTTGTTTCTTAAGTCAATTCATTAAAATCCCATACATCGTCCACCCAGCCTTCATAGAAATCAGGCTCGTGGCAGACCATGAGGATAGAGCCTTTGTAGGCTTGAAGGGCACGTTTGAGTTCATCCTTGGCATCCACATCCAAGTGGTTGGTCGGCTCGTCAAGAACTAGTACATTGTTTTCACGGTTCATAAGCAAACAGAAGCGAACTTTGGCCTGCTCACCACCTGAAAGAACTTGAATTTGGCTTTCGATATGTTTGGAAGTCAGACCGCAACGAGCCAAGGCTGCTCGTACTTCTGCCTGGTTAAGGGCTGGAAAGGCATCCCAAACGGCTTCCAGTGGGGTCTGACGATTGCCACCAGCTACTTCTTGCTCGAAATAGCCTAGTTCCAAATACTCCCCACGCTCCACAGAACCGCCCAGCGGTGGAATAATCCCCAGCAAACTTTTAAGAAGAGTGGATTTACCGATACCGTTGGCACCGACAATGGCAATCTTCTGGTTGCGTTCAAAGGTCAGATTGAGCGGTTTACGTGTCAATACACGGTCATAACCAATTTCCAAATCAGTCGTTTGGAAGATAAATCGACTTGGCGTTCGAGCCATTTTGAAATCAAAGGATGGCTTTGGTTTCTCTGCTTGAAGCTCAATAATCTCCATCTTGTCCAATTTCTTCTGACGAGACATGGCCATGTTTCGAGTGGCAACACGGGCCTTGTTACGGTTAACGAAGTCCTGCAAGTCTGCGATTTCCTTCTGCTGGCGCTCATAGGCTGCCTCCAACTGAGCCCGCTTCATAGCATGGACTTCTTGGAATTGGTAGTAATCACCTGTGTAGCGAGTCAAAAGCTGATTTTCCACATGGTAGACAATGTTAATCACATCATTCAAGAAAGGAATATCGTGCGAAATCAAGACAAAGGCATTTTCATAGTTCTGCAAGTAGCGTTTGAGCCAGTCAATATGCTCTGCGTCCAAGTAGTTGGTCGGCTCATCCAGGAGCAAGATGTCAGGCTTTTCCAAGAGCAATTTTGCCAAAAGAACCTTAGTACGTTGTCCCCCTGATAACTCCGTCACATCCTTGTCCATGCCATAGTCCATGACACCAAGCGCACGCGCCACTTCGTCAATCTTGGCATCAAGTGTATAGAAATCACGACTTTCCAGACGATCTTGTAGTTCGCCAACCTCTTCCATAAGGGCATCCATATCGGCACCCTCTTCTGCCATAGACATGTAAATGTCATTGATACGAGCTTCTGTCTTGAAGAGTTCATCGAATGCTGTCCGCAAGACATCACGGACTGATTGACCTTTTTCCAACTTGGCATGCTGGTCCAAATAACCTGCCGTTACATAACGTGACCATTCAACCTTACCTTCATCTGGCTGCAATTGCCCTGTTACGATGGACATGAAGGTTGATTTTCCCTCACCATTGGCACCAACAAGGCCAATATGCTCCCCTTTTAAAAGACGGAAGGAGACATTCTCAAAAATCGCACGGTCACCAAAACCATGACTTAAATTCTTTACTTCTAAAATACTCATAATTTCCTCACAAAAGAGGCTGGAAATCCTTCCAGTCTCTGACTTTTTCTTAATCTAAACCAATCTCTGCACGAACCACATCGGCAATGGTGTCCACATAGTAATCGACTTCAGCATCCGTTGGTGCTTCTGCCATGACACGTAAGAGGGGCTCAGTACCACTTGGGCGAACCAAGATACGACCGTTGCCAGCCATTTCTGCTTCCATTTTTTCAATGATAGCTGCAATAGCAGGCACTTCCATTGCCTTGTCTTTCATGCTGTTTTCCACACGGATATTGACCATTTTTTGTGGGTAAATGGTCACTTCTGCTGCCAATTCAGACAACTTCTTACCTGTTTCTTTCATGATTTTGGTCAATTGCACAGCGGTCAACTGGCCGTCGCCTGTGGTGTTATAATCCATGAGAATGACGTGTCCTGACTGCTCACCACCAACATTGTAACCACCTTTGCGCATTTCCTCTACCACATAACGGTCACCAACTGCGGTCACAGCTTTTTCAATACCTTCACGATCCAAAGCCTTATGGAAACCAAGGTTGGACATAACTGTGGTCACAATGGTATTTTTAGCAAGCAAGCCCTTGTCTGCCAAATATTTACCAACGATGTACATGATACGATCGCCATCGACCAAGTCACCATTTTCATCGACAGCAATCAAGCGGTCACTATCACCATCAAAGGCAAGACCGATTTGACTGCCAGTTTCTTTCACCAATTCCTGCAGTTTTTCAGGATGAGTAGAACCAACACCTTCGTTGATGTTCAAACCATCTGGATGCTCAGCCATGACTGTCAAATCAGCTCCCAAATCCGCAAAGATTTGACGGGCAGAAGTTGAGGCTGCACCATTAGCAGTATCCAAGGCAACTTTCATACCTTCCAACTGAACTCCTGTTGATACAAGGAAGGATTCATATTTACGCAAACCTTCTGGATAATCGACCACATCGCCCAAACCTTGTGCTGATGGACGAGGAAGGGTATCCTCTTCAGAATCCAAAAGGGCTTCGATTTCCGCTTCTAAGGCATCATCAAGTTTAAAGCCATCACCTGCAAAGAACTTTATACCGTTATCTTGGGCAGGGTTGTGACTGGCTGAGATCATGACACCAGCACTTGCTTTTTCAGTTTTTACCAAGTGTGCTACACCCGGAGTTGCAAGTACACCAAGCTTATAGACATGAATCCCGGCTGACAAGAGTCCCGCTACCAAGGCTGCTTCCAACATTTGACCTGAGATACGGGTATCACGCGCCACAAAAACACGGGGAACGTCTGTTTCATGTTGACTGAGAACATAACCACCAAAACGGCCTAGTTTAAAAGCCAATTCAGGTGTCAATTCTACGTTTGCTTCTCCACGGACACCATCCGTACCAAAATATTTACCCATTTTAACATTTACCTCTTATTTCGTTTTTGTTAATGTAATTTGCATGTTTGCCTCTGTCTGAGACAAGACAACTGGCAAGACATTGCCGTCACTATCAACAGCCTGTAACTTAGCTGTTCCACTATAGTTGGTAGATAGATTGCTCACATCTACAGCAATGGCTTCAATGCGATCAATCTTAGCCATGGTTTCTTCATCTGTCGTAACTTTTACGGTATCAACATTGACCGAAACTTTAGAAAGGCTGTAACCTTCTGCCAATTGATTACTATAAACCTTAGCCTCAACAGGCAGAGCCTTACTCATGCGTTTACCAATTTTAACCGTAATGGCATCTGGTGCCAGGGTCGCAGTCACTCCTGCTGGTAAATTGGCTAATTGGAGAGTAACAGTATGTGTACCAGCTTCTAACTCTGTTAAATCTGCTACAACTTGGAAGGTACGAGTTGCCTCATCTGACTCACGTTGTAAAAGTACCCGATTAGATCCTCTTAATTCAACTGTCACCGTTGATGAAAATCCAGAAATGAAATGCTCACTACTATCATACTCGATATCAATGGGAACATTGTTCAAGGTATGGACATAAGTCTCCGTTTCTGTGTTCTGAGCAGCAGTTTCAGATGTTTTATAGTTAGTCGTTGTCGCATAGAAAAAGAGCAACAAGGCTAAAAAGATAGAGAGTGCCAAATGACCTACTGCTTTAAATTTATCCTGCATGTTTGCCCCCTCTCAATCGTTTCAAAAAGGTTGATTTTTCCTTATTCTCAGTACAAAAAACAGTTTTCAACTCAGCCTCGAAATCTTTCAAACTCAAATCGTGTTTAAAATTTCCATTGTGAGCAATCGAAATACCGCCTGTTTCCTCAGAAACAATGAAGACAAAGGCATCCGAAACTTCTGATAGACCAATAGCTGCGCGGTGCCGAGTACCAAATTCTTTTGAAATTCCTGCACTTTCAGACAAGGGAAGATAAGCACAAGAAACTGCTACCTTATCCTCTTTGATGATAACTGCACCATCATGAAGTGGGGTATTGGGAATAAAGATATTAATCAGTAACTCACGAGATATATCTGCGTCCAAGGATATCCCTGTCGACCGATATTCCTGTAAAGTTTGAGCTTGCTCGATAGCAACTAGGGCTCCAATCTTACGAGGGGACATATAAGCAACAGCCCCCAAACAGGCTTCGATGAGTTTCTCTTCTTTGCTGAGCGTATTGACCGAAAAAATCTGGGTTGTTCGACCAAGTTTTTCAAGCATTGCCCGCAATTCAGGGGCAAAAATCACCACTGCTGCAATCACTCCATAGGTAATCACTTGGTTAATAAGCCACGCGATTGTCTGTAGTCCAAAAAAACTAGCCAAGAGTTGAGCAATTATAAAGAGAAAAACTCCTCGAATGAGCGTCATAATTTTAGTACCAGCAACCGCCTTACTAAAATTATAAATTAAATAAACAACGATACTGATGTCAATCAAGTGTAAAATTGCAGTCCATGGACTAGCAATCAGGCTTGACCAATAACCAGCATCTAATAACTGGTTTAAGTTTAGCATACATTTCTCATACTTTCTAACTCATACAGATAGTAATAGTTTTATTATATCATATTTTCACACCAATTCTTTAGAAATCAATGAACATCTCATTAAAAATATTACAAATGTACTTCAATCCTATAAGTTGAAAGAAGGTACTCCATTCTAGAAAATCCCCAACCTTTGTGATAAAATAGACCCATGAAAATAAATACTTTATTAGGAATAGCAGCAGGGAAAGCCAGCCAGTTTGTCCTCAACAAACTAGGACGGGGTACTACCCTGCCTGGAAAAATTGCCCTCAAATTCGATAAACATATTTTAGATAGTTTGGCTAAGGATTATGAAGTCGTTGTTGTGACAGGTACTAACGGTAAGACTCTGACCACCGCCCTGACAGTCGGCATCCTCCAAGAAGCCTTTGGCGAAATTACGACCAATACCAGCGGCGCCAATATGATTACAGGAATTACGGCTACCTTCCTATCTGCCAAGAAAAATAAAAATGGCAAAAAGATTGCTGTCTTGGAGATTGATGAGGCCAGCCTGGCCCATGTGACCGACTTTATCAAGCCTAGCCTGATTGTCTTCACCAATATCTTCCGCGACCAAATGGACCGCTATGGCGAGATTTATACCACCTACCAGATGATTTTGGACGGGGCTGCCAAGGCACCTCAGGCGACCATTCTCGCCAACGGTGACAGCCCGCTTTTCAATTCGACCTCCGTTATCAATCCAGTAAAATACTACGGTTTTGCGACGGAAGAGCATGAGCCACGTCTGGCCCATTACAATACCGAAGGCGTTCTCTGCCCACATTGCCACCAGATTATCCAGTACAAGCTCAATACCTACGCTAACTTGGGTAGTTATATCTGTAACAACTGTGGCTTTAGCCGACCTGAGCTGGACTACAAGTTAACAGAGTTGAAGGAAATTACTAATACTTCTTCTACCTTTGCCATTGACGGTCAGGATTACAAAATCAACATCGGTGGGCTTTATAATATCTACAATGCCCTGGCAGCTGTCAGCGTGGCAGAATTTTTCGGCGTATCTCCTGAGAAAATTAAAGCAGGATTTGACAAATCCAAGGCCGTTTTCGGTCGCCAAGAAACCTTTAAATTGGGCGATAAAGATTGTACCCTGGTCTTGATTAAAAACCCGGTCGGTGCAACCCAGGCCATTGAAATGATGAAACTGGCTCCTTACGATTTCAGCCTGTCCGTCCTTCTCAATGCCAACTACGCTGACGGAATTGATACCAGCTGGATTTGGGACGCCGACTTTGAACAAATCACTCAAATGGACATTCCACAAGTCTTTGCAGGCGGTGTTCGTTCGTCTGAAATTGCCCGTCGCCTCCGTGTGACTGGCTATCCAGAGGACCAGATTACTGAAACACCAAAACTGGAAGACATCATGACCTTGATTGAGCAGTCTAGCAGTCAGCATGCCTATATCCTCGCGACCTATACGGCTATGCTGGAATTCCGTGACTTGCTGGCTCAACGCCAAGCTGTTAGAAAGGAGATGAAATAATGGTCTATACGTCATTAAAAAGTCCTGAAAAAGACTACGCTTATGATCTCCACATCGCTCACCTCTACGGTGATTTGATGAATACCTACGGGGACAACGGCAATATCCTCATGCTCAAGTATGTAGCTGAAAAGCTGGGGGCTCGTGTCCAGGTGGACATCGTTTCATTGACAGATGAATTTGACAAGGATTTCTACGACATCGCCTTTTTCGGTGGTGGTCAAGACTATGAACAATCCATTCTGGCCAAGGATTTACCGACTAAAAAAGACAGCCTGGCAGACTTCATCGAAAACGACGGTGTCATGCTGGCTATCTGCGGTGGCTTCCAATTGCTCGGTCAATACTACATCGAAGCTGGCGGCCGCAAGATTGACGGACTGGGTATCATGGGCCACTACACCCTCAACCAGACCAACAACCGCTACATCGGTGACATTAAAATTCACAATGATGAATTCAAGGAAACCTATTACGGTTTTGAAAACCACCAAGGCCGTACCTTCCTAGCTGACAACCAAAAACCGCTGGGCAAGGTTGTCTATGGTAATGGCAACAACAAGGAAGACGGCGGCGAAGGCCTGCACTACAAAAATACCTTCGGCAGCTACTTCCACGGACCAATCCTGTCCCGCAATGCCAACCTAGCCTACCGCCTAGTCACAACTGCCCTCCGCAAAAAATACGGACAAGACATCCAACTTGCCAGCTACGCTGACATCCTCAGCAAAGAAGTCGCTGAAGAATACGGCGATGTGAAAAGCAAGGCAGAATTTGAGAAATAAAGCAAAACCGCTTCTGAATCCAGAGGCGGTTTCATTATTATATAGTTCCCACCAAGAGCACACCCTCAACCGTAATCTCGGTCAACTGGCTCAAATCCAACTTGGACTGGTCCACTTGGAAAAAGAGGGGCGTCATGTCTGCCAAGACTTGGGCATGGGCGACTGTAATCGGCAGGGTCCGGCTGACCAACACTTGCTCCACCTGCCCCAGATAAGACCTGAAATGGTCCACAATCTCACTGTTGTCATAGGCTTCCTTGCGGAGTTGGTCTTTGGCTAAATGGCGGAGCTCCTTGAGGTGATTGGGGCCTGGGACCAGCTTGAGGATAGCCCCACCAGCTTTCAGTACTCTGGCAAATTCCTGATAATTGGCTGGGGAAAAGATGTCCAAGATGCCGTCAATGGTCTTGTCTTGAATGGGCAACTTTGTCAAGTCACCGACAAACCATTTGACCGACTTGCTGCTGTCAGATTTGGCTGCAAGGAGTATGGAATCCTTGGAAATATCAAAAGCAAGAATGTTTAAGTCCATTTTCTCGGCTAACTTACGGGAATAAAAGCCCTCCCCGCAACCGATGTCCAAGACCGACTGCAATCCCAGCTCTGCTATTTTCCCCTCCAAAGCCTCATAGAGATGATCGTAATAGCCCGCCTCTAAAAAGGCCTGACGGTTTTCAAAGCTAGACTTGTGGTAGTTGGCGGACTGCTTGACCTGGGGTGCCAGATTGACGTATCCTTGCTTGGCGATATCGAAGGTGTGGCGGTTGGGACAGCGGAGGCTGTTGAGGTCAAGACCAAGAGCCTGCCCACAATGTGGACAAGCGAAAAATTGGTCGCTATTGCTAAAACGTGGGTGTTTGGTCATCTTAGGTATTTTCTTTTCTAAAGCGGTGCAGGGCTAGTCCTGATAGGAGCGTGGCAATGGCTCCTGTAAAGACTAGCAAGTAGCCGACTGGGAGCAGGTAGAAGTTTTCGTGTAGAATGCCATTGGCATCGACATACTCGACGGAATTGGCCTTGATAAGAAAGCATACAAGGCCTAAAACCATGAGAAAGCTTCCGATAATGGTAATGGTCAGGTGCATCTGGGTACGGCGGCCTTCACGACCGTCCTTGACTAGTTTTTCTGTCATGTTATTCACGTCAGTTCCTCCTAAGATAAGTTGATCTAGGGAGATTGAAAAGACAGAGGACATGAGAATCAAGAGTTCCAAGTCGGGTAGGTTTTTGTCATTTTCCCAGTTGGAAACAGCCTGCCGTGTCACATTGAGCTTTAGGGCAAACTGTTCCTGGGTCAAACCTTCCTTCTTCCGTAAGTCTTTGATTTGTTGTCCAAAGTTCATTTCTTTCTCCTCGCTAGGCCCTGTCTGGCAGGTCCTAAACTCATCTTAGCCTAGCAATCAATATTTGCCAAGAAAGGCTGGCTTGCGAATGAGATTTTTTGCCGCAAGAGAATTTTGCGACAGACTTTCTCCAGCGCAAGTCCTGCTTGCAAGCCTGTTCTATCAAGGTATTAGGTTAGTATCAACTTCCTGTCAACCTAGCCAAGCTGTTCCGATAAGTCTTCCCATTCTTCCATGAGGCTTTCTTGTTGGGCTGTCAGTTGGTCGATTTCTTTCTGGTAATCGGTCAGCTGGCCGATGTCGTTGGTTTCTAGCATGGCTTGGTTGAGCTCGCTTAGGCGGTTTTCGATGTTCTCAATTTCTGCCTCGATTTGCTCGATGCGGCGGGCCAGTTTGCGTTGCTCTTTTTGGCTTTCCTTTTGGGCTTGGTAGTCCATGGCTCCGGCTGATTGGCTGGTGGTTTCTAGCTGGTCAGGCTGGACTTCTACTTCCAGCTCTGCCTTTTTCTCCAAATAATAATCATAGTCGCCCAGGTAGAGCGTGGAGCCCGTTTCCGAGATTTCGAGAACCTTGGTGGCGACGCGGTTAATGAAATAGCGGTCGTGGCTGACAAAGAGCAGGGTTCCGTCAAAGTCGATGAGGGCATTTTCCAGGACCTCCTTGCTATCGATGTCCAGGTGGTTGGTCGGCTCGTCGAGGATGAGGAAGTTGTTGTTTTCCATGGACAGCTTGGCGAGGAGCAGGCGGGCTTTTTCCCCACCAGATAGCATGGACACGGACTTTTTGACGTCATCGCCTGAGAAGAGGAAGGCTCCAAGGCGGTTGCGGATTTCCATTTCAGGTGTGGTCGGAAAAGCTGACCAGAGCTCCTCCAAGACGGTGTTGGAAGGTGTCAGGGCCGACTGGATCTGGTCGTAGTAGCCCACTTCCACATTGGCACCTAGCTTGGCTTCCCCTTTGATAAATGGCAGAGCTCCGATGATGGACTTGAGCAGGGTTGTTTTTCCGATTCCATTCGGACCGACAATGGCAATGGCATCCAGCTTTCGTTGGTCAATGGAAATAGGCTGAGAAAGTATTTCTCCATCGTAGCCCACCGCAGCATTTTCCACTGTCAAGACGATATTTCCTGAAGTCTTGTCTGACTGGAAGGTCATGTTGGCAGACTTCTGACCAGTTGTTGGCTTGTCCAGTCGCTCCATCTTCTCCAACTGCTTGCGTCTAGCCTGAGCACGCTTGGTGGTCGAAGCACGGACGATATTTTTCTGGACAAAATCTTCTAGTTTGGCAATTTCCTTCTGCTGCTTTTCATAGTTTTGCAATTCCGTTTGCAACTTCTGCTCTTTGAGCTCAACAAACTGAGAATAATTACCCACATAACGGTCCAAGGAATGCTTGGTCAAATCCAGTGTCATTGTCGCCACCTTGTCCAAGAAATAGCGGTCATGGCTGACGATAATCAAGGCTCCCTTGTAATGTACTAGGTAGTTTTCCAGCCAAGCAATCGTGTCAATGTCCAGGTGGTTGGTCGGCTCATCCAGCACCAATAGCTCAGGACTTTCAAGCAACATTTTTGCCAAGGCCAAACGGGTATTCTGACCGCCTGAGAGTTCGGAGATTTTCATGTCCCACATGGTCTGGTCAAACTTGAAACCGTTCAAAATAGCACGGATGTCTGCCTCATAGTTAAAGCCACCTGCCAGACGAAATTCTTCCGACAGACTATCGTAGGTCTTCATGAGCTGGTCGAGTTCATTACCAGACAAACTGCCCATTTGTTCTTCCATAGACCGCAGGCGTTTCTCCGTCATCCGCAGGTCGTCAAAGACATGGAGCATTTCATCATAGATAGTGTTTTCCGACTGGAATCGACTGTCCTGTGCCAGATATGAAAGCGATAAATCTCTCTTGGTAGAAATCTCACCGCTAGTCGCAGCTTCTTCTCCGACAAGGATTTTGAGCAGGGTCGACTTGCCTGCTCCATTTTTTCCGACAAGGGCAATCCGATCCCGCTCGTCGACCTGAATGTTGATATTGTTAAATAAAACTTCGCCCGCAAAAGAGCGTTCAATCTTGTTTCCACTTAGAATAATCATAAAAATATTGTACCATAATTTAGGTTAACCGTGATGAATCTTTTTCTGATTTCAACAAAAAAACAGCGACTTTACCGTCACTGTCCTTCTCAAAAAATATTTAGACCAAACCGTTGAGCAATTCCTTATTCTGCCAGAGCAGATAAAGACCACCACCGATAATAATCAGCATGATGACAAACTTGATCAAGCCCTTAACAAAGCGGATGACCATCATCAAAATCATCGATACAATCAGCCAGCCCCAAGCAGAAGAATGGAGCAAGGTCTGCATGCTCTCTAGACTGGCACCTGTCCAGGCCTTAATTGGTTCGGGAATTTTATCAAACCAACTACTATCTATACCGATTTGTTCCATAATCGAATGACTGGTAGACTGCATCCATGCAAAGATCCCAGCATTATAGAGAAAGAGCAGAGCTTGCTCAGGATAACGTTTTATTGTGTTTGTAATTGTTCGAAGCATATTTTCCCTTCTATTCTGAATACAAGGCAAGGACCGCATCAATATCTGCCTGCTGAATACCATGATTAGAACCTGCCGATTCCATAACAGAGGTCTGACTATCTTCATGATCTAGGCCAATAGCATGGCCCAATTCATGCTCCGCAGTATGGATGATACGATCCATATCATAACCATATTCATCATTCAATAAATAATAACTATTCAATCGTACCGTCACAGAACTATAATAATTTGTCAATAAATTAGTCGTTGAATTGGCCTCACCCGCTGCCTGGGTATTCCCATCATTCATCTCTGTTGCAATAATATCGGCCTGACTGGGGTCAGTAGTAAGGACAAGGGTAAAGGCACCCGTCGCATTCCAATTAGCAATGGCTGTCTCATAAGCAGCTACAAAAGTCGGGTTCTGAGTTTCAATGTAAACAGTCGCTGTATTGGTTTCCCATCGTCCATGGTCTGCTGTATTGACTGTATCCGTCGTCAGGTGTTTAATGGTATCAACACCTTCTTCAATCGTCACTTCAGACTGACCTTTGACCATCAGTTGCACTTCCTGAGCCAAGGTTTGTAACATCTGTGGTGCTGCATCTTGTTGGAAATAAAACAATAGCCCCAAGCCGCAAGCAATGATAACCATGGAAAGCCAGACTAGACTCCAAAATGTCCGCCAAATAAACTTAAAGAAATTAGTAATAAAATTCATACACTATACCTCTCTCTCGAAATAGATTTCAGTATAGTGTACTTTTCTGAAACTTTTCTTAAAATCTAAGATAATCTTTCTTCCAATTTGAAATCAATGGGCAGCCAAGCCAATACTTTTTCAATCTGTTGGTTCCAGTAATACCACTCATGTTTGCCAGGTCCGAAACTCGCTTCGATATCAAAGCCTAGCTCTTTCAGCTCTCCAACTGCCTTTTGATGACCTTCAAAGAGAAAATCTTCCTCACCACACCAGGCAAAGAACTTGGTCTTCTTGTCCGACAGTCGACAAATATTGGTCAGAAGATTTGGATTTTCTGGGTCATTGAAATCTCCAAAAACACCCTTCCAATAGTCTGGACTACCTAATTCCAAGGCAGATATACTGGTAAAATCAACCTGCAAGGCTCCTGAAAGTGAGGCGGCGTAAGAAAAGCGATTGGTCATCATGGCAATCTTGAAAGTCCCATAGCCCCCCATAGACAAGCCAGCAATGAAATTCTTCTCCCGCTTGTCAGACATATTTGGGAAAAACCGCTTGAGGATTTGAGGCAACTCAATCGCTATGGCATCATAATAATTCATGCCATAGGTGGTATTGGTGTACCAAGCCTTATCCGTATTCACCATAACAACAATCAGATTAGTATAACGGACCAAGCGTTCAATAGTCGAACGATTGAGCCAGGAATCCTGATTTCCTCCCATCCCATGCAAGAGATATAGCACGGGAATATCTGTATCGTCAGGATTGTCCACACGATTTCGGTCGGGATATAAAACGGTTACCTGTCTGGACATATCCAAAACTTCAGAATGGTATTCAATTTTCATAATCGCCATATGTTTCTCCTTATGTAGAAAGAGCCTGGGTTGCCCTGGGCTCTTTGAATCTATAAAACTCTATTTCACTTCCATAATCACCGGCAAAATAGCTGGGCGACGTTTGGTTTGGTCAAAGAGGAATTTAGCTAAGTCATCGCGAACAGCACTCTTTAGTTCTGCCCAGTCAAAGCTATCCTTTGTAAAGTAATTTTCCACCGTTGCGTTAACCAAATCTGATGCCTCACGCAAGATATCCTTACTCTTCTTGACATAGACAAATCCACGCGTATTGACCTTGGCCTTAGAAATGATTTTCTTCTCGCGGCGGTTGACAGTGATTGCCACGATAAAGATACCATCTTCTGAGAGGATTTTACGGTCACGAAGGACGATATTTCCAACATCGCCCATGGCATTTCCGTCAATCATGACATCACCAGCAGGAACCGCTCCGCTATGAACAAAATCCCCATCTTCATAAGCCATGACATCCCCACGCTTGACGATAATAATATTCTCTGGGAACATGCCGATTTCAAGCGCAGCCTTGGCATGGGCATCTAGCTGACGGTACTCCCCTTGAACTGGGAAGAGGTACTTAGGACGGAGGATATTGAGCATGAGCTGCAAATCACGCGCATTGCCGTGACCAGATACACGCAGGTTTTTTGTAATGGATTTGACCGTTCCACCAGCCTTGTAAATCAAGTTTTCTACACGAGCCACGACTGCTTCCTTGGAAATGCTTGGTGTCGTAACGATGTAAACCAAATCACCTTCCTTGATTTCGACATAACGGTGGCGACCAATAGCCATCTTGCGAAGTCCATTCAATGGTTCGCCCATACGACCTGTTTCCAAAATCAGCAATTCATGGTCTTCATATTTACCCATATCCTTTGGCTTGACCAAAAGTCGCTCGCTGACCAAACGAAGTTTTTTCAATTGTATAGCGGTACGGACAATATTTTCCACATCATGACCAGTCAAAACAACGCGGCGACCTGTTGCCTCTGCCGCATCAAAGATTTGCTGGATACGGACAATGTTACTTGCTACGGCAGCCACGATGACACGACCCTCGCAGTCTGCAATCGTATTAAGAATTTCTTCGCCTGCTTCATGCATACTTGCTGACTGAACATTGCTATCTGCATTGGCAGAATCTGAAAGGAGGGCTAAAACGCCTTCTGAACCAATTTCAGCCAAACGACCAAAGTCTGTACGATAGAATTTATCAGCAGCTTGGTCAAATTTAAAGTCACCTGTATAAACGATGTTTCCCTGGTCTGTCTTGACAACAATTCCTAAACTCTCAGGAATTGAGTGAGTCGTTTTAAAGAAGGAAACGACTGAATCTCCAAAGTCAATCTCCGTCTCGGCATTGATGATATGGAAATCATTAAACTTCTTGGTTGAATTATTATTCTTGACAATCAATTTTGCCAATTCAATGGTCAAGTGTGAGCCAAAGACTGGAACTTTCACTTTTTCCAATAGGTAAGGCAAAGCTCCAATCGAATCAGCGTGACCATGTGTCAAAAAGACTCCAGCTACTCGGTGCTTGTTTTCTTCCAAATAGTCAAAGTTGGGAACAACTACATCAACACCCAACTGCTCATTTTCTGGATACTTGGCACCCGCATCCAATACAAAAATCTGTTCATTGACTTCAGCAATATAGAGGTTTTTTCCGTTTTCACGTACACCACCGAGAGCCATGATTTTTATGCTACTCATTTTTTCTCCTTTTTGGACATCCCACAGGTGTCCAGTTTATTTTTCTTACCAACGGTCCTTGGGAAACCCAAGTCGAATTACAGTCTGCTAATTATTTTAGCTATCGCTTCTATTATACAATTTTTCAAGAAAATTTACAAAAAACTCCGCTGAAAATCAACGAAGTTCTACATATAAAAATGGTGTAGTCCATTTCAAAGTCAGATTATCTTTCAAAAACCAATTTATCCATGACAGCGCCTCTTTATATATTTAGTATATTATATTTCATTTAAACCAAAAAATCAAAGGATAATAAAAGCCTGGATTTCTCCAGACTTTAATCAAATAACTTATAATAATCTTCCAGCTTCATCTGGGATTTCTCTTCGCTAGTCTGGTCTTGAATAATCTGACCATTCTTCATGACAATCAAGCGATTGCCGTGACGGAGAGCATCTTCCATTTGATGAGTGACCATGAGGGCTGTCATTCCCTTGGTCGCAATCAACTCATCCGTTAAGTGCATCAAGGATTGGCTGGTTTTAGGGTCAAGGGCTGCGGTATGCTCATCCAAGAGTAAAAGTTCAGGCTGTTTCAAACTCGCCATCAACAAACTCAATGCCTGGCGTTGACCACCTGATAAGAGCCCTGCTGGCGTGTCCAAATGTTTTTCCAAACCATTTCCCACTCTCGGCAAAAGCTGGGCAAATTCTTCGGTCTGCTGGGCCAATCTGCGTGGCACCAAACCCCGTCCCTCGCCACGATACTTAGCGATAAGTAGGTTTTCAGCCACTGTCATCCGCGGAGCAGTTCCCATTTTCGGGTCTTGAAAGACACGAGCCAGATACTTGGCACGCTTTTCTGCAGGCCAATTGGTCACGTCCTCACCAAGAATATGGGCCGAACCACTAGTCAAGGGCAAGGTTCCAGCAATGACATTAAAGAGGGTCGACTTCCCAGCCCCATTTCCACCCAAAATGGTAATAAAATCCCCCTGGTAGATGGTCAGATTGACATTGTCCAAAATCACACGTTCTTCATCAAAACCGTTTGTCACCACCTTGGTGGCATTTTTTAATTCAACAATTGCTTTCATCGTGACAGACTGGCTCCTTTCAGAAGTTTATTTTTCAGCTCAGGAACCATGAGGCAGACCGCCAAAATCATGGCTGAGAAGATACGGAGGTAGCTGGTATTGATACCGAGGGAAATAACCACCAAAATCAAGAACTGATAGAAGATGGCACCCACTGCAATGGCCAAGAACCGTTCCAACATGGTCAAATTTCCATACAAGACCTCACCGATAATCAAGCTAGCCATACCGACCACAATGACACCGATACCACGTGATACATCCGCATAGCCCTCTTGTTGGGCAATCAAGGCACCCGCAAGGGCAATAATCCCATTAGAAAGAATCAAGCCAAGCAGTTCCATTCTGCTAGTATTGATACCAAAACTGCGAGCCATATCTGGATTGTCCCCCGTCGCGATAAAGGCTTGACCCAGGCGAGTATAGAGGAAGAACATCAAGGCACCAATGACTAGGGCAACACTTCCCAGACCAAGCAAGAGACCATTCACTTGCTCGGAAAATGGAAGCAAGTCCTGTAAGCGACTGGTATTTAACAAGCCCAAATTTGCCCGTCCCATGATAAAGAGAATAATGGAGTGACAGGAAGACATGACCAGAATACCGGCCAAAAGTGTAGGAATTTTTCCCTTGGTATAGAGCAAGCCTGTGACCAAACCTGCCAAACAGCCTGCCAAAACGGCTGCCAGGGTTGCCAAGACAGGATGAACTCCCTGAGTCAGTAAGGTCACTGCAACTGCTCCTCCAAGTGGAAAAGAGCCCTCTGTCGTCATATCCGGAAAATTCAAAATCCGAAAGGTGACAAATATTCCCATTCCTAGTACAGCCCATAAGAGAGCCTGTGAAACTGTTGATACAATCATAACTTTCCTTTGTTTTATTCAATAACCTTACTTGCCTGATTGATTACATCATCTGACAAGGTAATACCTAATTCTTTAGCAACTTTCTGGTTAACGACAACGGTTCCTTCGTTAAAGATTTGTACAGGTGTATCCGCTGGATTGGCACCGTCAAGAATTTTCGCAGCCATTTTACCAGTTGCCACACCTAAATCATATTGGCTAAGGGTTACAGAAGCGATACCACCGCCCTCTACCATGTCTTCTACACTGGTGAAAATCGGTGTTTTGGTTTTATTGGCCACAGAAACGACAGTTGAAAAGGCTGATGCGACCGTATTGTCCACTGGTGTGAAGAGAACATCTGTCTTACTTGTTGCCACCTCTACTGTAGATGCTAGTTCATTACTTGAAGCTACTGCATACTCCAAAACGGTGTAGCCTGCTTCTTCCGCTGCCGCCTTAAATTCCTCAACTTGAATTTTTGAATTGTCCTCGTTTGAAGAGTAGAGGACACCGATAGTTTTAGCGTCTGGTGTGATTTCTTTTATCAATGAAACAGCATCCGCAACTGGTGTTTGGTCAGATACCCCTGTGATATTTCCACCAGGATTTTTCAAGTCAGATACCAAGTTAGCACCAACTGGGTCCGTTACAGCTCCCATGATGATAGGTAATTCTGTCGTTGCATTTGCCAACCCTTGTGCAGCAGGTGTTGCAATCCCAATCAAAAGCTCATTGCCATTGTCCACCAATTTTTTACTCATGGTCTGAACTTGGGACTGGTCAGCCTCAGCATTCATAAAATCAATCTCCAAATTGTCTGTTGTAGAATAGCCACCTTCTTCTAGTCCGGCCTTAATTCCCTTGTAAATCTCATCTAGTGAGTCATGTGTCACAAACTGAAGAACACCAATTTTAACTTTTTCAGAGCTAGCAGACTGACTAGTCTGCTCTTTTTGCGTCATAAACAGGGCGGCAACCACCATCACAGTAAGGGCAACAATTGTAGCAAGTAAATTCTTATTTTTCATCATATCATTTCTCCTTTTTAATAAACAAATCCTACATCATCAGTATACTATTCCACCATCGCCATCGTTTCATCATGATTACCTCGTATTATCTACCATAGTCAAAGTAGAATGTCATTATCTGCATACCGTTTTTTCAATTGAACAACAGTCTACAAAGACAAGGAAAAAGCCCCCACATACTGAAAAACAGTACGCGAGGGCGTCAATGACACGGTGCCACCTCACTTATGGGAATTGTCTAGAATCCTCCCATATCTCATCTCCTCTAACAAGGAGTTGCACTGTAAGGTGTGCGGACCGAACTATCATTGTTTTAAGTTCATTTGCGTGATTGTTTTGGCTGGTTTCAAAGTAAGTCATACCAAACAATCCTTGTGAATTTAGGGCATTTTAGGACTAGGCAGTCGGGTGAAGGCAGTACTGGTGGTACGGCGAGACCGACTAACGACGTCATAAAATAGACATAAATGCACATCAGCCCATTTCATAAAACTCCGCCACCCGTTCTCAGTACCACAGGCTCCCTGAAGACTTCTGCTTTACTACTTCTTCTGATTACAGACGATTATACGGCATCCATCAGTCTTTGTCAATACTTTTGATTAAATTTTCTGAAAACTTTTTCTGTCAGTAGGGACTACCAGTCTCATCAAAAAACATCAAAATATGATATACTAGACTGAGTTATAGCTATTAGAAAGAGGAAAACCATGTCTTTTGACGGATTTTTTTTACATTATATGACGGCTGAGTTAAAGGCCAATTTAGAAGGTGGACGGATTCAGAAAATCAACCAGCCCTTTGAACAGGAGATTGTCCTCAACATCCGCAGCAACCGTCAGAGCCATAAGCTGCTCCTATCCGCCCATTCGATTTTCGGGCGGGTTCAGCTGACCCAGTCGGACTTTACCAATCCCAAGGTGCCCAATACCTTTACCATGATTTTACGAAAATACTTACAAGGTGCCATTATCGAAGACATTCGTCAGCTGGACAATGACCGCATCTTAGAGTTTTCGGTGTCCAACAAGGACGAGATTGGCGACCATATCCAAGCTACCTTGATGGTAGAAATCATGGGCAAGCACAGTAATATCATCTTGGTAGACAAGTCTGAGCAGCGGATTATCGAAGCTATCAAGCACGTTGGTTTCTCGCAAAATTCCTACCGAACCATCTTGCCAGGTTCCACCTATATTCGTCCACCGGAGACGCATTCTCTCAATCCTTATACGGTGTCTGATGAGAAATTGTTTGAAATATTATCGACTCAGGAACTGAGTCCAAAAAATCTCCAACAGTTTTTTCAAGGTTTGGGACGGGATACGGCTTCTGAACTAGCCAGTCACTTGCAGATAGACCGCCTCAAGAACTTCCGTGCCTTTTTTGACCAAGCTACACAGCCTAGCCTGACAGACAAATCCTATGCTGCTCTGCCATTTGCCAATAGCCCTGAAAACCAGCCACACTTTGAGAGTCTGAGCAGTCTGCTGGACTTCTATTATCAGGACAAGGCGGAGCGGGACCGGGTGGCCCAGCAGGCCAATGAGCTGATCAAGCGGGTGGCCAGTGAGCTGGAGAAAAATCGCAAGAAACTGGTCAAGCAGGAGCAGGAATTGGCGGATACGGAGACGGCGGAGTTGGTGCGACAAAAGGGCGAGCTCTTGACCACCTATCTGCATCAAGTGCCAAATGACCAGGCTAGTGTGACCTTAGACAACTACTATACGGGCGAGGAGCTAGAGATTGAGTTGGATGTGGCTTTGACTCCTAGTCAGAATGCCCAACGGTACTTCAAGAAGTACCAGAAACTCAAGGAGGCGGTCAAGCACCTGACCAACTTGATTGAGGAAACCAAGGCAACCATTGTCTATCTGGAGTCCGTTGATACCATGCTGGGACAGGCTAGTCTGGCTGAAATTGATGAAATCCGTGAGGAGCTGATTGAAACAGGCTACCTCAAACGCCGTCATCGTGAGAAAATCCATAAGCGTCAGAAACCTGAGCGATACTTGGCGACGGACGGGAAAACCATTATTCTGGTTGGAAAAAATAACCTGCAAAATGATGAGTTGACCTTCAAAATGGCCAAAAAAGGCGAACTCTGGTTCCATGCCAAAGACATTCCAGGCAGTCACGTGATCATCACAGACAACTTGGACCCAAGCGACGAGGTCAAGACCGATGCGGCGGAGTTAGCCGCCTATTTCTCCAAGGCAAGGCATTCTAACTTGGTCCAAGTGGATATGATTGAAGCTAAGAAACTGCACAAACCAACAGGTGGCAAGCCAGGATTTGTGACCTACCGCGGTCAGAAGACCCTTCGTGTCACCCCAACTGAAGACAAAATAAAATCCATGAAAATCTAATTCATGGATTTTTCTGTATTGAAATCACTCCGCCTTATCAATATCTTCTCTAACTTCCTTAGCGTTGAACTTAGCGAAAAGATACTGGCGGTCTTGAACAGGGAAACGTTGGTCTAGTTGATCTACTGGTCCCACTTCCACCATTCCTTCTGAGATAACATAGTCCATGACATGACCACCGAAGGTCAAATCATCCGAGATAAAATGCAAATGATAGCCAGCCACACTGACACCATGGAAAATCTCTGGCGTCCAAATACCAACAATGGTACCTGAAATATTCTCAGCGGTATACTCAGGCTGGCGACTTGCCACTTCCGCAAAACGAACATCCGAAGCCGACTTGGGAATCATGCGGACATGCATCCGAGCAAACGTTCCCTTGATTTTGATGGAGCGAAAGAGATTTTCCCCATCATAATAGGATTCAATTCGCTGATGCAATTCCTCGCTGGTCATTTCAAAGCGCTGTTTGAAAATGACTTCTGCTTCGTGAAAAATAACCGCTGCATAGGGAACCTTCATATCAGCAGGAACTTCAACCACTTCTGGTTTTTCCCCTGCTCCCTTGGCCTGATAGGCCTTTCCATCCAAGACAATCAGCTCGCCGTCAATGGAATCCAGGGTTCCCAAGCCCAAATCACCATGTTCCAACAATTCACCAACTGTCAAAGATCCTCCGTAAAGTCCTGCCATTAAGGCACCTAAGGTATTGTATTGAAATAATCGATTTACTTGCATAACCTACTCTTAATTCAAAAATTCTTGCATGGCTAAATCGTCTGGCACCAATTGGATATAACGACTAGCTTGCTCTCTTGCCTCATCCAAACGACCAAGTTGATGTAAAACCGCTACGTAATCAGCCAAAAATTCAGGATTCTCAGCCAATTCTCCAGCCAATTCATCGTAAAGCTCAATAGCTTCATCATCTCTTTCTAGAGCTTGATAGGCTTTGGCCACATTCCAGCGAGCTAGAACGTTTTCTACCTCTTCATCAAATAAAGCCACAACCTCTTCAAATCGTTCCTGCTCAAGATACAGATTGGACAAGCGCAGAGCTAGTTCGTTACTATCATCTGCTACCTCTTTTGCCCGTAGAAGATAATCTTCTGCCCTCGCCTCGTCATGCAATTCATAGGCATACTGAGAAGCCTGGAGCAAGAGATTGGCATCAAAGTCATTTTTTGCCAGGCCTTTTTGAGTCATAACCAAGGCTTCTTCAATCTTATGCTCTGCATGGAGAGATTGGGCATAGGCATATTCATAGCCCTCAAAATCAGGATTGATGGTATCCAGTTGCTTGAAGTAGAGATTGGCCTTTTGGTATTCTTCTCGTTCAAATAGCAGAGCAGCCAATTCAAAAACAGTCTGATCATCGTATTCCAACTCAACAGCCTTTTCCAAAAATTCAATGGCTGCTTCAAATTTCCCCAAACTTGCATAGGCAATACCAATTCGCTGATAGGTAGAAACTCCCGTTAATTCGTAGATTTCACGATTATCCAGCTGGGCATAATAGGAAATAGCCTCATTAAAAAGCTCCAGTTCCATATCCAATTCTGCTAAGCCAAAGAGAATGATGGGTTCATCTGATAAGTGACTTGCTTCTAACAATTTTTCACGCGCCACATCCGACAAGCCTTCTGCCTGATACAGGTCCGCCTTGACCAACAAGGCTTCCACATAGACAGAACTGTCTTCCGAAATTTCCTCCAAGTATCCGAAAGATTCTTCAACCAAGCCATCTTCAAATGCTATTTGGGCAAGATTGATCAGTACTTCGGGAAATTCTTCTTTGACCTGTTCATAGATTTGTCTAGCATGTGGGAAAAAACCAATGCCTTCTAAATAGGCTGCCAAGGACAAAAGCATTTCGCTATCATCTTGCACCAAGGCGCGCTTGAAATACTTATCTGCCTTGGCTAAATCCTGCTGGTCCAAACAAGACAACATTTTTTCACTATTGTTCATTCAAAACCTCGTTCTTTTCTTCTTCATATAAATGGCTATTTGCTTTGTACCACTCAAATACTGCCTTGACTAACACTTTAATGGATGCATAGATTGGAATCCCCAAAAGCACCCCAAGAACTCCATACATTTGACCAGCTGTTAAGAGTACAAACAAGATGGTAATCGGGTGAATATTCAAAGAAGAACCAATGATTAGGGGAGTTACAAATCGCCCTTCAATAGTTTGTTCCACCATAAAAACAATTAAAACCTTAATCAGCATAATAGGTCCCGCAATTAATCCTAATATAACTGCTGGAATCATGGCCAAGAATGAACCAAGATACGGAATTAGATTGAGGAAACCAGCCATCACCCCCAATGTTACTGGATAGCTAAGACCGATAATTGAAAACATGATTGAAAACATCAGGGCAACAATGATTGCAACTGTCACCTGTCCCCTCACATAGTTTGCTAGCTGGCTGTTAACATCCGTCAAAACCGTCCCAATCGGATTTCTCCATTTAGTTGGTAAATATTGGGTAATATGTTTATTCAAATGTTGCCCGTCACGTAAGAGATAAAAAAGGATAAAAGGCATAATCAGAACGGCAACAATAATTTGTGATGCAGTCGAAATCAAATTACTTGCCCAATTCACAGCACTTGAGGAAAACTTCTGAGCATAGGCAACGACCTGATCATTGACCTTATTTAACATCTCCAGAGCTGTTGGTCTAAATTGTTCAAAGCGCTGATCCTGCAAGAGCCCTGTTACCTGTCCTTCGATTTTCTGGATATTTGCTGGCAGGTTCCGTGCAAAAGATACCACCTGTTCTTGGATACTAGGAATGGCTACAGCCAGCCCCCAAACAATAAGCAGACTAATTAGGACAAATAAAATAGAAATGCCAATTGTACGAGAAATCTTATGTTTCTCCATCCAATCAACCATTGGATTTAATAGATAATAAAGAAGTCCTGTTAAAATCATCGGTAAGAGTAAAATCTCCAAAAAACTACCAATGGGTCTTAACAAAAAACTAATCTTACTAAATACAAAAATAGTCAAAAAAGTTAGCAAAGTAACCAACAAAAAGATTACTGCTTGGCTGTTTAAAAATAAACGAAAAAACCATGTTAAACTAAATTTTTGATGTTGATCATCCATTACACGCACTCCTCAGTCTTTTTTTTTTCTATTGTATCATTTAATGAGATATTTGAAACAAATGAACTATGAGATTTCTCAGACTTTACAGGAAAAATATGGTATAATTTTAAAAATGATTTACATAGGAGATAGCCATGACTGTTTATTTCGGTACCTACACAAAACGTGATTCAAAAGGGATTTATAAAGCCCAATTCAATAGTGAAACTGGTCAACTCAGTAACTTAGAATTGGTTGCTGAAGAACCAAACCCAACCTATCTTGCCTTTGATAAAGCTGGTCGACTTTACTCAGTTGGAGCTGAAAATGGTCAAGGCGGTATTGTAGCTTTTGATACTGATTTTAGCTTACTAAACCATGTTGTCAGCGACGGTGCTCCCCACTGCTATGTTGCTGTTGATGAAGAAAAAAATCTAGTTTATGCTGCCAATTACCACAAAGGGCAAGTTCTAGTCTATAAACGATTAGAAGATGGCTCACTTGAATTGGCTGATGTAGCTCAACATGAAGGATCTGGACCACATGAAAACCAAGCATCTGCCCATGTCCACTTTTCCGATTTAACCCCAGACAAATTCTTAGTAACCTGTGATTTAGGTTGCGATCAAGTTGTTACTTACAAGGTGTCCGACCAAGGAAAAGTAGAGAAAGTCGCTACTTATCAAGCAGCACCCGGAAGCGGTCCACGTCACATTGTCTTCCATCCTGTCGCAAAAATAGCCTATCTCATTTGTGAACTTAATTCGACCATTGAAGTACTTATTTATGATGGGTGTGGACAATTTGAACTAATGCAGACTATCTCAACCTTGCCTGAAAATCATACTGGTTTCAATGGCACAGCTGCTATTCGCATTACAAAAGATGGGAAATTCGTCTACGGATCTAACCGTGGAAATGACTCCATCGCCGTCTACAAAACGCTTGGAGATGCTAGCCTAGAATTGGTTGAGATCATCCCTACAAATGGTAAAATCCCACGCGATTTCGTTCTAAGTCCAGATGAAAAGCATTTGATTGTTGTCCACCAAGACTCTGACAATGCAACTGTATTTGCAAGGGACATTGAAAGTGGTCGATTGACAGAACTTTACCATGATTTCTACGTTCCTGAATCTGTCTGCGTAACATTTTTTGAAGACTAATTATTTGTGAAATCGCTCTATTTTTGGTTTAATATATCTATAGGAGGTGAGTTACATGAATCCAGTAGATTTATTTAATCAAGTGAAAGAACTTATCGCAAACAAAGACTTTGACGGTGCAAAACAATTCATCGAAGAAAACAAAGACAACTTCGGCGAATACTTAGAGCAAGCAAAAGGCTTGTTGTCAGGTTCTGAAGGTGTAAACGGACTTTTGGACAAGGTTAAAGGCTTGTTCTAAAAATATAACTAGGCTGAATTTCAGTCTAGTTTTTTTGTTTACCCAAAAATAGTTGCCAACTCTTGCAATGAAGTAATACTCCAGTCGCTTTTTAACTGATTGTTTTCACTGGCATACTTTCCAAAACCTGTCAGTATTCGTATAGTGTACATTCCCAAGGATTTTGCGGGTAGAATGTCATTATCATATCGGTCACCGACATAGACAGCCTTATCCACTGAAATGCCTGCCTCCTCCAAAGCTAGCTTGAAGATTCTCGTATCTGGTTTGCGTATACCAACTTCTTCAGAGAGAATAATAACCTGAAAATACGAGTCCAGCCCCCACTCTCTCAATATTTCTCTAGCAGTACTAGATTGATTAGCAACAATCCCTAATCTATAGTTTTGAGATAATTTCTCTAGAACACCTATTGTTTCAGGATACAACCTAACACCCTCATTTGTCCATAAAGATCGTGGCTCAGTCGAGGTAAAATATTGCCAAGTCGATCCAATTGGATCTAGATTTTGATCTGCATAGTCTTCTATTTTCTCACGGTAAGATTGCTCAGAAACCTCTATTCCAAGCAACAGTAACTTCTTCACGCACCTCTTTATATAATAGCGGTAAGCTACTTCCTTATCTAATAGGGTTGATCCCAAATCAAAAAATATGCATTCAATCATTTCACTCTCCATTTACATTCAAAATGCGAACACTTACACTAGTATCATTTCTTTTTAGGATAGCATTTTATTAATAGCAATGCAAAGAAAACTCCCTAGAGAGTTTTGCTTGTCCCTCACTTTGTTAGCCCGAAAATAAATTAGTACACCGTACATAGAAAAACAAGTCCAGAAATCACTGGACTTGTTCTTATTATAACCCTCGCTATACTAGCTCGGGGATAAAACAGTCTCCCAGACATTGAAAACAAGTCCGAAAATCTTCGGACTTGTTTTTACTATAACCCTCGTTATTCTAACTCGGGGATAAATTAGTACACTGTACTACGAAAAACAAGTCTGGAGATTTCCAGACTTGCTCTTACTATAGCCCTCGCTATTCTAGCTCGGGGATAAAACAGTCTCCCAGACTGTTTTATTTTTTCAAGTTATCTGGCAATGTTTCAGTACCTGTAAATAGGGGGTACTCTGATAGAAATTTACCTCGATTTTGTCAAAATTTCAAACGCTTGGACAAGTAGGGGAAACATAAAGGGTAACTAAAAAGGGAATTAAAAAAATGAGTTCAGCAGGCAAGAATTAGCGTGTCAAATTGATACGCTTTTTCATTGTTCAAAAAAAAGGGAGTGCTTCACCTCTCGGGCTATCACGCTCCCTAATCGGCTAGACTGTGCAAGCCTTCAGCTGTATGAGTATTATACCATAGTTTACTGTACTCTACTGTGTTTTACTGTATCCAGAATATGCTTATGCTTGTAATTTCTTTTCTGCGATAGCGTCGGTTAATGTTTGGGAAAAGTTAAGCCCTAACTCTCTACCCAATCTATCCGCCCAACGTGGTATAGTCAAAGTCTTTTTTATTGGCTCATGACTGCCTAAATAGTCGGCTACATCCACCACAACCAATGAAATAAATGACTTAGTAAGATCATAACTCTCTGAAAATTCTGGGTCATTCTTGAAAGGGTCATTGTCAACTAGTGAAAGCTTGTTAATGTCAGACGGCGCTGGAACTTCTAGCCCCGTTTCAATAATATCCGCAAGCGTTATCCCAAGCCAATCGCTAGCCATTGCCATAGCATCCGCCATGCTCTCGCCTTGAGTTGCTGAGTGTTCAAAGTCTGGGAAATGTACAAAATAAGGGGCAACAGTGCTGTCTGTATCGTCATAATAGAATAAAGCTGGGTAAGTTGCAAGCATATTGAAAAACCTCCAAAAGTTGAAAAGGCAAGCGGTCAAACCGCTTTAGCGTAAACCTGCCTGCCTTAGAATTGCCCGCTCGGTGTACTTGTTAAGTTCTCCATGCGGTATGGTTATTGGTCTATGTCCTGATTTATCCATCTTGACATGTGACCCTTTTCCGCCCTTGACCTGTTTCCAGCCCTCAGCCGTCAAAAGTTTAACCATTTCTGTTTGTGTCATCGGCATAGCGCTCTACCTCCTGACAAGATTATTATACCATACGTGTTACACGTATTCAACTAAAAAGATATTTTTTTAACTCGCCATTTTGACAAAATAGACTGTACTGGGCTGGTGCTATTCTCAAAACGTGCAAAATGACAAAATCGCTACTGCTGTTCACTATGATATATCTTCATATCAGACAACGGTATTAGACTGAAATACAAATCAGAATTTCAAGGTATTAAAATTTATCAAGTAGCATCAATATCAATCGCTTCAATAAATGCCTTTTTCCAATTTCTGATATTATTAGCATTTTTAATGGATTTCTCATACCAATGTGTACCAGTTCCAGGCGTTGTGTACTTTCTTTTAGCCGCTAATAATTCCTCTTTGTTAGCAAAGAAAAATCGTCTTTGTTTTTCAGAAACAAACCCCTTACGTTTTGGTCCGTAATACTGCGCCCTTGCATAAGGTGGATTATAGACTATAGAATTTCCGGCTACATGCCCAGATGCTCGCAAATGACCGCTTTTCTTTGGTATATATTTTTCGGTATCAAGCATCATTTGGTTCATCATTGCTACCTTTCCTAGTTGTAAGGATTGTGAACTAAGCTTTTTCTCTATCCCGCCTAAATCTATCTTAACACTAATAGCTTTTCCCATATTATACCTCCTCTAATTTATTATGATATACCCCCATATTAGGCAGCGGTACAATACTGAAATACAAATCAGAATAGGTGTCGAACCATCTATTCAAGCGTACATATGCTTGCGTGGGGGATAAAAATAGAATTTTCTGGCACGCGCCAACCACGTTCATGTAATTATACACATAGACATCCTTTATCACTTTTAAAAGAGTTTCGTCGCTGGTTTGCACCATGATATCAGTCATCCGCTTGATTGTAACATATTTTTGATAAGCTAGTAAGTCACGATTTTTAGCAGCGTCAAACATCTTACGCTCTAGCACGCTATAATTTGGGTTTCCCTTGTCTTTTAAAAAATACCACTTCAACCATAAAATCTTTTCTCTATACAGCACGTCTATACGCTCGCTTTTTTTCTTTGTCATGAATACCTCCGTCCGTGTTTTTCTCGCTGTTCGTCCGCTGTTCAAGTCTGTTTTTTGACTTCTTTCAACCTATGATAAGTTTGTTTTTTATTGTCAAAATCGGCGCGTGTTCCTAGCTTCGTCCTAGCTTCGTTTCCTTTGTTCATCTTTTGTTCGTTCTCTGTTCAAGCACAAAATCCACTCCACTATTCCGACAAAAAACTGTCTAATTTTCTGCCGTTTTGTGAATGGTGATGGAGGTTGAATTTCCCCACGTTCATAGGCTCGCACAATTCTCTTTGAGTACAGACTTGCGGTCTTTATCTGATATTTTGGAATCCGTTCACGCTCTAGGATATCCGCATACAAGTTGAATGCTTTCTCCTCTAGCTCGGTATCCCTTAGTAAATGCTGTAATACAAGTGAGTAAACCAGTGCTGTGTGATATTGCCGATAGTTCATCACAATTTAACTCCCAAAGCACGTCCAGCACTGTATAACCTCTGATAAGTTTCATAATCTAGTGGAATGGCGTTGGCCAAGGAATAATTTCCAGCACCGATGAATGTAGTCTGGCTGTGAAATGCTTTTCTGAAATCCTCGTTAACAATCTGCGCCAATACCAGTTTATTAAGTTCAGATGGCTTCTTGGTATAACGATCTAATAAGGAAATTGTTTCCTTAAAGCTTGCAATAGTCTGCTCTGTCAAAGTTCTAACCTCTTCATCTTGCCCCCATTGCTCAGTTAAATACACATTATACAAGTCTTCAACTTCCCGCAACTTCCCTTGTTGTTCTGCTTCAAATTCTCTCTTCAAAGCATTGTATCGGTTCTCGGCTCGTATGATATAGCCCTCTAACTCTGTAACCTTGTTATCCGTTTCAAATGAAAAATTCTTTTCCCTTGCTGCTTTAGCTTTTTCTAAATCCGTTTTGGCTACATCTATTTTTTGCTTGTACTCATCCATTACATCGCGTTTAGTATTAACTTGAGAAATGATTGATTGAATTTTTGGCAACACGTTTGATACTGTCATTTTTATATCCTCCTTATGACAACTAAAAGAACCCGACACAAAAACAAAGCATTAGCTTGAATTTGCATTGGGTTCTTCCTCCAGCATTTTTTATTAAATTAAATCGTTAGTGTGTTCAGTCTTTTTATACGGCACACCATCTCTGAAATGGATTTCAACACTGCCATGATTAACTTTACTCACTTTTTTAATTATACCATTTTTTTCTAAAATTATCCAGCCTTGACTTAATAACTCGGCTACTGATTCCATTGGCTGAATGTCTTTTAATTCCTCCATGTTCCCCCCTCTAATTTGTTTGTTTTTGGCTGACTTTGTATAATACTACCCCGTATGTATCACCCGCCCGCTCCCTGTTGCCATAAAGTCATTTACCCGTGCTTCAAAATCTGCTGTACGTTCTCCGTGTAATTTCTTGAATAGTTTAACTTTCATGTTTTTCTCCAAATTGTTTCCTATTCTGCTTTAATTCGTTGATTTTGTAACGTTTGTCTGAAATGCTAAAGGCCTTGAATGAGTTCCCATCTAGTCCTTTTAAAATTCGGCTCACATTTCGTTCATTGTAAACAGTCTTCAATTCCTGGCTGTTGAGATTGGTGTTAATTATTGTGGTTTCTCGATTATTGAGAATGTCAAACAGAAATTCCTGCTCCCAATCGCCTTTAGAGCTAATATTCGCATTCTTTGCCCCCAAATCGTCCAAGATAAGAAAGTCAACGCTAGTAAGTAGTTTCACGGCATCAAACTCCGTCAGTTTTGCCCCATTGCCATAGTTCCAGCCGTTTTTGATCTGCTTGATGATTTCAGTCAAGCTAACGAATAGCACGCTCTTAGGCTTGCCAATATCCTTGAAATGCTCGTTGATTGCCTTAGCCATTGCAAAAGACAAGTGACTTTTTCCGATACCCGTCTGGCCCGTTATAAGCGTGTTTCCTGTCATGCCTTGCTTATACTTCTCAACCTGCCCTCTGGCAAACTCCAGTAACTGCTTTTCTTCTGGGGTTTCTGCCTTGAAGTTCTCAAAGCTTGCCCCCCTCAGTTCTTCGGGTACTGTACTATCTCGCATTAAAACATTGTAGGTCTTCAAATACAGCTGCTTATTCTGTAATTCCTGTATCATTTCTTTTTCTTGGTTGTCCATTAACTCGCTTGCACACATAGGACAATATGGCGAAGGTTTCCTTGGGTTTTCTTCTCCTGCTATCTTGACTATCCTATCAAGCTGCATCATTTTTGTTTTGTGAATTGGACAAATTTCATCAATTTCTTTCAAGTATTTCAGATTATCAATTACTTTCTTCATGTCATTATTTCCCTTTCTAAAATGGATTTTCTGCTGTTGGTCGCCATTCTGCAAAACTGGTAGGCTCTGGCGGTTGGGTTTGCTGTTTGCTCTTCTCACGCGCCTGTTTGGCGTTTCTGACAAGTTCAACAGTCAATAGGTTATCCTGTTTCCATCTGTTCAAAATTGCCTTAATATATGCAAAATTAGCCTTGCCTTGACTAACACTCTCTCTTAGTGCCTCTTTGATAAGATCAGCATTAAAATCCTCTAGCATGTACTGCAATTCTTGCATCTGCATCGGCGATAGTGCCTTGCCTGTTTCAGCTTCAAAAGATTTATAGATGTTTACAAAATCTTGATTAAGGGCAGGGGGGGTGGTTGGATGTTTTTTCTCTTTATCTACCTCTACTCTTTCTCTATCTCTTTTCTTTTCTTCTCTACTCTTCTCTACGTAACTATCTTGTAACGGTGTTACGGTTTGGCGTAACATTGTTACGGTATCATCCTGCTTTTTCTTTTCTCTCATCCGCTCCATCCTAACTGCTGACTGGGTTTTAGAACCTACTCGCTCTACTGCTCCAGGTAACGAAATTTCTACTTCTGATTTTTCAATCAACAGTCCTTTTCTTTTTAGAAAATCAAATACCGCCCTAACATCTTCTACTGGTTCATCAATATCAAAAGCAATTTCAGAAACAAAATCATCCTCAATACTTTCAAAATATAGTGAGCCATTATTTTTAAGGCTTTTCAGCAATAATTTTAGATAAATGGTTGTATATACATACCCTGCTGCCATCCGCTTCAATGCTTTCATTTCTTTTTGTTCAAAAAAATCATGTTCCATCTTCAACCACCAATAACGTTTTTCCTCTGCCATTCTATTACTCTCCTGTTCCTTCTCTATTTCACTGCCAAAAATCTGTATAGGTCACTGGCTCGGTAAAATATTTTTTTGCTATTCTCAAATGGTGACTGATACCGTTGTAGCCCAACGTTCTCCCAATTTCTCAGCGTGGTGCCCGATACCTTTAGTTTTTCTTCCACTTCGTCCGCTGGTATCAAGTCAAACCTCTCTAGCTGTTGTTTCTCAAGCTCTAGCCGCTTGTCCAGATGTCTGTCCACCTTCTCCAGTAACTCCAGTTCTGCCTCTCGTGATAGAATGTTAAGCATCTCTATACTTCCTCCAGTCTGTCAAATCTGCCGTCAATAATGCATGAATACGCTTATGTTCTTGGTCGTATTGCTTTTGGAGTGGTAATACTCCAGCAAGTCGCTCAGTTTCATTCTGGGGGATATAGTAGCCCCCTTGCCTGTTATCACGCCCGCCACAAACGGGAATACCGTAGTCAACTATTAGCTGGCGGATATGTTCCCTAATGGTTCGAACGTCCAAGCCTGTCAGCTTCTCAATGTCTGGGGCGGTGATTGGCAAATCCATTCCAAGCGGTAGGAGCTTGAAAACTTTGTTTAGATGTTCTGGTAAATTTGTTTCTGTCATGCCTGCACCTCCAGACTTGCTATTTTGTTCTTTGTCCATAACTTTTTCCCCTCATGATCTAAATCAAGAAAATTCTGTGCTTCGTCTGGGGTAGTATTATCAATTATTTGTTTTTTTAGTTGTTCAAGTTCTTCAAATGTCAGCATAGTTTCCCCCTAATTGTAATATCTGCCCTGTGATTGAATATATGCCCCATAGTTCGCATTCGTTAGCTTTCTGGTATGATTACCCTCTGGTTTGGCTTTTGGCTTGCTATGGAGTTTATACGTTCCTAGATGTAGCCATAGAAAGATATTCAGCGGTGTTAGTATTGTGATAAGTGTTAATGCTGTTTCTATTGTCATTTCTTGCATTTTTGATTTTCTCCTTTGTTTTTGGTAAAATTAAGATGATTATATTTGATAAGGGTTCTAACTTTCTCGCCCTTACTAAATACCTAACAAAACCACGCGCCTTGCCTTTGCTTGAGTTTTGTTATTTTTCCTTAGCCGTGTACGTTGGTTTGGTCGCCTGTACATGGCTTTTTTCTACCATTTGTCAAGTCCATCAAGGTATTTGACGAAAAATATTTTGAGTCTCGTAATCCAAATATGGAAATTATTTTATTTTGGACTAAAGTTTAGTGTAAAAAGGGTA
>NZ_POPB01000145.1 GCF_002964045.1 Streptococcus suis | reverse complement strand
GGCAGGTATTTCTGGGGATATTCACACCATTATTGGTCTACCCGTAGCCGAAGTTTCCCGCAGGATTTTTTCTGAAGAAGGTTTTGAAAAATAGCAGAGCTCAATAGCTAGTTTGTGGTATAATAGTGGTCGAAAAGGAGAGTTTATGACCGTCGACATTGAAAGATACAAGCAATTGGCCCAGCAGAAGCAAGGAGAACATCGAAAATTTCTAGCAAATTTGAAGAAAAAAGCACCTAAAAATTTGGATAGAATTGTTCAAGATATTCATGCCGAAGTATTTTCTGAAATCGACTGTACAGAGTGTGCCAACTGTTGTAAAACGTTGGGACCACTCTTTACAGAAGCAGATATTACCCGAATTGCCAAGCATTTGCGCATGAAACTTCCAGTTTTTGAGGACATGTACTTGCGTGTG
>NZ_POPB01000144.1 GCF_002964045.1 Streptococcus suis | reverse complement strand
ATTAGATCCCTTTTCGCACTTGTTGTAAGGTTGTCCCACGCTTGATTTCATTATGAATCGTTTGAGGCGCCTTTCCTAACAAGCCTGCAATTTCACGATTGGACTTATTTTCATTCTTCCACCGCTCAATCAAGGATAAATTCTCAAAGTAAGTTCTAGTTCCCGTCCTTCCAGAAGTTACTTTGAGAAAACTGCATAAAATCAACAGAATTTAGTCTCAGACTAAGTTCTGTTTTTGACTAAAAATGTTGATAATAGTGAGTTTTAGGATTGAAATTGTTGAAAAAAAGAGTACACTAAAGTTACTGGCTCTGAGACGTCTCAAAGTAAGTTCTAGTTATCTGGAATTTTGGATGGGACAAGTTCCTTTCTATTTTGAAATTATTTTTTGATAAAAACTAGCGATT
>NZ_POPB01000143.1 GCF_002964045.1 Streptococcus suis | reverse complement strand
ATTGATTCTCTCGCCTACCTTGTCAAAAGTCAATTCAATCTGGATCCCTTTTCAGGTCAGGTCTATCTCTTCTGCGGAGGTCGAAAAGACCGATTCAAAGCTCTTTACTGGGACGGACAAGGATTTTGGTTATTGTATAAACGTTTTGAGAATGGAAAATTGACCTGGCCAAACAATGAAGAAGAGGTCAAGGCTCTAACTTCCGAGCAAGTAGACTGGCTCATGAAAGGATTTTCAATCAATCCAAAAATAAATGTTTCAAAAAGTCGTGATTTCTATTGAAATCATGGCTTTTTTTTGTGTATAATGAGATAAAAAGAAGGAGGTAAGTCCATGGAGACACAAGATAAAGTGATTGAAAGTCTAACAAAAACCATTGAAATCATGACCAACGAGTTGACCCTCCT
>NZ_POPB01000142.1 GCF_002964045.1 Streptococcus suis | reverse complement strand
TCATGGGAGAGTTTATCGGAGTCATTCCTCTGTTTGCAACTCTTATCCTCGGCGCCTTTTTCCTCGGTCGCTACTTCCGTAATTTTAGCCAAACAAAACGAACGCTCTGGTTGGCTATCCTAGCTGTCATTTCCCTGCCTATCGCCATTCCACTTTTGCTTATTCTCCTAGCTAGTCTATTGGGATTGATGGCGCTCATCTTGGCCCTCATTGTCGGTGCCTTTGTTCTGGGTGTCGGACTTCTCACCAGCGGTGGCTATCTGATTTGGGAAGCCTTTAGCCTTATGTCAGAAGGTTTCAATATC
>NZ_POPB01000141.1 GCF_002964045.1 Streptococcus suis | reverse complement strand
GGACTTGCTAGTTTGATTGCTCACCAGCAGCTAGAAAAGGAAATTGTAGCTCTTTGGCAAGAAGGTGCGGTCATAACCAAGGCAGCCCAGTCTCTCTATATCCATCGAAATACGTTGCAGTATCGCTTGGACAAATGGTTTGATTGGACGGGATTACAGCTCAAGGAATTGACGGATTTGGCAGTTTGCTACATGGTTATCATGGATTTAAGTATCTAATAGGAGCTAATGATGAGAAAAGCGTTGTAGCCTTTGAGAATGCCGCCCATCGCTTCGTCCCTTTTCTCCTGAAAATCCCAAAGGGCTCATTGAATTTTTGAAAAGTAGACTATTTCAGTAACACAGTCTTTTGTGCAACTTGTACAAAAGATTGTGTTCTTTTTGTTCATCTTGACCTAGAAAAATAAAACGCTTTCATTTACAATAAAACTATCAAAGAAAGTGAGGCTTGAACATGGTTCAACT
>NZ_POPB01000140.1 GCF_002964045.1 Streptococcus suis | reverse complement strand
CCGATCGGGAAAATGGCGACTTTGTAAAAACCTTTACTTCTGTCTTAAGCAATACCTATGACAATGGCGTGCCCAATGAAGTGATTTTGGATTTCTTGTCCGCACCATTGACAGAATCGTCTTCATCTGTAAAAGCAACAGTCAACACCTACAGACCTTTCACCTGGATTTTACTCTTGGAGATGGTTGCCCTATTTGCAGCTTATGTTTTTGGTACTCATCGTGTGATTAAGGCTGTGAAAGATAAGTTTAAAGTCAGCCGTCTCGAGGATACAGATTTAGTAACGGTAACTGTGCTCAGCATTCTATCACTTCTGGTCGGTGGATTGATCGGGGTTGTATCAAGTCAACAGTTGCAGATTGATAGCGAGTTGATCCCGACTTGGGTGCTGATGATTACCTTG
>NZ_POPB01000014.1 GCF_002964045.1 Streptococcus suis | reverse complement strand
TACGATTTTCAATTGTGATGATGCCTGTAGGTTTTAATTCTGGCAATTCAACACTAACTCCGCCAATAGCAGTCATACTTCCTTCGTGACCTCGGTAATAAACATGGGAGATATATTTACCGGATTCATATTTATGTTGGGTTTTGTTAATTCTTGCAAGGTAGCTGCCATCTGATTGGCGTGATGCTTCATGCCAAACAATATCATCCTGACCTCCTGATTCTGTCCAGGTCGGAACATAGACTTTGTCTAAACCACGCGGTGAT
>NZ_POPB01000139.1 GCF_002964045.1 Streptococcus suis | reverse complement strand
CAATATGCTTTGGTGGAATAACAAACCTCCCTGTTCGGGAAGCGTGGAATGGTTTAGCACGCTTCCACGAAAGGAGAGAGGATATTACTTAATTTCAAATGACAAAATCTTTGTAATCAGTCTGGTTTCCATTCTTCCACGTAAGACTTCATCAACGACCATACTTTGATTGCCATATTCATCTTTCATAAGTCGTAGGGAACGCTTCGTTATGTACCCTCTGTAATGATGTAGAATCTGGTTAATCGCTTCGGTATCGCCATCTGTTGCCTTTACAATGAGAGGAAAGGGAATCATAGGATATTGTGTTTTCATTCTTCAAATTC
>NZ_POPB01000138.1 GCF_002964045.1 Streptococcus suis | reverse complement strand
AAGTTCTAAATGATAAATCCCAAGAAGCCATTTACAAGACAAGTGAGAAAGTATTGAATGACGCGGAACGCCAAGAAAAAGTGGCCGCCTTTGCAGAAACAGCCTTAGAAAACCTCCTCAATCTCAACTCAGAAGAAAAACTTGAGGTTGAGATTGAAGTGGCCGACTTGAATTTCCAGATTGTAGACAAGAAATAGCTTTTTAAACAAGGTCGTGTCAGTAGGCACGGCTTTTTGTCTGCTCTGCCATTTCCAAAAAAGCCCAAAATATGATAAAATAAAGGACAAGATTTAGAGAAATGAGAAATATCATGAAACTACAAAAACCTAAAGGA
>NZ_POPB01000137.1 GCF_002964045.1 Streptococcus suis | reverse complement strand
CAAGGAAGTGACCAGCAACTTGGCGTTCAATCGTCCGTTTCATCATCGCTTTGATTTCAGGAGCCAAATCACGGTCAGCAGTAATAACATCCTGGCGTTGGCGATAGATGATTTCACGTTGCTCACGCATCACATCGTCATATTGAAGGACTTGTTTACGTGAGTCGTAGTTGTTCCCTTCTACACGCTTCTGGGCAGATTCGACTTGACGTGTCAACATTTTAGACTTGATAACAGACTCTTCTTCTGTTAGATTCATACGCTCCATAAATACTTTGATGCGTTCTGAACCAAAG
>NZ_POPB01000136.1 GCF_002964045.1 Streptococcus suis | reverse complement strand
TTGCTACAAAATCTTTTAGAATATTTTCTGTGCGACGAACGATATCTCTATCTCCCTCTTCATACAAAGGAAACAAACAGTATCTTATCAAAACCTCCATATCTGTAATACCTTCAAAGAAAGATTCTCGATGACGAATCATAAATTCGCCATCACCAAGAAACACTTCATCCTCTTTTCCTTCTTTTATGGCTTGCTTATATTTCTCAAGTTCCCAACCTGTTTTAACTGGTTGATAGTCTTTCATCAGTTATTTCCTCCTAC
>NZ_POPB01000135.1 GCF_002964045.1 Streptococcus suis | reverse complement strand
ATTGATGAAGTTGCAAGCGCAGAAGATTTCTGAATGGTATGAATATTTTAATCATCATCTTCCAAAGTGGTATATGTAAGCGATAAACAAAATACGAAAAAGACGGACTTTTTAATCAAAAAAGTTCGCTTTTTGTAGTTTGTTGTGATATAATAGAAAAAAGTGAAAGAGGATGATTTTATGAAATTAAGAAGAAGTGAGCGTATGGTTGTCATTTCCAATTACCTCATCAACCACCCTTATGAATTAACTAGTTTGAATACCTTTGCGGAAAAGTATGAATCTGCCAAGTCATC
>NZ_POPB01000134.1 GCF_002964045.1 Streptococcus suis | reverse complement strand
GAGGCACTTGATGCAGTTGGTCTGTCTTATCTGGACTTGTCCCAGCCTATCTATGAACTCTCAGGAGGGGAAGCTCAGCGGGTAGCACTTGCTAAAGTCATCCTGAAAAATCCTCCATTGATTTTAGCAGATGAGCCGACGGCTGCCTTAGATCCTAATAGCTCCCAAGAAATTATGGATATTTTGTTATCCTTGAAGAGCCCAGAACGGCTAATTGTGATTGCGACCCACAATCCTTTGATTTGGGAGCGAGCAGACCTTATCATAAAAATGGAAGACTTGTAAAAATTCATAC
>NZ_POPB01000133.1 GCF_002964045.1 Streptococcus suis | reverse complement strand
TAACCCCATCTGCACAAAATAAGACACAAAGGCTTGTCTATCTCTAGCCGCAATAGCATCAATAATATAGCGATATTGGTACAGAAAGCCAACATTTAGCAGGGCTACTGCAAACATACAAGATAAGGTTAGCCAAAAATTCCTCTTTTTCATTTCTTCTCCACCGTTTGATAGATTTCTAAGCAAACATTTGGTCACTTTCATCTACATTATAGAATACGAATTCAAGCTGTTTCCATACGTCCCCTATATGCAACTATTTCTCGTTCACTATTTTTTCAAGTATCGTTTCAT
>NZ_POPB01000132.1 GCF_002964045.1 Streptococcus suis | reverse complement strand
AGGTACTGCCTACCAACTTGAAAAACAGATTCATCAAGTCCAAACTGTGCCAAGGAAGGAACAGCGATAAATAGGACCGAGCACAAGAGTAAAATAGTTAATCCGATGGCTAGATAGACAAACTGATGAAACTCCTCACGAATCTTATCTCTTTCACCTTTTCCTAAATATTGAGCGATGATTGGGACCAACGCAGATACAATCCCTGTTAGAAATGAAAAAAGCGGATTCCAAAGACTTGTTGCCATGGAAACACCTGCCAAATCCATGGTACTATACTGACCAGTCATCATG
>NZ_POPB01000131.1 GCF_002964045.1 Streptococcus suis | reverse complement strand
TAAGAGTTTTTTTATTTTCAACATAAAGAAAAAAGATTGAAGAAAATTGTCCAAAATGGACTTTTTCTTCAATCTGAAGCGGCTAAAACGCTTTTTTTGCTTAATAATCCAAGGCATCAGAATGACCAGCACCATTGCCGACAAAGTAACCTGTCTTACAATTTATAGAGAATAAGTAAGTCCCATCTGGTTTAAACATATTGTAGTAGCCATTGCCGTTGATAATATTAACTTTTTCCAAGATATATTGATTGCCTGTTATATACCCACGTTGTTGCGAGATAGTCACAATA
>NZ_POPB01000130.1 GCF_002964045.1 Streptococcus suis | reverse complement strand
AACTAGACTATATCTAGTACCTTTACTGGGGTAGCTGGATTCGAACCAACGCATGAGGGAGTCAAAGTCCCTTGCCTTACCGCTTGGCGATACCCCAAAAAATAGATACAATTCATTTATTTACTAATCACAAGAAATTGAACTCGATATTAATTTCTTAGGAAAATAGATAGCCTTCCTTGAGTGTTAACATTCAGCGTCAGTCTCCTAATTTTCTACAGAAATTTCTGATAAACCAGAACATCTCTCGTATCTTAGTTGAACACGGACTAAAATTCTAGTGAAAAAGATAA
>NZ_POPB01000013.1 GCF_002964045.1 Streptococcus suis | reverse complement strand
TCAAACAAGAAAGTATTAGGTAGATTGCACTCCAAGTAAATGAAGATAGGGATAATTTTTTCACTTTTTCATGCCATTCTTATGCTAACGTTTGAATAAGGAAGGCATTGCAACATATGTTCAGTTTCAAGTCTAGTGACTGGCTTGCTTTCGGCTTATTTTCGCTTATATCTCTGTAGGAGTTTAGCAGTTGCTAATCGGATAACAGCCAGATAGAAAACGGTCACACCAGCCATTTCCAGCAAGAGTTTCTGCAACTGCTTCC
>NZ_POPB01000129.1 GCF_002964045.1 Streptococcus suis | reverse complement strand
TTTTAATATATAAAAAATACACCCGACACCTGAATATCATGGTACAATAACAGTATATAATAAAATATAAATTAGGAATAATAGAAATGGAAACTGCAAAGAAAAAATTCAGATATAGTATTCGTAAATTTAAAGTCGGTGTAGGCTCAGTGCTAATTGCCACTTGCTTACTTGGGGCTGGGGTCTCGACAACAACCGCTTTTGCAACGACAGTGACTTCGGAATCTACTCAAGTTGAAGCAACTCAGCCAACGGGAGAAACCGAGCCAACAGTACAGATTACTGGAACAGTA
>NZ_POPB01000128.1 GCF_002964045.1 Streptococcus suis | reverse complement strand
AAAGTAAAGGCAACCAAGTAAATATTCGTCGATGAATTGTTCATCGCAAATAATATGATTTGCCATAACTTGGCTTTGTTATAAGTAACGTCTTCGACACGTTGCTCAACATGTTTTTCCATTGGAAATTCCTCCTAAATGTTTTCTACGACAAAGTCGTAAGCGTTTTCTTTAACTATATTCTAATAGTCATCAGATGATTTGTCAACTGTTTTTGTAAATATTTTTAATTATACGCAAAAAAAGACGATTTTACGTGAAAATCGTCTGATATATTTGATTTAGCGAGGGAG
>NZ_POPB01000127.1 GCF_002964045.1 Streptococcus suis | reverse complement strand
TTTCAAGATATTGTTGAGCTAGTTCCTTACGTTTGCTTGATGGAACTCCAGCATAAATCAAGGGTAATTCTACATTTTGAAGGGCGTTGAGTTTCGATAAGAGGAAAAATTGTTGGAAAACGAAACCGATTTGGTCATTCCGAACCTGAGCTAATTTTTTCTCAGAAAGTTGACTGACTTCCTCACCTTCTAACCAATAGTTTCCTGAACTGGAACGATCTAAAAGCCCGATGATGTTCATAAGGGTTGATTTACCTGAACCAGAAGGTCCCATAATGGCAAGAAATTCTCC
>NZ_POPB01000126.1 GCF_002964045.1 Streptococcus suis | reverse complement strand
ATATGACCTGTTGATGGCTCGATGTCACCAGCAAGAATTTTTAAAAATGTAGATTTACCGGCCCCGTTTGCACCAATCAAACCGTAGGTATTTCCTGCTGTAAATTTGATATTGACATCGTCAAATAATTTGCGGTCGCTAAAGCGAAGCGACACGTCTGATACTGTAAGCATAGTTTCTCCTCTATTTCTGTCTATTAGTTTTATTGTACTAGAAAGAACTTGAATTTTCAATGAATTACATTGGAATCAAAATATCTTCATCATAATGTTTATGGTCTTTTTGAAGACTG
>NZ_POPB01000125.1 GCF_002964045.1 Streptococcus suis | reverse complement strand
ATAGTAAGTAAGAATAGTATGTGATTTTCTTTTTAGAAAGTCATCGCCCCATCTGTATATATAAGGAGGGATTTTATGTCAGAAGAAAAATTTGACGCAAAACTAGAACAGCTATCTGGCTCTGCAAAAGAGGTAATTGGTAAGCTGACCGGCGACAAGGAAATCGAAGTTGAAGGACTTGTTGAGAAAGGAATTGGCAAAGCAAAAGAGCTAGTCGAAGATGCAAAAGATGGGCTTGAAGGTGCCATTAACGGCATCAAAAATGCTTTCGACAAAGAAGAGAAATAAATAA
>NZ_POPB01000124.1 GCF_002964045.1 Streptococcus suis | reverse complement strand
TTCAAATCCAGCAATGTCAAGGGTCATACCACGGTGCTCAGCCAATTCTTCTGTCAATTCTACTTGGAAACCATAGGTATCATAGAGTTTGAAAATGTCACGACCATCAATCTCAGACTTACCTTCTGCCGCCAATTTGTCCATCAATTGCTCAGCAAATTGTGAACCTGTATGGATAGTACGAGCAAACGACTCTTCTTCACTCTTAACAATCTTCTCAATGAAGGCACGTTTTTCAAGCACTTCTGGATAGTAGCTTTCCATGATATTGCCAACTGTCTCCACCAATTTG
>NZ_POPB01000123.1 GCF_002964045.1 Streptococcus suis | reverse complement strand
TCTAGTGAGAATGTTCGCCTTTCGTAAAATATTCTAGTCTTTTCGTTTATTCTAACACACAATATTCGCATTAACAACAAATTTACGGTTATTTAGGAAAAAACAAAGAAAAACGCCCGTAAACTACGAACGTTTTTTTACTTCTTCATAAATAAAATCAACAATATCAGATAGGACCTCAAAATGCTCAATAGCAGCATCTGGGACATCTACATGAAATTCATCCTCCAAATTAAGAACAAATTCCATGATTTCTACTGAATCTGCTGCAATATTATCTGCCAAAGTAGAT
>NZ_POPB01000122.1 GCF_002964045.1 Streptococcus suis | reverse complement strand
TAGCATAGGAGAACCTCATAAGTCCTTTTTCTTATATTATACTCCTAAATACGAAGAAAAGCCCTTAGAAAATCAATTCTAAGGACTTTGTCTTCAGTCTGAGAGAGAACGAAGTTCGTCCTCTCTAGGTGTTAGCTTTTCATCTACCCACTACAGTTGACAAAGAGCCGGAAAAAATTGTAACCGCCCAATAACAAAGTATATTGAAAAAAGGCTCCAAAGTCCTGTAGACTCTGGAACCTTTTTCTATTTACATGCTCTTTTAATTTTTTCCTTCCATGGCAAATAAGCC
>NZ_POPB01000121.1 GCF_002964045.1 Streptococcus suis | reverse complement strand
GTAGAGGTATCTACTGCAACTCCTCCGATACTTGATAGGCTATCATTTAATTGATTGATGGCTGCTTGCAACTGAGGAAGGCCTGTCAATAAGGCCTGTATTTGACTAGACTGTTCAGCAGACAAACTAGTTGAACTAGCGAGTTGCTCCAAACCTGCCTGCAATTGATTGGCTCCTGTTACCAGTTGTTCAACCTGGCTTGCTCCTGTTTGCAATTGTCCCACCCCAGCGATGAGCTGAGAGGAATTAGCATTTAATTGCTCCGCACCTGAAGCAAGACTCGCTACCCCA
>NZ_POPB01000120.1 GCF_002964045.1 Streptococcus suis | reverse complement strand
CTTCCGATCTGGTCACTTTTTCCTTGATAGAAAAATTCACACCCGGCGTCTGTTCACCATCCCGTAAAGTCGTATCTAAAAATTCAATCACACGCATAAGAATACCTTTCTAAACAAGCCTAACTTTAAAATATCATTAGGTTCTCCTTCTTGGTCCGACTAATAAACCAAATAAAAAGAAAACACCTCGAGGATTATTACCTGCGAGATGTTGTCAACAGCGCCCGCTTGGTAAGCCAAACAGGACTAATGCTACCTAGTGCACTAGCCCAACCGTCGCAACAACAAAGT
>NZ_POPB01000012.1 GCF_002964045.1 Streptococcus suis | reverse complement strand
TCATCTACTTGGGAATAAGGAATAAATGAGCTTAATTTATCTGATGAGAAATAATTTGATAATTCTTCATAAAGTCCCCCATGTACTGCAAAAATTTTATCGGATAATAAATTAATTACAGGTATTTTTTCTTTATAATATTCGAATTCTCCTTTTGGAAATTCATGAATTAAATAATAGTGTCTACAGTTTTCTAACGCTGCAGCGATTGCACCCTGAAAAACATGGACTGTATTAGAGATAACCAAGTCAATTGCTTCTGCTC
>NZ_POPB01000119.1 GCF_002964045.1 Streptococcus suis | reverse complement strand
AAAGAATGGACGTGAGAAAATTCGGATGCGTGTCTATGATGCGACACCATCTGAATCAAGTCAAGCTTTTCTTGAAATCAAGAAAAAAGAAAATAAAATTGGCTATAAATACCGTTTAACCTCAAACCCTGTTTCTGTAACAAACTATATCGAAAATGGAGTGATTGATTCCACAATTAAGGATGATAAGGTAACCTCAGAACTCGAAATGTTGAGAGAACGCTATGGTACTATTAAGCCGAAGATGTATATCTACTACGATCGCGTATCCTATAAAGGAATCGAAGACA
>NZ_POPB01000118.1 GCF_002964045.1 Streptococcus suis | reverse complement strand
AAAAAACTCTCTATAACATTGAAGATATTGAATCAGGATGCGGCTTTGAATTGGATAAATTCTTACGTAACAATAACAACGATGAATTTCTCTCAACTGTCATTGACATTATTGAGGATTATAACTTTACTGAGTTCAATAACCTTGTTAAATATGCGCGAGATGAAGACCCAGTGCTCCTAACACTCATTGTGGATAAGACTTACTTCTTTGCCAAATATCTTGATTCACGGCGACATTCTGGATTCGGGAAACAGGAGGTCTAAAATGCAAGTTATCTTACCTGATGA
>NZ_POPB01000117.1 GCF_002964045.1 Streptococcus suis | reverse complement strand
CATCATTTCTTCATAGAATGTTTCAATGCAAGAAAGCAAGTCTTCTTTTCTATAGTAGACATTTGCCATCACAGAACCTAAGTCCGCAAGATCAGCATTTTTCGGGTCAAGAATATACAGTTTTGAATCTGTATGAAGCAAGGCTTCAATCAGTGTCAGTATAAAGTAAGTTTTACCGCCACCTGTACCACCAGCAATCAACATATGAGGGAGCTTATCATATTCCCACCATACGTTTTTCATTAAGCGAAGTTTACCATCTTTAGCTTCTACTTCATCAATAGAAATAC
>NZ_POPB01000116.1 GCF_002964045.1 Streptococcus suis | reverse complement strand
CTTTCTTTTTCAAATTTTTGATGTCTGAGACAGAATTTGGTGATTCTGGATGTACTTCTGGATAACAGGCTCCAATAATGTCAAAATGTGGAGCTTCTTCCTTGATAAAGGAAATCAAGTCAGTTGCATACTGGAAGTCCTCTTTAGGGGGAAGATCTTCAATAATATCGCCACGAAGTGCTAAAATCTGATGCACACCAATTTCATCGAGAGAATGAAGAACGGATCGGACCTTTTCTTTTGTCAAGTAAGCAGCTGGCAAATGTGCGATAGTTGGAATATGAGATCGG
>NZ_POPB01000115.1 GCF_002964045.1 Streptococcus suis | reverse complement strand
AAAGATGGCCAGACCTCCCGCTGAAGGCATGGGCACCTTATTTATCCGCCGTGCATTGGGATTATCGACTGCTCCAACCCTCAGGGACATAAAACGAACCAAGGGGGTCGCAATGGCTGATATGACCATAGTTGTAATAATGACCATTATGTATTTTAGAGCAAAAGGAATCATACTGTCGGAACCTTCCTAAGCTCCTCGATTGCCGCAAGCGGAAGCATCAAAGTTCCGTGTTCTTGTAAAGCAGGTCTGGTCAACTTCGTATCATTGGTAAATTCCAACATTCGTG
>NZ_POPB01000114.1 GCF_002964045.1 Streptococcus suis | reverse complement strand
ATTCTTGACAACATCTATGGCAGGTATGGGTAACGATGGTCGTCACCGTGTTACTAAGATGGACTACCGTTTCTTAAACACACTTGACAACATCGGTAACTCTCCAGAACCAAACTTGACAGTTCTTTGGTCAGACCAACTTCCACATTCATTCCGTCGCTACTGTATGGCAATGAGCCACAAACACTCTTCTATCCAATACGAAGGTGTGACAACAATGGCGAAAGATGGTTATGGCGAAATGTCATGTATCTCTTGCTGTGTATCTCCACTTGATCCAGAAAGCGAA
>NZ_POPB01000113.1 GCF_002964045.1 Streptococcus suis | reverse complement strand
TCCCAGTAAAGAGCTTTGAATCGGTCTTTTCGACCTCCGCAGAAGAGATAGACCTGACCTGAAAAGGGATCCAGATTGAATTGACTTTTGACAAGGTAGGCGAGAGAATCAATCCCTTGACGCATGTCCGTTTTACCGCAAACCAAGTAGACTTGTCCTAAATTACTGAGTCGGATGGTCATAGTGCAGTACCTTATCCAAGATTATTTCCATTACTTCATGGTTGATAGATTGGAAAAATGTGACTTCCACCTTTCCGAGGCGAATTTTCATCAGAATATCGTTTCT
>NZ_POPB01000112.1 GCF_002964045.1 Streptococcus suis | reverse complement strand
AAAGAAATCACCTAGAAAATTCTAGATGATTTCATATGACTTCTAAGTAGTCTACTGGTATTTCTTCAATGCTTCAAAGAACTCAAGATAGAGGCTGATATTCTCTTCCAACACTTCTCTCAATTCTTCATAAGAACGAACATCTGGATAAGGAATGCGGTAATCTGGTAATATAAGTAATCTAGATACTAAAGCCAGTACACTACCCGCGTATGGTTCTCCGTGCTTATTTACATACCAAATTAGCTCTACAAAACCAAGTCTAACATCAATCGTCAGAAATGCTT
>NZ_POPB01000111.1 GCF_002964045.1 Streptococcus suis | reverse complement strand
AAGTCAATGCTATTTTACAAGGAGCGGAACGGGGAATTCCAAAAGGTTTTACTGCCTATGTGACCCATTTCCCATGTCTCAACTGCTCCAAGCAATTGTTACAGGTTGGTTGTAAGCGGGTTGTCTATATCAATGAATACCACATGGATGACTATGCTCAGTACTTGTATAAAGAAAAGGGCTGTGAGTTGGTTCATTTGCCTCTAGAGGTGGTTAAACAGGCAATTGCAGATGCCGAATTTATCTAATGATTCTGTAGAAGAGTGGGAGTGGGAAAGACATCCATG
>NZ_POPB01000110.1 GCF_002964045.1 Streptococcus suis | reverse complement strand
TCATAGCCAAGATGAAAACCATACTGATAGATGGCAATAAGAATGGAAGCTCAATGTTGAAGAACTGTTGAGAACGACTTGCACCATCGATTGCAGCTGCTTCTTTCACATCTTCTGGAATACTTTGTAAACCAGACAAGAAGATGATGACTGGCATCGCCAACCCTTGCCAAAGAGCCACAAAAAGTACAGCTGGAATAACAGTATTTTCTTGTACCAATAAGTTTTCCATCAACCAATCAATATGCAGAATCTCACCAATTTGTGTGAAACCGTAGTTGAACAAT
>NZ_POPB01000011.1 GCF_002964045.1 Streptococcus suis | reverse complement strand
CGGTCAAGACTTCTGCGACTGGACTAGTTTCCAAGCCTGTCGTTTCGACTTCTTTGAAATTTACCGTATAAGACATGATTTTCCTTTTATAGTCTTTTAGTTTGCTTTTAGTACTCGCTTCAAAGGTTTGGGGAACCTTTGAAGGCTGGAGATAGTGCGAACCAAGTTCGCTTCAAAAGCCGCAGGCATAACTCAATGCTTTCTTGTTTCTAGGCATTGACTTGAAACAGTCCCCCAGACTGTTTCAATCAGGCAAGGCAACTTC
>NZ_POPB01000109.1 GCF_002964045.1 Streptococcus suis | reverse complement strand
GTTGGCTGACAAGAGATACTGGATGGTTTTTTGGATGTTTGAGAAGACTTTACGTCCTTCTTCAACCGCCACAATGATAGTTGCAAAGTTGTCATCTGCAAGGACCATATCAGAGGCACCTTTCGAAACTTCCGTACCTGTGATACCCATACCGATACCGATGTCGGCTGTCTTAAGTGATGGCGCATCGTTAACACCGTCACCAGTCATGGCAACAACCTTACCATCATTTTGCCAAGCCTTAACGATACGAACCTTATGTTCTGGAGATACACGAGCGTATACTG
>NZ_POPB01000108.1 GCF_002964045.1 Streptococcus suis | reverse complement strand
TCATGCCACAGAAGATCGTGACGGAGACTCAGTTGCTCCGTCTTTTGGCTAACACTCCTTTACAGCTAGAGGTTGAATTTCTCTACATGGCTAGTCACGAGTCCAAAAATACACACTCGGACCATTTGAAGCAGTTTTATAAGACTTTTGAGCAGGTCAGGGATAGCTATTTTGATGGGCTCATCGTGACAGGAGCACCAGTTGAAAACTTACCTTTTGAGGAAGTTGATTACTGGCAAGAACTTACTCAAGTTTTTGATTGGTCAAAAACACATGTTTATTCAACA
>NZ_POPB01000107.1 GCF_002964045.1 Streptococcus suis | reverse complement strand
ATATTGTGAAAATCTATGCCTTCATGTGTAAACTGATTTTCAACGACAAAAGCTAGCTGGTTGACACAACTGTCAACACCTAATTCTTCTTTGACTTCCCGAACAACCGCATCTTGTGCCGTTTCGTTGACTGCAATTGCACCACCAATGGTATAATAACGCCCCTTAGCGTCCTTGGTGAGAAATATTTTCCCATCTTTTATAATCAATGCAGTCGCCCGAACACCAAAAATCTGATTGTCAATTCTGGTCCTAAAATCCATTTTTCCTTCTCTTTTCTAAAATTT
>NZ_POPB01000106.1 GCF_002964045.1 Streptococcus suis | reverse complement strand
TGATAACCTTTTCTGTAAAGTCATCCCCGTAGCTGTCCACATACTGCTTACTTTCGATAAAGTGGATGTAGTTGTTCAGCTTTTCTTGGAGTTTGAGAAGATGGTCTTGTTCAGTGTCAGGGAGCCATGCGTTTCCATCTGCTAGTAATAATTCAAGATGACCGTCCACAACACCGATAGAGTCGATGGTTGCTGTATTAATATAAATAGATTGAGCAGTTAAATTAAAACGAAAGACTATTTTTCGATATAGCCTATCTATTGCTTCAGATTCCGTATGATCGGAA
>NZ_POPB01000105.1 GCF_002964045.1 Streptococcus suis | reverse complement strand
CATTATCTGCTGCGAAACAGAAATACTTTGTTACACAACATACTGCATTTGCATATTTAGCTTTGGACTATGGTTTGAAACAAGTTTCTATTACAGGTGTTGCTGCAGATGAGGATCCGACTCCATCACGTCTAGCAGAATTGACAGAGTATATCAATAAATATGGTATTAAGTATATCTATTTTGAAGAAAATGCGTCAAAATCTGTTGCAGAAACACTTGCTAAAGAGACTGGGGTTCAGTTGGATGTTCTTAATCCTCTTGAAAGTTTGACGGATGAGGATAT
>NZ_POPB01000104.1 GCF_002964045.1 Streptococcus suis | reverse complement strand
CCCCGTTTCCATATCTACATTCTGACCATATTTCCGTTCTTGATAAACACCATCAAAATATAACCTTACCAATCCTGTATGCGAACGAATAACCTCATTTACAATTTTCATACTAGGGATACCATATTCCCCACCATGTTGATTAATAAATCTTTTCAACTCTCGAACATTAGCTAATCCTTGCTCATCAATCAGATTACAAACTAAGTCTAAAATATAATCTTTTTCCTCAACGTCAAGAGTAACATAGCGTGCAATATCAAAATTCATCAAAAGTTTGATATCG
>NZ_POPB01000103.1 GCF_002964045.1 Streptococcus suis | reverse complement strand
AGAAATAAAAGCATATCCATTTGTTTTTACAATCCCAGAATATGTGACTTTCTCTTCTGCAACCTCTTCATCTTCTAAATCGGTCAATACAAGCGGTTGTTTAAATACAGCTTCAACATCTATAATATCATCTGCAATTTTGCTCTGTTCTAACTTTTCAGGAACGTAGAGATGTCCATCACTAAGATAGAGAGCTCTTGCATAATGAACATTCTCATCTGGTGTATCCATAATTGGCGTATTGTAAACGAATAAACTTCCCGATAGGAGAATCGAAATAAATAC
>NZ_POPB01000102.1 GCF_002964045.1 Streptococcus suis | reverse complement strand
GCTAGGACTGTCGTAATCTAGCTTTGCCCTGATTTCTAGATGGGTTTGATGTTTCAAAACGAAGAGAATTTTAATGTTTTTATCTTTGATTCCGATTAGTTCTGTGGTATGATCTTCGCTTTTTTATTTTTAGGCTCAGGAATCAAGAGTCACTTCCCTGACTCTTGATTTATTCCATATGAACCCTTTCTAATGAGTTGTTTAGTCGCTTTTCATTATAGGTCATATGGGACTTTTTTTCTACACTCAAAAAGGCTCCATAATCTCCACGGTGGATTTACCCAC
>NZ_POPB01000101.1 GCF_002964045.1 Streptococcus suis | reverse complement strand
TAGCCCGTGAAGTGACCATGGAAGAGGTGGCTGAAATCCGCAAACGCACAGACGTGGAGATTGAAGCCTTTGTTCACGGAGCCATGTGTATCTCCTACTCAGGCCGCTGCGTCCTCTCCAACCACATGAGCAAACGCGATGCTAACCGCGGCGGCTGCTCTCAGTCTTGTCGTTGGAAGTACAATCTCTATGATCTCCCATTTGGCGAAGAACGTCGTTCGATTAAAGGGGAAATCCCAGAGGAGTTCTCCATGTCTGCGGTGGATATGTGTATGATCGACCAT
>NZ_POPB01000100.1 GCF_002964045.1 Streptococcus suis | reverse complement strand
CCCCTTCGACAATTTGTTTTGTGATGGTTGGTTGATTGGAATTCAGGAGATTTTCAAATATTTTACGACCACTATTATAACGAGAACCTGGTACACCTAAACTCCTATCCGTTGCGTTGGAATAGGTATAGGCAAACTTAGATTGGTAAGTGATAACTCCGTCAATGGGACTGACTTCAAGGACTGTTGTTACTTCTTGGTCTGACAGTTCATAGGCTTTCCCCATAAAGGTTTCTTGGGCAAATTTTCCGTAAACAGACAAAGGAATCCAGCGTGAACCGATT
>NZ_POPB01000010.1 GCF_002964045.1 Streptococcus suis | reverse complement strand
CCCAAAGCGATAAAATCTCCGAGAGGATTGGTCAGAATTTCCACATCTCCGTTGTCCACTCCATTTCCACCTTCTAAGTAGGTTGGTAAAAAGGCGACAAAGGGTGCATCTAGCTGATAGAAAGGAATATCCTGCTTGACCAAATCTTTAACATGGACCAGTTCAATCTCCCAGTCAGTTTGAAATTGGAAAAAGGACTTTAGGCGTTTCACAAAACTTTCTGTATTGCCACTCAAACTAATGTAAACCAAATATATTTTCTTCT
>NZ_POPB01000001.1 GCF_002964045.1 Streptococcus suis | reverse complement strand
ATTCAGGAAATACTGGAAAAACTCCTGTCTTTCTCCGAGGAACTACGACAGCACTATGAACTCTATCAACTTCTCTTATTCCATTTCCAAGAGAAAAATTCAGATCATTTCTTCGAACTTATCGAACAGGAAATAACCGCTGTTAATCCAATTTTCCAGACAGTATTTAAGACATTTCTAAAGGATAAAGACAAGGTTTTAAACGC